>JAYZBT010000399.1:0-19926 GCA_036338615.1 Gemmatimonadota bacterium
CTGGGAAGACCACTTCAGTTGGCGCGGCTCGGGCCCCCTCTCAGACCACGACTCCCGCCGGCTGGCGCAGACGCTCGACGCTGCCCACCGGAGCGGCTACCGCCTTCGATTCTGGAACATCCCGGTCCCCGACGGCCGTCCCATGGAAGACGTATGGCGAGAGCTGCTCGATGCAGGTGTGGATCTATTGAGCGTCGACGACCTGGACCGCTACAGCGCCTTCATTCTGAGCGCTCGCCGTCCGCCCGGTGCTTCTCGATGAAGGCACCCGTTTCGGTTGGAAGCAGAAGATTGTCGGAAATATCCGCGATCTCCTCCGCTTCCTCCCAGGCCCGCTCCAACAGCCAGAGTTCACCCTCCAGCGCCCGTCTCTCCTGCTCTTCGTGCAGAGACATCTCCAGCGCGAGCTTCGTCGGCGCCAGCATCTTGTTGATGTAACCCGGGACACCCTTCTTGTCGGCGAAGCGATTGCCAGTGATGACGTCCGCCAGGAACTCGGCCGGGTGGCGGTGGTGCTCGATCTCACCCACCGCTGCCTGCACCGTGCGCTTCTTGCCCCCCATCCGGTTCATCGCCGGAATGATTTGACCGGCGAGGCGCTCCACCTCGGCACGCTGGAACCACTCCTTCTTCTTGCCTTTGCGAACCTCCAGTCGGAATCCGTTTGCGTCGTCGGTCGGCCGCAAGCGCGAGCCCAACAGGTCGGGGTTCTTGAGCCTGATGACCCGTCCGTCGCGCGGTGGTGTTCGTGCAAGCTACTGCGGATCGGCATCAGCGTGTCTTCTTGACGCCAGTCCACTTCTTGTGCCCCGGCATTGCCCGGAGAACCTTGCAGGCGAGGTGATCCCCACCGAAGCGTTCGCCAAGGAGGAAGGAATGTCTGGCATCCGTGGTCCCGTCAGCGTCTGTGCCATCTGGTTGTGCACGGCCACGTTCGGGGCCACACCTGGGCTCGCCCAACACGGCGCCCAGAACGGCGAGTGGCGGAGCTACGGTGGCGACCTCGGCAGTACCAAGTACTCACCGTTGGACCAGATCGACGCCAGCAACTTCAGCGACCTGCGAATCGCGTGGAGTTGGCAGTCGGCCGATGGATCGCTCGATCTGGACGCGCTACGAGAGCAGATCCCCGAGATCTCGATCAGGGGGTTCCAAGCGACGCCTTTGATGGTGACTGGAGTTCTCTATCTGTCCACGGCGTTGCATCAGGCGGCGGCTGTCGATGCCGGCACCGGCGAGACTATCTGGGTGCACGACCCACGGGCCTATCTGGGCGGCCTGCCGACCCACGCGTATCGTTCCCGCGGCGTCGCCCACTGGACGGACGGTGACGAGGCGAGGGTCTTCTGGGGCACCAGCGATGGATACCTGGTCGGGGTCGATGCCCAGACAGGACAGCCCGTGCTCGACTTCGGCGACCGCGGTCGCGTCGATCTCATGGAGGGCATCCCCCGGGCGACGCGCGGAGAGACGGACCAGCGCGGTCGCAACCTAGTGGGGGCCGCGTCCCCACCCATCGTCGCGCGCAACGTCATCGTCACTCCGACGATCATCTCGGACTACGCGATTCGCCGTGAGGCTCCCCCCGGATGGCTCAAAGGCGTCGACGCGCGAACCGGCGAAACGAAGTGGATGTTTCGCACCGTCCCGCAAGAAGGCGACCTCGGCGTCGATACTTGGCTCGAGGACTCATGGCGCTACTCGGGCAATACGAACGTTTGGGCGATGCTGAGCGTCGACGACGAGCTCGGACTGGTGTATCTGCCCACCGGAACGCCCACCAGCGACTACTACGGCGGCCACCGTCTGGGCGACAACCTCTTCGCGGAGAGTCTCGTCGCGCTCGACATCGAGACCGGCCAGCGCATATGGCACTTCCAGGCGGTCCACCACGGCGTCTGGGACTACGACTTCCCTGCGGCACCGAACCTGATCGACATCACCGTGGACGGCCGTGCGATCAGGGCGATCGCACAGGTGAGCAAACAGGGGTTCACCTACGTTTTCGACCGCCTGACGGGTGAGCCGGTCTGGCCGATCGAAGAGCGTCCGGTCGCGACCGATACCGACCTCGAGGGCGACGTACTCTCGCCGACCCAGCCGTTCCCGACCAAGCCGGCACCGTTCGAGTATCAGGGGATGAGCATCGACGATCTCGTCGACTTCACGCCCGAGCTCCGAGCGATGGCGGTCGCGGCGGTCAACAACTTCAGGCTCGGGCCGCTCTTCACCCCACCCACGATGAGCGCCGAAAGCGGGATGCAGGGCACGATTCAACGACCTCACATCAGAGGAGCCGCGAGTTGGACCGGCGCCGCCGTCGATCCCGACACGGGGCTCCTCTATGTGCCGTCCGTCAACGGGGTCTCGGTGCTGAAGTACTACACTCCGGACGCCGCCCAGGGCGGGAATCTGCGGCTCACGCAGGGCGGATTCGGGAGCGGTGTGCAGCCGGACATGCCCAATGGTCTACCACTACTCAAGCCGCCGTACTCGCGGATCACCGCAATCGACCTCAACGAAGGTGAGCACCAGTGGATGCAGCCGGCCGGCGACGGCGACCGATTCCGCGATCATGAGCTGCTGAGCCACCTGGCCCTACCCCCGTTGGGGGATGAGGGAGTGATCAACGGTCCCGTGCTGACCAAGACTCTGCTGGTGAGCGCTCTATCGACCGGGGGCACCGACGACGGGCCCCGCCTCGTGGCGCGTGACAAGGCCACCGGCGATGTCGTCGGATGGGTCGACCTCCCGGCGCGAGCCATCGGGACTCCCATGACCTATCTGCACGAGGGGGTGCAATACATCGCGCTCACAGTCGGCGGAGCGGTACCTGAGTTGGTCGCATTGAGGTTGCCTGCGTGACGGAGGCCACCATCAAGCGCCGACGTGCAAAACACACCGCCGCAGCGATCCACGCCGGCGGTGCTCCCACAGATAGATGCCCTGCCAGGTGCCGAGAGCCAACGCGCCCCGCGCGATCGGGATCGACAGCGTCGTCGCGGTGAGCGCCGCCCTGATGTGGGACGGCATGTCGTCCGGGCCCTCGTGCACGTGCGTGAAATGAGGGTCGTGCTCGGGCACGTGCCGCTCCATCCAGTTCTCGAGGTCGCGTCGGGCCGAGGGGTCGGCGTTCTCCTGGATCGTGAGACTCGCCGACGTGTGCTGGATCATCAGCGTGCAGAGCCCTTCATCCAAACGACTCGCACGGACGACGCCCTCCACTGAGTCGGTGATTTCATGGAGGCCCTTGCCCCGAGTACGAACCTCGATGTGGTCGATCATGGTTTCGCCCTGCTGCGGTTTGGGTAATCTACTGTCCGTCGGAACATCGACCCCGGCGGACGTGTCAGGATTGTGGGGGGAGAGTGGAACGGGTGTGATCGAACTTGAGAAAATCGCGGTATGACGAGCTTCTTCCGAGCACAGTGCCTGGCCCTGACGATGGGTGCGCTCGTCACGCCCAGCGTTCTTGCACAGGAAGAGACTCCGAAGCTGGTCGTCATGCTGGTCGTCGACCAGCTGCGAGGTGATCTACTCGACCGCTACGAACCGGCCTTCAGCGGTGGATTCCGCCGCCTTCTCGACGAGGGCTTTCGCTTCACGCAGGCGTCGCACGCCCACGCTCGCACCAGCACGGCCCCGGGCCACGCGACGCTCACCACCGGTGTCTTTCCGTCGCGCCACGGCGTAGTCGCCAATTCTTGGTTTTACGATCTCGACGGTGAATGGCGCATATCCTACGCGGTCGCCGACCCGCCGAACGTGATCGTAGGCTTCGAGAACGTGGCTGCGCTCGAAGGGCGTTCCCCACAGACGATGCTGCGGGAAGGCCTTCCGGACTGGTTGCACGCCCAAGACGACGACTCGCGCCGGATATCGATATCGAAGAAGGATCGCGCGGCCATTCCCATGGGAGGGCAGACGAACGAGCACGTGTACTGGCTCCTGCCCGAGGTCGGTCGCTTCATCACGTCCCGGCACTACATGCGTGGTTATCCGCGTTGGCTCGACCGCTTCAACGACCGAGTCATGCCCGACTTCACCGACAACCAGACGTGGGAGTCGCAGGTGCCCGAGCAGTTCCGAGCGCTCGCGCGACCAGACGCCGCAGTCTACGAGGGCGACGGAGTTCACACGGTGTTCCCACACGTGGGCGCAGAGGAAGTCGCGGAGGACCACGAGCAGGCCCGCAACGTGTGGGCCTTCGGTCAATCACGCGTCGACGACGCGGTCATGGCTCTGGCGCACGAGGTCATCGACGAGTTCGATCTCGGCCAGCGCCGCGAACAGGACTTCCTGGCGATCTCGCTCTCCGCCACCGACCTGGTCGGGCACGCCTTTGGCCCGTTCAGTCAGGAGCAACTCTCCACCCTCATCAACGTCGACCAGCTGCTCGGCGAGTTCTTCGAATACCTGGATGAGGAGGTCGGCGAAGGCGCGTGGTTGCTCGGCCTGGCGGGAGACCACGGGGTTGTCACCATCCCCGAGGCTCAGGTCGAGTTGGGAATAAACCCGGACGCCGAACGAATCTCCGACGCAGAAAGGACCGCGCTGCTCGCAGAGGCCCTGAATCAAGGTGTGCGTGCCGGAGGCTCTCCAGAGGAGATCGCAGAGCGGGTCGCCCGGCTCATCGAGCAACGGGGCTTGGTGGCGAAGGCGTACACGCACTCCGAGCTGACACGCGCTGAGCCCGCGGATTCGTTCGCGGTACTCTTCCGGAACTCGTACTACCCCGGACGCCCATGGGGGCCGCTGTCACGGTGGGGCGTCGAAGTCCGCTTCGAGGACGGAGATTTGGTAGGATTCCCCAGGGGCACGAATCACGAAACGACGTATTGGTACGACCGGCACGTAGAAATGATCTTCATGGGCGCGGGCGTCGAGTCCGGAGCCTCGGACGCACCCGTGTACACGGTGGACTTCGCACCCACGCTGGCCGGGCTCGCGGGCATTCCGGTTCCCGGGGATCTGGACGGTCGCCGCATCTTCTGAGTATGGGTCCGTCGGACGCAGGCAGACGCTGAACCCTAAGCGTGCGGAGTCGAGCATCTCGTCCCGGATTCCGCGAACCCCTCCCCAAGAGGCTTCGGTGCCCGAGGCATTGAAGTCCGGAATCATGACGACCGCGAGCACCACGGTAGACGCTGCCGAGTGCGCGAACAACCGCCGGGCTGCGCACCCTCGATTGACGCGCTATCTCCCCGGAGGCACTGTCACCGGACCGTAGCCAGTTCTGCTCGCCCCAGTGGGGAGGCCCCGATGTCCATCGCCCAGTCGTTCGTGTCCGGCAGAAGCATCGCCCGCATGGCCATGGTTGCCCTGACCGCCGCGCTTTCCGCCTGCGCAGAGCCCTCCGCGGCATCGCTCGAGGAACTGGCGCAGCGGTCCCTCGCCCAAATCGACGGCGAGTTGGACGTTCCGGGCTTGAGGGAGTCGGTCGAGGTCATTCGCGACGAGTCTGGCATTCCGCACATCTACGCTCAGAACGACGATGATCTGTTCCTGGCCCAGGGATACGTGATGGCACAGGATCGGCTCTGGCAGATGGAAATGTGGCGCCGCTGGCACGAGGGGCGGCTCGCCGAGATCTTCGGGCCCGAGGCGCTTCCCTACGACCGTCGCACTCGGCTCATGATGTTTCGCGGGCCCTGGGACGAGACGGAGTGGACCAGCTATCACCCCGATGCGGAACGCATCTTCACGGCCTATGCAAACGGCGTGAACGCCTTCATCGAACAGAACCGCGACAACCTCCCCGTCGAGTTCCAGCTGACGGGACTCACGCCCGATCCGTGGACCGCGCGCACGGTTGTTCTGCGCTGGGCCGCACTAGCCGTTCCGAGTGTTCGCGGCCACGCGATCAGCGAGGTCCAACTCGCCATGAACGTGGCGCGCCTCGGCGCCGAGGAGGCCAACCGACGCGCCGCCCCCGATCCCTGGGACGACCTGGAGATTCCCGACGGCCTCAGCCCTGAAATGATCAGCCAGCGCATGCTCAACGAGATGCGGCGGGGCGACTCGGATCCCTTCGTGGCAGGCAGACTACCCGATCTGGAGGTCGTCGAGGCCTACCGCGCCCTCATGCCGAGCGTGCGCACGGCCCAGGTATCGAGCCGGGAAGTCCCCACCGAGGGTAGCAACAACTGGGTGATGAGCGGAACGCGTTCTCCCACCGGCATCCCAATCCTTGCAAACGACCCCCACCGACGCATCGAGATGCCGGCGCTACGCTACTTCGTCCACCTCGTCGCTCCGGGATGGAACGTGACGGGTGGAGGCGAGCCGCCGTTCGTCGGTGTGGACGCGGGCAACAACGAGCGCATGGCTTGGGGCTTCACCTTCGCGGGAACGGACATGGTGGACGTCTACGTGGAGACGTTGCACCCGGAGGACGAAAACCTCGTTCGCTGGCAGGACGGCTTCGAGCCGCTGCGCGTCATCCGTGAAGAAATCCTGATCAAGGGCCAGGACCCGGACACGGTCGAGCTGAAGTTCACCCGCCACGGCCCCGTCTTCTTCGAGGACATGGACAACCGGCGCATCTACGCCGTGCGCTCGGTCGTTCAGGAACCCGGCACGGCCGCCTACAAGGGCAGCTTCCAGCTCGCGCAGGCGAACAGCTGCGAGGATTTCTTCGACCGGGCCATGCACTGGCTGATTCCCACGCACAGCCTGATCTGTGGGGACGTCGACGGGAACATCGCGCTCCAGGTCACGGGGCTCACGCCCGACCGAGACGGTTGGACCGGCCGGTTGCCCGTGCCCGGCAACGGTGACTACGAGTGGCGTGGCTTCCGGACCGATCTTCCGCGCGAGTTCAACCCCGGTCGCGGTTACATCGCGACCGCCAACAACAACGTCCATCCGCCGGGCTACGAGGGGCGACCGGTCTTCTACCATTCATCGAGAGGCGTCGAGACGTCACGAATCACCCGCCTGCACCAGATCCTCGGATCCGACGAGAAGCTCTCTGTCGAGGATCACATGGGGGTCCAGATGGACGCGTATTCGCTGCGAGCGGCGAGGGACCTGGCTGCGTTCAGGGGCTGGGCCTCCGACGACGCCGACGTCGAGTGGGCGCGGGGCGCAATCGCCGAATGGGATGCGGTCTTCTCTAGGGAGAGCATCGCGGGGGCAGTCTACGTGAGCTGGAACGCCCTGGCCGACGACGGAGCCCAGGACTCGGCCACGCCGATCGAGCAGCGTCGCGCATTGCTCGAGCAGGGACTGACCGCCGCGTTGGAGCGTCTGACCGAAGAGCTCGGGCCGGACCGGACCCAGTGGCGATACGGAAGGCTCCACGACAGTGAGCTGCGCCACATCATGGCCGCCGCATTCGACCTACCGACGGTCGAGCGCCCCGGAGGCTCGGGAACGGTCAACGCTACGGGCGCCAACTTCCGCAGGATCATCGACCTGTCCGACCTGGACCGCTCCGTCGCGAGCAACTCCCCCGGCCAGTCGGCGCAGCCCGGCAGCCCCTACTACGACAACCTCGTCGACAATCTGGGGAACGGGGAATACTTCCCACTGGTCTTCACGCGCGAGGCCGTAGAGGAGATCGCGGCGCATCGGCTCACCCTGAATCCGGGAGGGCGCTAGTCGGCTTCCGAGCTACCCTCCCGCGTCCGTAACCGCCCGCGTCGACCGCACCCAGCGATCGATCCACTTGGCTTGCTCCTGATCCAGAAAGATGCGGTGGCGCGGCTCGCGAATCCCGTGGCCCTCGCGTGGGAAGCGTAGGAACTCCACGTCCGCGCCCATCTTTTTCAGTGTGCGAAAGTACTCTTCGCCCTGGGTGATCGGCACCCGCCGATCCTGCTCCCCGTGCGTGATGAGCAGCGGGGTCGTCACGTTACCGGCGTACTCGATCGGCGAGAACTGCTCGAACGTCTCTTTCGTCTCCCACGGCAAGCCCCCGAAGCCGAACTCGAGCAGGTAGGGGATGTCGGTCTGGCCGTAGAAAGCGTACCAGTCGGAGATCGCTGCGTGGCCGATGGCGGCCTTGAAGCGATCGGTCTGGGTGACACCCCAGAAGGTCATGAAGCCTCCGTAGCTCCCGCCCATGATCGCCAGCTCGTCGGGGTTGGCGACGCCCATCTCGACCACGTAGTCGACACCCGCCATCAGGTCCTGGAAGTCCTTGCCGCCCCAGTCCATGTAGTTGGCGTTGGAGAATTCCAGTGTGCGGCCGGAGCTGCCGCGAGGATTCCCCCGCAGGACCGCATATCCGCGGGCTGCCCAGATCTGCGAACCGGAATTGAATCCCTTGGAGAAGCGACCGTGCGGGCCACCGTGGACCTGTAGGATCATCGGGTAGCTCTGCCCTTCCACATAGTCGAGCGGATACGTGAGCACACCCTCGATCTGCCACCCGTCCGCGCCCTCCCAGGTGAGAAGCTCGGAGCGAGCGAGCTCGAAGGCCTCCATCTCATTCGTGGGGCTGAGCACATGCTCGATGTTCGAGCCGTCCGCATCGGCGATAAAGACCTCGCCCGTCGTATACGGAGAGCTTCCCGTGAAGATCAGCTTGGTGCCGTCGTCCGAAAGCCTCGTGCCGCCATAGATGTACTCGTCGTCGGGCAGGATCATCTCCGGCTCGCCGCTCCCGGCTGGAACCACATACAGGTGTGACGAAAGACCGTCCGCGGTCGTGAACAGGATGTCGCTGCCATCGGCGGACCAGCGTACGCCCGACGCCGAGAGGTTGATGTCCGCTGTGAGGTTGCGCGGCGCGCCCCCGTCCACATCAACCACGAAGACATCGCTCTGGGCCGCGCCGCTGTTCTCTTCGAGGCTTCCCGTGTACGCGATGCGTGTCCCGTCCGGCGACCACACCGGCCCGCGATCCGAGCCCGAGTTGCCAGCTGTCAGATTGCGGGGCTCCCCGCCCTGGGCCGACACGATCAACACGTCGGAGTTGTCGCTGCGACCGGGATCGCCCATCTGCGTTTGCGTCCGGTTCGAAGTAAACGCCAGCCACTGGCCGTCGGGTGACCACTGCGGTCCCTGATGGTCGAACTCTCCCTCCGTGATTTGTGTCTTCTCACCGCTCTCCGCGCCGTACACCCAGATCTGGCGCCACGTGAGCTTCTCTTCCGCGTAGTAGGCGTCGTCCTTCTCCTTCTTGCGGGCCTCCCACTCCTCGTGATCGACGCGCTCGGACTCCTCCGTGTAGGCGATCTGGGAGAAGTCCTTCGTGAACGAGCCGCTGGTGGGTGCCTTGTCGTCGTCATCCTCGACGTCGCTGTCATCGAAGAAAGGAACCGCCTCGCCGCCTCGCAACGAAATCGCCCAGAAACGGTTCTCCGCGTCGTCTCCGTCGCCGCGACGGGAGTTGAAGAGGACACGGCCGTCGGGCAACCACACGGGGTTGCTCTCGCCCTTGGCCGAGTTGGTGAGCTGAATCGACTCGTTGGTCTCGAGATCGTGCACCCAGACGTGGGTGACGCTCTCCCAGTCCTCCGAGTCCATTTCGCGTTTGGTGAAGACCAGCTTGCTGTTATCCGGGGACAGACGGTATCCGCCCCACGCCGGAAGCAGGAGAGACTCTTGCATCGTCATATGTCTCTTGCCGTCGTCCGCCGCATCGCTCTGCGCAAACGCCGAGCTCGCCACCACTGCGAACATCGCTAGCGTCGTTGCTACCGCTCGTGCGCCGGTCCGAACACTCCTGCTCCCGCTGGTCCTCATCGCCTGCTTCCTCCGCTTCGAGTGCACTGCTGGGCAACATCGGCGGCGCGAACGAAACTGGCAACGCGGGTGGCAGCTCAGACGGCGAGCGCGGCGGTGCGGCATGAGGTCGCTACGCGAACGACCGGCCCGTACGTTACGGCAATGATCCATTACCGGTTCGGTTTTATGCACGGGCTCTCATGAAACGCAGAGACTTTCTAGTTTCTTCCGCGATGACATCAGTCGGCCTCGGCGCGACGTCGCTCTCGGCGAGCACGCCGGGAGCCACCTCTACCCCTCAGATCGCTGGCCGCAAGATCCTCATCGCGGGCGGCGGCTTCGGCACGACCTTCATCCGCTACATGGCGTCGTTGACCGGCAAGCAGCGGCCGCGGATCTGCTATCTGCCGACGGCGACCGCGGATAATGAATCGAGCATCATTCGCTGGTACCAGAACTGCGCGCCTCTGGACGTGGTGCCGCTGGTCCAGGAGAGCTTCATCAGCAGCTATAGCATGGATGAGAGTTGGGAGGACGTCTTCCTGTCGATGGACGCGATCGTCGTGTCCGGTGGCAATACGCTCAATCAGCAGGCGATCTGGCGCGTGCAGGGAATCGATGAGGTGCTGCGCCAGGCGTGGGACGAGGGCATCGTGTTGGGCGGCGCGAGCGCCGGTTCCCTCTGCTGGTTCGAAGAAGGCACGACGGACTCGCGGCCCCAGGAAGTGTCGAAGATCGAGGGCCTGGGATTCCTGAAGGGCAGTCACTCGCCTCACTACGACTCAGAAGCCGTGCGTCGGCCCACGTACCATCGCTTGATTCGCTCTGGCGAATTGAAGCCCGGGTATGCTTGTGACAACGACGCGGGCATCCTCTTTGCGGACAACGAGGTCGCGCGTGTCGTGCACACGCGGGCCGAAGCCAGCGTCTACCACGTCTCCCTGGAGGGCGGAGAGATCGTCGAGACCGAGCTCCCCGCAGAGGTGATCGAGTGATCATGAAGATATCGCGACGAGAGATGCTCAGGATCAGCGCCGGGACCGGTGCCGCTCTAGCGCTGGGTGAGACACCGGCGTTCGCCCATGAGCCGGCCCTGCAGCGGCCCCAGGAGCGCGCGCAGCTCCTGCGTACCATCCCGTCCTCGGGGCAGCAGATTCCCGCGGTCGGGCTCGGGAGCGCGCGCACGTTCAGTGTGGGCCCGTCGCCTGAAGAGCGGGGTCCTTTGCGGGAAGTGTTGCGACTCTTCCACGATATGGGGGGACGCTTCTTCGACACGTCTCCTTCGTACGGGCGCTCCGAGAGCGTGGCGGGTGAGTTGGTCCAGGAGCTCGGAATCCAGAGCGACCTCTTCTTCGCGACCAAGATCTCGACGAGCGGCGGGCGTGACGCCGGGCTCGATCAGCAGTCGGGCTCGTTCCGGACTTGGGGACGCGACACCATCGATCTCAATCAGGTGCACAACCTGCGCGATACCGACGTCCATCTGAGGACGATCCGACAGTCCAAGGCGGAGGGTCGAACCCGGTACGTCGGCGTCACCACGTCGTTCGCGCGACAGTACGAGCAGATGGAACAGGTGCTGCGCACCGAAGAGCTCGACTTCGTCCAACTCAACTACTCACTCGGGGAACGTGAGGCGGCGGAGCGTTTGATTCCTTTGGCGCAGGACCGAGGGATGGCCGTGATCGTAAACGAGCCGTACAACGTCGGCCGGCTCTTCGCCGTGACGCGCGGGGAGCAGCTCCCGGAATGGGCGGCCGACTTCGACTGTGAGAGTTGGGGCCAGTTCTTCCTCAAGTACATCCTCTCGCACCCGGCGGTGACGGTCATCATTCCGGCCACCTCGGATCCGGACCACCTCGTCGACAACATGGGCGCCGGAATGGGTCGCCTGCCGGACGCTCGCACGCGGACACGAATGGAAGAACTGTTCGACCGATTGGCATGACTACGAGGTGACGAAATGAAGATCTCCCGTTCACGGATCTCGACGAGTAGAACACGGACCAGGGCCGTGTTGCTGCTATTACTGCTAAGTACCCTGGTCGGAGTCGGCGCCCAGGAGGCACTCCCGCTCATCTCAGCGGCCGAGTACGAGCGCTGGCAGACGGATCTCTCGAACTGGGGTCGATGGGGCCCTGACGACGAACTGGGCGCGCTCAATCTGATCACCCCGGCCAAGCGTCTCGAGGCCGCCGCGCTCGTGCAGGAGGGGATCACCGTGTCGCTCGCGAGAACCGCGCAGACGGAGGAGAGCGCGGACAACCCCTGCCCCGTGCAATGGGAGATGGTGAACGCCAGCCCGCGGGGCGCCAGCGACCGCGTGGCGTATCGATGCATTCATGGGCTGGGCTCGACGCACATCGACGGATTCGCGCATCGCTTCTTCGGCGGCAAGATGTGGAACGGCTACCCGATCGCGGATCTCGTCACCATGGAGGGCGGCGCCCAGAAGAACGCCGTACTCACCATGAAGGACGGGATCGTTACGCGCGGCGTGCTCTATGACATCCCGCGACTCAAAGGCGTGCCCTACCTCGAGCCGGGAACCCGGATCACCGTCGCGGACCTCGAGGCGTGGGAGGCGCAGACCGGCGTTCGCGTCGGCTCGGGGGACGCCATGCTCCTGCGCTGGGGCCGGTGGGCGAGGCGAGAAGTCGTCGGACCGTTCGACACCTGGGCCGAGGCGGCGGGCTTCGACAACTCCGTGATTCCGTGGCTGAGGGCCCGGGACATCGCGGTGCTCGGGTGGGAGACCCCGGGGTATACGCCGCGACCCGAGGGCGACCTGCCCACGCTGGCTCTGCACGACTTTGCGCTCACGATGCTTGGCGTTCATCTGCTCGACCGGGCGGACCTGGAGGCGTTGAGCGAGATGGCCGCGGCCCAGGGAAGGTGGGAATTCATGCTCACGATCGCCCCGCTCCCGATTCCGAACGGCACCGGCTCCCCAGTAAACCCCATCGCCGTCTTTTGAGCGAGCGATCCATGCCAAGCGACGGGTCCGCGCCCGACTGGACGCGTCGCCGCGTGCTGGGCTCGTTGCTAGGCGTAGCGGCGGCCGCGCCCTTCGTGCGCGGGGGCCGCGACGTCACCGGTGACTCCGTGCTGCTTCGCTACACGGCACACATTCCCAACTCGCATGGGCTCTACGGGAAGGTGTTTCTGCCTTGGGAGGAGATCGTCACCGAGCGAACCGGAGGGCGAATCCGCTGGGAGCACTTCGTCGACAAGCTGCTACACGGACCGCTCGACGGCTTCAAGGCCGTCGCAACCGGCGTCACCGACTATACGCACGCATACGCCACCTACCAGCCCGGAAGCTTCCACCTCACGCATGGGTTGCAGTTGCCGTTCCTCTTCCCGAACCCCGGCGTAGCGGCGCTCGTCTCCGAAGAGCTGTATCCGGAGTACCTGAAAGAGGAATACGAGCGCATGGGCGTCTACCTCGCGCACTGTGACTCGACGAGCGCCTACGACATCATCTCCAAGACACCGATCCGCTCGCCCTCGGACATTCGTGGGCTCAAGGTCCGCGCAACCGGCGGGCTCACCGCCGAGATCATCCGACAGGTGGGCGCAGTCCCAGTGGTGATGGCCGCGGGCGAGACGTACACCGCGTTCCAGAGGGGCATCCTCGACGCCGTCGCGCTGGGCGGCCCCGACATGGCTGCGTATCGGCTGCACGAAACCGGAAACTACTTCACTCGCGTCGGCCTGACGCACACAGTCCTGCAGTATTGCCTGAGCCCTCGCACTTTCGACGGCCTGCCGGACGACCTGCGTGTGGATCTCTACAATCTCTTCCGGCTGCGGGGGCAGGTAGCCCATCGCAACTACTACGGTGGGGAAGCCTTGGGCCGGGCGATCGAGACGCTTGAGGCAGGAGGGGTGGAGGTCATCGAGCTGACGCCGGACGAGCGTCAGGAGTGGATCGACGCGATCCTGCCCCTGGAGCAACGCTTCATCGAGGAAAACGAGAGCCGCGGGCTCCCGGCCGGAGATTTCGTGAGCGAAGCGAGAGAGCGCGCCGCCGTATACGACGGGTGGACGGACCAGCAGCTTTGGGATCACGTGCTGGAGAGACCCGTGCAGGGCATCATCTCGCTGTGACGGTTCCGGCGAATCGCTGGCGACGGTGACGACCTGGCTCGACACCGCGGCAGACCGCGTCGATCGATGGTCCGAGCGGGTCGCGTACGAGCTGTTCCGACTGGGCATCTTCGTGACGATGCCCGCGCTCGTGCTCCTCGTCACCACGGACGTATTTCTCCGCTACGTGTTCAGTGCCCCGCTGGAATGGGGCCGCGACGTCAATGGGCTGCTGCTCCTGATGACGATCTTCTCCGCCCTCCCCCACGCCTGGGACCGCGGCTACCACATCCGCATGGAGGTGCTCTACTCGCGCCTCTCTGGGAATCGGCGGAGGTGGGCGGACGTGCTGGCCGCGGTCTCCGGGATCATCGTCTTCGGGCTGATGGCCGTGCAGGGTGCTCGTTTCGTGCCATTCATGATCGGGACAGGCGAGACGGGCGAGGACCTCAGGCTGCAGATTTGGCCGTTCATGGGATTCCTGGCCTTTTGTGCGGCGGTGCTGGTACTGCGACTTCTCTCGAATCCCGCAGGGGCTGAAGACGGGCTGAGACATCTCGTGCACGGCAAGTCCGAGGACGGTGGGGGCGAGGCTGTGGCGTCCGCGGACATCGACGCGCCGGAAGGCGATGCCGCCAGCGGGGACGCACAGTGAGCCTGACGCTCATCGGTCTCATCGGCATCGCCGTGATGTTCCTACTGCTGCTGCTGGGCGTACCGATCGCCTTCTCGATGGCGCTCACCGGAGCCGTCGGCATCTGGATCCTGGAAGGGCCAGGGCCCGCGCTCGCTCATACCCTGCTGATTCCGTGGGACGAAGGACGCAGCTTCGTTTTCGTGACCATTCCGCTCTTCGTGCTCATGGGCCAGCTGGTATTCCACACCGGCCTCGCCTCGGACCTCTACGACGGGGTGCGCACTTGGATCGGCAAGATCCCGGGCGGTATGGCGATCACGTCGGTGGTGGCCTGCGGCGCGTTCGGCGCGGTCACGGGCTCGAGCATCGCGACCGTAGCCACGATGGGGGCGATCGTCATGCCCGAGATGCGACGCTACAAGTACCACCCGCGGCTGGCCACCGGCTCGCTGGCCGCCTCGGGGACGCTCGGCATCCTCATCCCACCCAGCCTCATCTTCATCTTCTACGGAGTGATGACCGAGACGTCGATCGGGGCACTGTTCATTGCGGGTATCATGCCAGGCATTCTGACAGCCGTGATGTTTTCGGCGATCATCCTGGTTCGTTGCATGATCACGCCCTCCCTGGGGCCTCCCGGACCGGGGGCGACCTGGAAGGAGCGCCGGACCTCGGCGGTAGGCCTCATGCCCATCTTGGGGCTGTTCCTCCTGGTGATCGGCGGGATCTACGGGGGCATCTTCACGCCCACCGAAGCGGCCGGAGTCGGCTGCGCGGGCGTGCTGGTTACTGCGGCCTTCAGGCGCAAGTTGAGTAGGTCGGCGATGAGCAAGGCACTCGAGGAGACGGGGCTGATCAGTGCCATGATCTTTGCGATCATCATCGGCGGATATCTGGTGGCGCGCTTTCTGGCGATCACCGGCATCACCGAAGACCTGGTTTCGATCCTGGTGGGCATGGAACTGGGCAGAGTCGGCTTTCTCGTGCTGCTGGTTCTGCTCTACCTGGTGCTGGGGGCGATGTTGGACGTCTTCGGAATGCTCGTTCTCACCATCCCGTTCCTGATGCCCGTGGTGAGCGAGCTCGGGATCAGCCCGATCTGGTTCGGGGTCTTCGCGGTGGTCATGGCCGAGCTCGCCCTGGTGACACCGCCGGTCGGCGCGAACGTTTTCGTGATGCGCAGAACCGCGCCCGAGGTGCCCATGGGGGAGATCTTCATGGGGGTATTGCCTTTTGTGATCGGCGAGTTGGTGGTGATCGCGCTACTCATCGCCTTCCCCGAAATCGTGCTCTGGCTCCCCGGGAAGATGAACTAGCGGGCCGCTACAGCCCGATTCGGCGCCCGACCTGATCAGGTACGGGCAAAGTCTCGTGCAGCGTTAGGACGTCGCCTAGCCGCACGAGCACGTCCGCCGCCATCGGCGCCGCCCGGCGCTTGGCCAGGTTCACGTGCAGAGACATCAGCTCGTTGGTGGCGGCCAAGAAGCCCTCCGTGGCGTGGTGCATCTCGTGGAAGTAGTGGATGCGCTTCGAGTCGAACGCTATGAGCCTCGTCGTGAAGCGTAACGGAGCAGCCTCACGCACCTCTCGCAGGTAGTTCACGTGTGACTCGAGCGTGAAGGTGGTGGCACCCGAGCGCTCCCTCTCGCTGGCCGTGAGACCGATGTGATCGAGCCAGGCGTCGGTCGCCCGGTCGAAGGCCACCACGTAGTACCCCATGTTGAGATGGCCGTTGGCGTCGATCCACTCGGGACGGACGACGTCCCGATGCTCATCGAAGGGGGCCGAGATCATTCCCTCGCTCCGCATCTGAGATGTCATTGGGCGGAAGTGTCTTCAGGCTGGTCATGTCAGACCGCTATGCGCCTCGGCCTACTCCGGCGGACATGCAGCGTTGCTGTATCCAGACCGGAAGGCCGCGACCGTACCTTGCTCCGGCTCGAATTTGTGCCGCCAGACGCACGCGGTGTCATTGGCCAACAGATGAATCGAGACGGACGCCCCCTCCGACACGGTCGTGACGTAGTGGATATCGTCCGTGGGCGGGAGCAACGCGTAGAACTCGCCCCGCTTCACGTGTAGCTCCTTGGACACGCGGAGATCCGCGTGCGCCTCGTCGACTCCGTCGTCCATTCGCTCGTAGATCGTCTCGGCTTGCTCGCCGCGGTAGACACCGATCAGGCCCCATGCCAGGTGGTCGTGAACCGGCGTGGAAGCACCGGTCGGGATCACCAGCGAGAAGAGACACAGGGATCCGTCTTCGGAACGGTACAGCGCGTACTGACCAATGCCTCCACCCATGCCGCTCTCCAGGTCGGGTGAGCCGTACTGCTCGGGCAACCAGCCGTCCGCCCCGAGGAGTTTTGCGAAGGCCGGCTGCAACGCCTCCACCCGCTCGGCGTCGCTCTCGATCTCGCGCATCAGCCTCTGTGTCTCCTCGACCAGCCCACGGATCTCGGGCGTGTCGACGATGTAGCCGAATCGGTCTTCGTCGTTGCTGAAGTTGCACATGAGCGACCTCCTCGAGTGTTCTGTTTAGAGCGCGGCCGGACGGTCCACGAGGGCCGCGACCGCAAGATCCGCCGTGACGTTCGACGCCGTGATGAACATGTCCGGGATGACGTCCAGAGCGATCAGGATGCCGATCCCCTCGAGCGGGAGCCCGAAGGCCTGGTAGAGCGGAGCCATGACAAAAAGGGCGCCGCTCGGGATTCCAGGCGAGTAGAACGAGAGCGCGCCGATACCCGCCACCAATGCGGCAGCCTCGACAACGCCCAGGTGGACCCCGAAAAGGCCCGCAACGAAGAACGTACCTGTGACCCGCACGGCCGGAGACGCGTACTTGAACAGCGATACCGCGGCCGGCAGCGCCAAACCCGCGACCTCCGGCCGAACCCCCAGAGTCTTCTCGGCTTCCTCCATCAGGACCGGCAGCGTGGCGAGCGACGAGCGTATGCTGAATCCCACCACTTGGGCCGGCACCGCGGCGTTGCGGAATGCGTGTACCGAAAACCGGCTGAACGTGCCCACGAGCGGATACAGTGCCGCGGTGGCGATTGCCACGAGTAGCGCCGTCGTGAGCAAGTAACCCGCCACGGCGCCGACCAAGGACGCACCGGTCTGTGCCGCCAGGTTCAACGTCAACGCGAAAACCCCGAACGGTGCGGCCGCCAGGATCCATCCGATCACCACGAACATGGTGTCCCCGACGGCCCGTGCGGCTCCTACGATCCGGTCCCGCAAATCGGGCTCGATGCGTCCCGCCGCGAGGCCGAAGAGCACGCTGAATACAACCAGCGGCGCAATCGCTCCGTCCGCCGCAGCCGCGACGGGGTTGGACGGCAGGAGCCCCACGAACCAGTCGCGGAACGGCGGCAGCGAAATCTCACTGGGCGCGACGGCGCCGACCATCTCGGGAATCTCCGCAGCGTCTGCACCCAATAGCCCCAGCATCGCAGGGGCGAGAAGGCCACCCAATACGGCTGAGGCGGCCGCAAGGGCCACGAACCACGCCACGGCCCCGCCTCCGACGCGCGCCACGGTGCCCGTTCCCGCGCCTGCGATACCGGCAACGAGCAAGGACACCAGCAACGGGATCACCGTCATACGAATAGCGTTCACCCAAAGCGCTCCGATCGGCTCGATCCACGCCACCGCGACAGCTGCGGCTCCGGCATCCGCGGGGGACAGCCGCAGTCCGATCACGAGGCCGGCGACCAGGCCGATGAGGATGCGGGTGGTGAGAGACATGGAGCTTCGTGATACGGGTTGAGTGCATCGGCGAACAAGAGCCGGAATGCCCTGCCGTCAAGGGCGTCAGTGCCCTGGTAGCCCAGCGTCGCCCCATCGTGACCGTTGCTTCCGCGCGACGCAAGTTGCTCGCCCGCCGGTCCGACTACCGATAACGCTTGCTGAATCCGTTCCGGCTATTCGTGACGGTGAACGAGCCGTCGGCGCTTGCCGCCACCATGATCCAGTGCGCTTCGCCGTCGTGGACCGGCCGAGGCGGAGCGTCCCGCCCGCGGGTCGTGAGCGGTGCGATCGGCATCGCCGTCGGCGCGTCGTCGACCCCATTCGCGATGAACAGGCCGGGCACCGTGTACTCCTGTCCACTCAACTGGGAGAAATGGAGCTGCCAAAGATCCTCCAACCCTGGGGCTGAAAAGAGCACCTGCATCGCCGCCGGCTGTCCCCCCTTGCGCGTGCCGTTGTTCATGATCGCGACACGAGCTTCAATCGCGTGAACCAGGACCTCCGCATTGGAAGACGGCTGCCCGTGGTGGGAGACCACGGATAGATCGACCACACCGATCGGATTGTTCGGGCACATGAGTTCGAACTCGGTGTTGACGGTCAGGTCCCCCAAGTGGAGGACCCGGAAGTCGCCGAAGCGAGCGAAAATGCCAACCGACTGGGCGTTCTCGCCATTGTCTTCCGGTTGTGGCACGAAGTCCGCGCAGTAGCCGTTGCTCGCGCCCCCTCCGGGCAGCGGCTGCTCGATGACGCGCTTCGCGGAAGCCAGCACCGTGATGTCGACGCCGGCCAGCGCGATGCGATCCCCAGGCGTCACGACCGTATGTTCCGCCCCACGGTACAACGCGGGGTAGGTGGTAGTTAGGAACTCGGCCACGCTGGCGGTCGACTCGATGCTCGGCCCGTGGTCGATGAAGTGTCGCACGGGAACCCGCCCTGCCAGCTCCTCCATCCCACCCCAGTGGTCCCCGTGCCAATGGGTCGTGATCAGGTGATCGATCTCGGAGACGCCCGCGTCCTGCATCGCGTCGATGACACGGCCCGCGTCGCGGGCCGCATTGCGCCCTCCGTTCCCCGTATCGATGAGCAGGGACTCGCCCGAGGGCGCGACGTACAACGTCGCGCCTCCTCCCTCGACGTCGATCAGATAGATCTGAAGCGTCTCCGGGGACTGGGCCTGCGACGGGACCGGACGCGAGAGGACGCCGAGCAAAAGTGCTGCCAAGGCAGCAGATAACAGACCCCTGCGAGCGAACGATTCAGATTGCTGCATGGTGTGTTCCTCCCCGATTTCGTGCTTCAGGACGATCGTAGACTACGGACCAGCGCCGGGCAAGCGACCCGCCCGGCCAGTCACGCCGGCACCCGAATGATGCGTTTTTCGAGCTCGCTCTGGTCCGCGAGCGCCAAGCGAGCTAGGGTCGGCCGGAGCGGCCACACGCCGCCAAGCATGAGTCTCATCAGGAGGATGCATGAGTCTACGCGCCAGTCCGACCTTCGTGCTCCCGATACTGCTCTCCCTGTCAGGCTGCGGCGACAGCGCCGAATGGACCGTGGATCCCCGGGTCGGCCTCGCTCTGGAACACCAGATCTCGCTGCTCGGACTGCGGGTCGATGCCGATCATCAGATCGTCGCCGTGGCCACGGATGCATCCGGCAACTAGACCGCGTTCGAGGCCATCCAGTTCCGTACCGATCTCCTACCCGAGGACTTTCCACGCTTCGTGCTCGATCACGACGTCCCAGTCCTGGTCGGTGAATCGCTG
>JAYZBT010000400.1:0-10984 GCA_036338615.1 Gemmatimonadota bacterium
GCGGGGATGAACCTCGACCCCCTGCCCCGCGTGAGCCCGCTTTCGCACATCGGGGGCGGACAACACGGTCGCGAGAGCGAGTGGAACCACGGAGACGACCTCTACTTTCCGGACGGGAACGCGACGATCGCTCGGCTCCTGGTTCGCGCCATGATTCCCGACGCGCTTCCCGGTAATTCGCTGGACGACTCGATGACATCGCGACTGGCATACGACCGCATCGACCGCGATGGCTCGGACGCCCGGGTTCGGCTCAACAGCACGGTCGTGTCGGTCCGGCACCTGGGCAACGCAGAGGCGGCCCGAGAGGTCGAGATCACCTACGTGCGCGATGGCAAGGCCGAGAAGGTGCGGGCGGATCACTGCGTGATGGCCTGCTACAACGGAGTCATCCCGCACCTCGTGCCCGAGATGTCCGATGAGCAGACCGCGGCGCTTATGTATGGCGTCAAGATGCCCATCGTCTACACGAACGTGCTGCTCCGCAATTGGACGGCCTTCACCAATCTGGGCATCTCGCGGGCGACCTCCCCGGGCATGTACCACACCGGGGTCAATCTGGGCCGGTCCGTGCAGTTCGGTGACTACCAACCCTCGAGATCGCCCGACGACCCGATGATTCTGCACATGACCCGGGTGCCTTGCGCTCCGGGACACTCGAAGAAGGAGCAGCATCGCATGGGGCGGCAGGATTTACTGGACGCGAGCTTCGAGACCTTCGAGCGTAACATCCGGGATCAACTCGGTCGAACCCTGGAGGGTGGAGGCTTCGATCCGGCTCGGGACATCGAAGCGATCACGGTGAACCGCTGGCCGCACGGCTACGCGTATAGCTACGACACCTTGAACGACCCGATCGAGTGGGCGCTGTTCGCTCCCGACGATCGGCCCTGCGTAGTCGGGAGCCGGCGATTCGGTCGGATTTCCATCGCCAATTCCGACGCCGCAGCCTCGACGCATACGGACTCCGCCATCGACGAGGCACACCGAGCGGTTCGCGAGCAGCTCGTGGTTCGAAGTCGCGCCCGTCACACGAACCCCGGTAGCGACCTGACCCCACCGAGATAATACCGTGAGCGCGACGCTTCCAGGCGAAGCTCGCGTCGTCGTCATCGGGGGAGGCGTGGCGGGCTGCAGCCTGCTCTACCACCTGACGCGGTTGGGATGCGACGACGTCGTCTTGGTGGAGAAGGACGAACTCACCAGCGGCTCGACCTGGCACGCCGCGGGGCTCTGCACGCAGTTCATCCCGAGCTACAACCTGATGAAGCTGCTCCAGTACAGCCTCGACCTGTACGGGTCGCTCGAGGCCGAGACCGGCCGGCCGGTCGACTTCCACCGCTGCGGCAGTGTGCGCCTCGCAGAGTCGCAGGATCGCCTCGACGACTTCCACTACCGGAAGGGCATCGCCGACCTGCTGGGGATCCCGTTCGAGATCGTCTCTCCGGAGCGAGCGCGTGAGCTCTTCCCGCTCATCGATCTGGAAGGTGTCATCGGGGCGGCCCACCTCCCGACAGACGGTCACGTCGATCCGAGCGACGTGACTCGAGCGCTCGCAACGGGAGCTCGCTCCGGCGGAGCGGAGATTCACGTGCACACCCCAGTGACGGCGATCGAGCGATCCGGCGGAAGGTGGCTCGTCACGACCTCGAAGGGGGCGATCCGAGCTGACATCGTCGTCAATGCCGCTGGCCAGTGGGCGCGGCAAATCGGCCGTATGGTCGGGGTCGATCTCCCGATCGTGCCGCTCGAGCACCAGTTCCTGGTCACGGAGCCGGTCGAACAACTCCGTGCCTTCGACGTGGAGCTGCCGGTACTTCGGGACGCATCGGCTTCCTTCTACGTTCGTGAGGAGGGTGGCGGACTGCTCGTCGGACCTTTCGAGCGCGACCCGAAGCCGTGGGCGCTCGAGGGAATCCCCGAAGGCTTTCACAGCCGTCTGCTTCCGCCCGACCTCGACCGGCTCGAATCAGTGCTCGCGGCTGCCGCCGACCGCGTGCCCGCCTTCGCGAACGTCGGGATCAAGAGCGTCATCAACGGCCCCGATGGCTATACGCCGGACGGCAAATGCCTAATGGGGCCGGTACCGGGTCTTCCAGGATTTCACGTTCTGGCCGGCTTCAGCATTTTCGGTATCGTCTTCGGCGGGGGTGCAGGCAAATACGCGGCTGAGTGGATCGTGCAGGGGCAGCCGAGTGACAACATGTGGGAGCTGGATGTTCGTCGCTTCGGCGCGTACGCCAGCTCGGCCACGTACGTGGCGGAACGCGCCAGCGAAGTGTATGAACGCGAATACGCCATCCACTATCCTGAAGAGGAGCTCCCTGCCGGGCGACCGCTGAAGACGAGTCCGCTCCATGATCGACTGCTCGCCAAGGGAGCCGTGTTCGGCGCTCGATTCGCGTGGGAGCGACCGCTCTGGTTCTGCACCGAGGGCCCGGCACGGGACGAGTACTCCTTCCACCGCGGAAACTGGCACGCTGCTACGGGGAACGAGTGCCGCGCGGTGCGATCGTCGGTCGGGGTGCTCGATCAAACGAGCTTCGCGAAGTATGAGGTCGCCGGGCCGGGCGCGGAGGGATTTCTCGACCGCCTCTGCGCCAACGCACTTCCGAAGTCGATCGGCCGAATGTCGCTGACGCAGATGTGCACGCCGATGGGCGGCATCGAGTGCGACGTCACAGTAACCCGACTCGCGGAGGACCGCTTTTACGTCGTTTCCGCCGCCGCGACCGAGTGCCACGACTTCGAGTGGATCGCACGCCACTTGCCGAGAGACGACAGCGTCGTACTCACGAACGTCACCGACCGGGATGCGGTTCTCACCCTCGCCGGTCCGCGCTCCCGCGACGTTCTCCAGGCGATTACCGACATCGACTGCTCGCGAAGCGCGTTTCCGTTCTTCCGCTGCCGCGAGCTGCATGCTGGCACGGCTCCCGTGCGGGCGCTCCGCGTCTCTTACGTCGGCGAGCTGGGCTACGAGCTTCACCATGCCATCGAACATCAGACGTATCTATACGATCTCTTGATGGAAGCCGGCGGGCAGTACGGGATTATCGACTTCGGCTACCGAGCGCTCGACTCCATGCGGCTCGAGAAGGCCTACCGTCTCTGGGGCTACGACATGTCGGCGGACTACACGCCGCTCGAGGCCGGAATGGATCGCTTCGTCAATTTCGACAAGGGCGACTTCATCGGCCGCGACGCGCTGCTGCGTCAACGAGAGCGCGGGCTCGAGCGCGCGCTCGCCTGCCTCGTGGTAGATGCCGGCGATGCCGACCCTCACGGATACGAGCCGATTCTCTCGGGCCGAGAGAGGATCGGCTACGTCGCTTCGGGCGGATACGGGCACACCGTCAAGAAGACGATCGTGCTGGCCTACCTGCCGACCGCGTACCTCGAGCCCGGTACGGAACTCACCGTGGAGATGATCGGCCAGCGCCGTGCGGCGCGGGTCGTGGCGCAGCCGCTCTACGATCCTGAGAACCAGTGCCTGCTCAGCTAGCGGAGAGCCAGTCTCTTGCGGTGGCGGTGTGTCCCGTTTTCGGGGTTCTTCCAAAATCCAATGACGGGCAAGGCGCTCGAGTGATGTCGTCGACTGGATCGTGGCAGAGTGGCCGTTCGGCCCCTACCTCCGCGTCAACTCCAGGAGCAATTCGCCGACTCGCCAATTGTCGATCATGCCCCCGAAACGCTCCGCGCCCGGGCCGGAAGCGAAGAGCGGTATCATCTGAGCCGTGTGATTTCGAGTGGTGTAGGTGGCGCGAAGGCTCACGGTCTGCCCAGCGGTGCGCGCACGCCGGCGGATTTGTACCGCCGATGCCAGGAGCGAGTCGGCCATGAGCTCGAGCTCCGCACGCTTCGGGGCCGGAAGGAGTTCAGCCACTCCCGCCAAGCGCGAACTCGCGATCTCCAGCTCCGCCGCCGTCTCGATCATGTTGACGCTGTCGTTCGCCAGCTGGACTGCCAGTCCCCCTGTCTCGTGATCGGCCAGGACGACGATCAAGGTCTCCGGATGGCTCCGCTGATACTCCAGCCCGACCGCGATCGCCCGATCGAAGTCGAGCATCTCGGCCGTGATCGCCTGCACAGGACCATTGTCGTGACCGCGCCAGTCGGGTTGAGAGCCTTCGACCATGAGGAAGAAACCGTCCTCGTCGTGGTCCAGGACCTCGATGGCGGCCCTCGTCATGTCCGGGAGCCCCGGCGAGCGGCGTGGAGCAGGAAGCATTCCGTCTTCCGCGAACAGCCCGAAGAGACGATCCGTCGAGTCGAGGTCGAGCGCCCTGAGTTCGCTCGCGTCCATGGCCGCGCTATGGGTGCGCAAGAGGCGCCCCACGAGGTCCACGCTGTCCGGCCGGGTCTCATCGCTGAACCAGCGCCGACCGCCCCCGAGCAAAACATCCACTCCGCTCTCGACCAACTGGCGCGCGATCTCGAACTGCATCGCCCGCCGAGGCACGTGGGCTGCGAAAGAAGCCGGCGTCGCGTGTGTCACGCTCGAGGTTGCCACGAGACCGGTCGCCCAACCGCGATCCCTCACCTGCTCCAGCACCGTGGGTACCGATATGGTATCCGAGTCGACCCCGATGGCGCCGTTGTACGTGCGTATGCCGGAGGCATAGGCCGTGGCGCTTGCGGCGCTGTCCGTGATCCTGGTGTTGGACGCGCGTGTGTCCACGAGTCCCCCCACCCGGAACTCGTTGATCGCGAGATCCTCCGAGGCGAATCGCGCCAGCGTCCAATAACTGACTCCGGCACCATCGGCGATGTAGAGGATGACCTTGCCTGGCGCTTGGGCTCGAGCCGCCAAGGGAAGGATTGCAAGGATTCCGAAGATGGTCAGCAACGGTCTCGACATCTTACCAAACACTCCCGAGGGCGACGCGAACGGCTTCCCCGCTGACACCGCTCGACTCCTCAGACGCGAAGAACGCGATCATCTCAGCCACCTCCTGAGGGGTGGCGACGCGGCCCGGCGGATAAGAGGCGGCGCGTTCCTCCCACACCTGCTCGCTGGTGATGCCACGTTCCTCCGCCTCAGCGCGCGCTGAGCGGTCAGCCATCTCCGTCCGCACCCAACCGGGCAGAACGGCGTTTGCGGTAATACCGTGCGTGCCCGCGTCCAGTGCGACCGCTCGCATCAACCCGATCAATCCGTGCTTGGCCGCCGTGTAGGCGCTGCCCGCGTACTCGGCGACCACGCCCGCGGTCGAACTGGTGTAGACCAAGCGCCCATAGCCACGTTCGACCATCCCGGGCAGCACCAAGCGCGAGAGGTGGGAGGGTCCGTCCAGGTTGATCTGCATCATCTCGGTCCAGACCTGCGGGTCCTGCTCCCAGATCACGCGCTCGTGGGCGGAGCCGAGACCGTGATTGCAAATGAGGACGTTGATCGGACCCAAGCGCCGCTCGGTTTCCGCCACAGCACGCTGGCAACCTTCGGCCGTGCCTAGATCCGCCACGGTGTATTCCAGACCGAGCGCGGCCAACTCCCCTTCGCTTCGCGAGACGCCCATGACCTGGGCGCCTCGTGCCGCCAGTAGCTCCGCGGTCGCGCGCCCTATGCCTCGGCCTGCCCCCGTGACCAGTGTGACCCGGCCCTCGACTCCTGCCATTCTACGACTCTCCGTGGTATGCCATAGCCTGTGCCGGCACCACCCTACTCGTCCGCAGCGCTGAATTCAATCCAACGCTAGCAGATCGACTACCCCACACCCTACCTTGCGCCTCCCGCAGCGGGGCCGAGCTACCTATCAGCGCCGGCCCACAGCCTAACCCACGCAGCCCTTGGAGCAACGTCGCTCGATGTCACTTCGCACGGCTCCGAACCACCACGCATGGTTCCTCTTGGGCCTCGCGCTCGTCGTTCCCGTCTTCTCCGCGTGTTCCTCGCGTTCAACGACTTGGGAGAATAGAGAGGAAGACGGGTCGTTTCTCATATTAAGGCGACAGTAGCTCAAAGGCGAAAATAATTACACCATCATCTCGAGCGATAGCGCCGTCCTTGTTACGTCCTTACAAGGGGAGAATGAGAGAGGCCGAATAAGCGGAGTTCAAGCGGAGTTACGGCTCAACCTGGACCTGTCTCCTACCTACTATCTCAATCGGCGCCTATCGAACAGCGATACCACGAACATCCTCGAAGTCACCGTAGGTACCAACGAAGTGACGGTTCGGGAAAAAGACAGGGCCGTGGTTACGACGGCTACACCATCGACGTTCTTTCCCTTGCACAGCGACATTCCCGCGGCAATGGAAATGATGCTGTACCACTACTACTTGGAGCGCGGCCTGGAGGCGCTGCCGACATTGCCCAGAGGTGAGCTTTCGATCACCCACAGGGCAACGGACATGGTGCGCATCGGGGGCGAGGACGTCGCTCTCGACCGCTACGTCGTAACCGGTATCAATTGGGGCTACCGGACGATTTGGTTGGATGCATCCAGCAATCTGGTGGCGCTCGTGCAGGCCAACACCCAGATCCGGGAGCTGATCAGGAAGGGGTACGAAGAGGCTCTACCCTTCTTCATTGCCGGCAATGTAGAAGAGCAGATGAGTACCCTCTCCGACTACACCGCGGAGCTCAAAGGGGAGCAACCGGACGTCACTGCGCTGGTAGGCGGGGATCTGGTCGATGGGCGGAGCGGCGTCACCAAGTCCGACATGACCCTGATCATTGCAGATGGACGCCTACGGAGCATTGGCAACCACTCTGACATCGAGATCCCGGAAGGTGCCAGAGTCATCGATGTCACGGGCAAGACTTTGATGCCCGGCCTATGGGATATGCACGCTCACTCCAATCAGGTGCAGTGGGCCCCGGCCTATCTGGCTGGCGGCATCACGACGATTCGGGACGTCGGCAACGAATTGGAATTCGCGACGGCCTTTCGGGATGCGATCGATCTGCACGGGGCGTTGGGCCCGGATATTCTGCTCGCAGGGATGGTCGATGGCGCGGGCATCACCGGAAACGGAGTCATCCGAGCGACCACTCCTGAGGAAGCTCGCCAAGTAGTGGCCATGTATCACGAACACGGATACAAGCAAATCAAGATCTACACCGCCGTGGAACCGGACGTGGTGCGGGCACTTGCGCACGAAGCACACGTGAGAGGGATGACCGTTACAGGGCACGTGCCACGCGCAGTCGAGAACGCCACGACCGCCGCCGAGAGCGGCATGGATCAATTCAATCACAGAGGTCTGTTCTTGTCTGTACTGTTTCCAGACGAGAAGCGATCAGAATTGGGCAGGTCGTACCTGACCGACGTGAGCAGTGCTCAGATCGATACCGCGATCGACTTCTTGTTGGAACACGAGACGGTATTGGATCCGACGATTTCGTTGGACCTCATCAGGAACCTGCCCTGGGGTACTCCCGTCGAAACCGTGGAGCCAGAGGTCACGAAAATCGCCTACGAACTTTTCGAGGGGAAAAGATTTCTCAGGGGCGTCAGCCCGGACCGCGCGAGAGAAGTCGAGGCAGACGTAAAGAGGGCCATGGAAATCATCGGCGATTTCTACAGAGCCGGAGTACCCATCGTGGCGGGGACGGACAATGTCGTGCCCGTGTACAGTCTGTATCTGGAGATCGAGTCCTACCACCGGCTGGGCGGATTGACGCCGTTCGAAGCGATTCGGACCGCAACCATCATCCCTGCCGAGGCCATGGGGTTGGACGCGGAAACGGGTACGCTGGAGATCGGCAAGCAAGCGGACATCGCGATCTTGGATGAGAACCCACTCCTGGACATCAGCAATATCAGAACCGTCTCCGCAGTGATGACGAATGGCCACTACTACGAGAGTGCACCTCTCTGGCGTGCCGCGGATTTTGGGGCAAGCCGCAATTGACGCCGCCCGCCGACGGGGCTGAGCAGGAGGAGAGAGCATCGTGAGTGGCGTTGTTACGTTCGACGGCGCGCCCCCGCCGGGCACGATCAACCTGGGCATCGGGCAGCCTTCCGCCGACCTGTTGCCCGTCGACCTGCTACGCCGCGCCAGCGAGTCGTTTTTCAGTGAGGCGCAGCCGCTGGAACTGAACTACGGTGTTCTGCCCGGAGACGAGCGCTTTCTCGATTCGCTGGCGGGGTATCTGAGTGAAGGATACGACGCCGCCGTCGATCCGGAGTCGCTGTTCGTCACCGCGGGTAGCTCGCAGGCGTTGGACTTCGTATCGACGGTCTACACCGAGTCGGGCGATACCGTATTCGTCGAAGAGCCGAGCTACTTCCTGGCCTTCCAGATCTTTCGCGATCACGGACTGAAGGTGGTCGGCGTGCCGATCGATGACGAAGGCATGCGAGTCGAGGCGCTCGAGGTCCTGCTGAAGCAGCACGACCCCGCTCTCCTCTACGTCATCCCCAGCTACCACAATCCCCGCGGACACTGCATGAGCACCGAGCGCCGTGTCCGGCTCATCGAGCTGAGCCAGCAGCACGGCTTCCTGATCGTGGCCGACGAGGTGTACCAGCTTCTCAACTACTACGACGCGCCGCCGCCCGCGTTCGGTACCATGATCGAGAGCGATACCGTTCTGTCGCTCGGCTCATTTTCGAAGATTCTCGCACCAGGCATGCGGCTTGGCTGGATACAGACGGGGCCCGGGCTGCGCGAGCGGCTGCTCGAGAACGGCTTCGTCAACGGTGGCGGCAGCATCAACCACTACGGCTCGCATATCGTCCGACACGCGATCGATCTCGGCCTACAACGGGCGCACGTGGCGGATCTGAAGCGCGCCTACCGCGGGCGGGTCGAAGCGATGCACGACGCACTTCAATCACAGTTCGGCGAGCTGGCCACGTGGCGGCGACCCGACGGCGGCTACTTCCTCTGGCTGCGCTTCGAGGAAGACGTAGACACCGCACCCCTTCGTGACAGAGCAAGGGAGCTCGAGACGGGGTTTCAGCCCGGGTTCGTTTTCTCCAGCGACGGAAAGCTCGGCAACTTCCTACGCCTGTGTTTTGCCCACTACGACGAAGACGACATCCGCGAGGGCATCGCGCGAATGCGGGCGATGTTCTAGTGAATGATTCGTTTGAACACTTCCAAATCGATGTTCCGTCCACACACGACGGCCACGACTTTCTTCCCCTTGAAGCGATCTCGGCGTTTGAGCATGCCACCGACCGCCAGGGCACCGGAGCCTTCCACCACCAGGCGATGCTGTTCGAAGAGAAGTCGAACGGATGCCTCGATCTCCGACTCGCTGAGCAGGACGATTTCCGACACGTATCGCTGACACAGCTCTAGGGTGATGCTGTCCAGGTCCACGCCGCCGGCGCAGGTGTCCGCGAGCGTTGCTCGGGTTTCCATCTGGACCATCTCGTTCCTGCGCATCGACTCGTACATCACCGGGGAGTTCTCGGGGGAAACGCCGAAGGACTTCACCTCAGGGTTGTAGGACTTCAACCATCCCGCCGAGCCGGTCAGCAGGCCCCCTGCCCCGCAGGCGAAGAGTGCGGCGTCCACATCGGGGAGTTGCTGGGAGATTTCGAACCCGCAGGTGCCTTGTCCGCCAACCACGATGGGGTCGTTATAGGGGGACACATAGATCTTGCCTTCCTCTTCGGCGACGCGCCTGGCCTCCTTCTCCGCACCCCAGGCATCCCCCTCATGAATCACCAGATCCAAGCCGTGGGCCCTCAGCAGAGCCAAGCGGGATGGTTCGAGATCCTGGCCCACGTAGATCGTGGCGCGACGTCCTCGGATACGGACGGCCTCCGCGACCGCCAACGCATAATTCCCCGTCGAGGCCGAGAGCACCCCCTGCCCGAGTTCCTCTTCGCTGAGCGAGAGGATCTTGTTCACGGCGCCTCGAAACTTGAAGGAGGCGGTTCGTTGCATCGAGTCCAACTTGAGCCAGACCTCGCCCTCGATCTGCTCGCTGAAGTACATGGAGTACTCGAGAGGCGTGGGCGAGAGATAGTCGCGGCACCTCTCGTTCGCCTCCAGGACCAATCGCGGTACATCCAGCTGCGTCGCATGGGCGGTCGTCATCGTCCTTCCTTCATCGCGTCTGATCCTCTCGGAGAACACGGTCGACCATCTTGGCGATCTGGATGTCCTGGATCGCGACCCCCGTGAGATCCGCCACCGTGATCTGATCTTCGCTGGTTCGGCCGAGCGCGGGGGTCTTGATCACGTCGCCCAATTCGAGAATGGAGTCCTTCTCAATGTGCCCACCTTGCACGGCGGCAAAACACTCGCCGTGGTCGACACACTGTGAAAGGCTGTCCGCGACGACCAGATCGGCCTTCGCCAAGACCTCGGCCTCGAGTTCTTGCTTGCCGTGATCATCGGATCCCATCGCCGTGATGTGCGTGCCCTTCTGTACCTGGTCGGCCCGAATCAGTGGGCCCCGGGCGGAGGTGGTGGTGACGATGAGATTGCATCGTGAGACCAGGTGGTCGAGTGACTCGGCCGGCTCGATCTGGAGCCCCCACGCTCGAACGGAGTCTTTCGCGCGGAGGTCTTCGATCATCGACTCCACCTTGGCAGGATCCCTGCCCCATACCAGGCAACTCTTGCAATCGACGACATCGCGCAGCATTTCGAGTTGCATTCTCGCCTGCACGCCGGTCCCGACGATGCCGATGTCACCCACCGTCTGCGCAGCCAGGTGCTTGGCCGCCACCGCTCCGGCGGCGGCGGTGCGCATGTCGGTGAGCCAGCACTTGTCCAGGAGAATCAGCTTGAGTTCTCCGGTCTTCTGACTGAAGACCAGAAGTAGGCCATCGGCGACGGGCAGGCCCAGAGCGGCGTTGGCGTAGAACCCGGACGCCATCTTCAGCACATAGTACTCGTCGCCGGAGACAAAACCGTACTTGATGTGGACATCGCCCGGGGGGTCCTCGAAGTGCAGGAAGCCGACCGGCGGGACGGTCACCTTGCCTTCGGAGTAGAGAACGAATCCGGTCTCGATTTCCCGGATCAGTTGCGGGACATCGATCAACCGCTGGATCTCATCGAGTTCGAG
>JAYZBT010000401.1:0-4006 GCA_036338615.1 Gemmatimonadota bacterium
GCACTCGGGCCATGCGCTGCTGCTCCGATGGGGGTGCCACACTCCGGACTAGGAGGGGTACCACCGCCGGCGTGCTCGCGTCCCTCGGCGTGGTGCTCGCGACCCTTGGCGGATCGCTGGCCGCCCTCGTGGTGACGTGGAGCCTGCTCTCGTCGCTGGCGGATCACATGGTCGCGCACTCCCGTGGGATGCTGAGCCAGAGCCACATCGTGTCGGTCGCCACGTTGATCAGCGGCGTGCTCATGCTGGTGGTGGCGGTGATGATTGCCGGAATGGTATGTAAGGAGGTGGGGCATCAACGTGTGCGCGTGATCCGCACTCTAGGAAGTGACTCTTGGAACATCGTGGCGCGGGCGTGACGATCATCCATCCACATGTATGAATTACGCGCCAGATAGAGCGGCGAAAGGACAGACCGACGTGCTCAGCTACTTCTCTTTGCCACGTGTGCGGATTTCTAGCGGCCTATTGATCGCCGCCGCGTGCATTTCGCTCGCACCTCCCGTGGCGGTCGCGCAGATCACTCCGCCGCTCAGGATCTTGCTCGCCAACGACGACGGGATCGGTGCGCCGGGACTGGCGGTTCTTGCCGAGGCCCTGGCCGACCTCGGGGACGTCTCCGTCTTCGCGCCCTCCACGAATCGCAGCGGAAGCAGTCTCGCGCTCGAGATGCGGGGCTCCACGGAAGTCGAGCGCTTCGAGCGCGACGGCCGCTTCTTCGGCTATGGAGTCGCGAGCACTCCGGCAGGCGCCATGATGGTTGGGCTCGAACACGCATTGGCTGCGGGGCAGCCCTTCGATCTGGTCGTGTCGGGCATCAATCGAGGCGCGAACGTCGGCGACTTGGGCCACTTCTCGGGCACAGTCGGATCCGCCATGATTGGAGCCTACTATGGGGTGCCGGCAGTGGCGGTATCAGCGGACGCGACGGCGCCGGATTACGAATTGAGTGCCCGAGTTGCCGTAGCGTTCATTCGGCAGTTGGTGCAATATCGACCCGCGCCCGGCACGGTGTATTCCATCAACGTTCCGAGGGGTGTCGACGAAGCCGATCTGCAGATCGTCGTGGCCCCGATGGGCGGGAGCTACGTGCGCTTTGGATTCGACGTAAACCTGGAGGCTTCCCCACCTGTCGCGGTGCCGCGGTTCCGCGTAGGTGAGGCCGAGGCGGGTTCGGACACGGACGCGTACAATAGGGGGCGTGTGACGGTGACACCGCTACGCTTCGACTGGACGGACCGGCCGGCGTTGCGTGAGATGCAGGCGTGGGACCTGCGCGTTCGTGAATAGTTCAAGACGGCACGGGACCAATACTGGGAGTTGTACGATGTCGACCGATCGCAGAGGATTTCTGAGACACACGGCAGCCGCCGTTGGTACGCTCGCCTTGGGAGCCAACCCCGACGCGCTGGCCGCCGCGCACGTACTGCGGCCGACTCCCCCGGCGAAGAGGGCGATCAGAGTCCTCATTCTCGGCGGCACCGGTTTCATCGGCCCGTACCAGGTCCGATACGCCCTGGAACGAGGCCACACGGTCACGATCTTCAATCGTGGGCGCACCAACACGCATCTGTTTCCTGGCGTGGAACGACTGGTGGGGGACCGCAACGGCCAGTTGGACGCGCTCGCCGGGCGCACCTGGGACGCAGTGATCGACAACTCGCGCGCCAACCCGGAGTGGGTGCGCATGTCCGCCGAGTTCTTGAAGGATTCGGTGGACCGGTACTTCTACGTATCCTCCCGATCGGCGTATGCCGATACCAGCCGCGTTCCCATGACGGCGGATGCCCCGACGTTCACGTATGAGACCGCGGGTGTGAGCCGCGATGCCGAACGGCTGCCCTACGGCCTCGCGAAAGCGCTGTCCGAGAGAGTGGCCCAGCGGATCTTCGAGGGAAGGGCCAACATCGTGCGGCCCGGGCTCATCATCGGCCCCGACGACGAGTCGGATCGCTTCACCTACTGGCCGGTCCGCATCAATCGCGGCGGCGAGGTGCTGGCTCCGGGTGATCCGTCGGACCCCGTGCAAATCATCGATGTGCGAGATCTGACGGAGTGGATGATCCGGATGGCCGAGGACGGCACGACCGGTGTATTCAACGGCATCGGCCCGCGCACGCCGCGTCCCATGGCCGAGTTGCTCTACGGGATCCGGGCCGTGACCACCGCTGAGACGACCTTCACCTGGGTCAACCTCGAGTTCCTGACAGCGATCGGCGTGCGCCCGTACTCCGACATGCCGGTGTGGCGGCCGCCCACCGAAGGATTCGAGGGCTTCGCACGATTCGACCTGACGCCCGAGATCGAGGCCGGGCTGACGTTCCGTCCGCTCGCGGTCACGGCGCGGGAGACGCTCGAATACCACCTCTCCCGATCACCGGAACGACAGGCCGAGTTCCGCGCAGGAATCTCCGCGGAGCGAGAAGCCGAGGTGCTGGCTGCGTGGCACGACCGGGCGTAGTAGACGCGCCCGGCGTCAGCGGATCCCGGTGAGCTCCTGGCTCAGCCGCTTCAGCCGAGCGCGGGCGTCCAGGTCGTAAGCCTGTGCGTTGGCGCGCGAGGGCCGCAGGCCACTGAAGAACTGACCGCCTTCGATGTCCAGCGACTCCACCAGCTGCATCAGCGCGTCCGCCCCCTCACCGATCGTAGCCTGGGGCTGCACCCCCAACCGTGACACCATCCCGGTGGGCATGTACGTCGCCGGGTGGAGTGAGTTCACCATGATGCCCGAGCCCGCGAGTTGCTCGGCGAGGTCGAACGTGAACATCACCTGTGCGAGCTTGCTCTGAGCGTACGCGCGGCGCCCGCTGAAGTTGTTCTCGATCATCACGTCGTCGAAGTCGATCGGGCTCTGGGCCAGCGACGAGACGTTGACGATGCGAGACGGGGTGCTCTCCCGCAGTCGAGGCATGAGCATGTGCGTGAGCAGGAACGTCGACAGGTAGTTGACCTGGAACCTGAACTCGTGGCCGTCTTCTGAGACCCAACGCTCATCGGGGGCCGAGCCGAACCCGGCGTTGTTGACGAGCACGTCTAGGCGGTCGTAGTCGGCGAGCAGCGACTCGCCCAGGGCCCGCACTGCGTCGAACGAGGCGAGGTCGGCGCTGTAGAATCGAGCGTTGCCCGGTCCCACCCGGTTGATCTCGTCGACCACCTGCATCCCGCGCTCCTGATCGCGCCCGTGCACGATGACGTGGGCGCCCTTGCCCCCGAGGCGAAGCGCGACCTCGCGGCCGAGACCCGACGTGGAGCCCGTGACCAGCACGACCTGCTGACCCGTGGCGGGCACCGCCGGGGCTTGGGACTGCGTGGCGGGTGCGTAGCACAGGAAGGCGCCAGCCAAAACCGCCAGGGTCAGCCCGAGCGGTGGGACGCCCAGTCGGTTCACCTGCTTCACGGAGGTCTCCAGTGGCGTTCCGACCATGGTCCGACGACTCCTTCCGTTGGTTGGGTCCGGCAGTACGGCAAGGCAACCTAGGCGGGCGAGCACTTCTGTGCACCGTTTGTCAGGGATCGATCAAGGAGCCCTCGGTCTGCGCCGCCGCGCACTATGCTTGGAGCACGCGATGCGCTGATCGCATGCTCACCAACCTCAGCGGTCTTGGACTTCGGCGCCGTGCGAACGAAGGGTGCCTGTTCTGCCGTTCGGGATCCATGGACGTCCCGTCTTCGGAATGGGACTGGGCGTCCGACGACAACCCGATGCAGGCACGAGCTTGAGCATGATGGACAGACCGTCCCGGCTCACGATCGCGAACTCCGGAGGTGTGCCGCCGGCGTAGTCGCAGCCGAACCCGAGCAAACGGTCGTAGTATTCCAACGGCCGCTCGAGATCCGGGACCGGGAAGTACGGGGCACTCCGGATTAGCCGGCCGCTCGGCGCTTCGTCGGGTGAGGCGGAGGGCGGTGGGACATGCGGTACCTCGAGGCAGGGAAGAAGAGAGCGAATAGCTCGACGGTGGGACGGTAGGGGGCGGATGACGGGCCAACAAGTCGGCCGACCGCC
>JAYZBT010000402.1:0-4630 GCA_036338615.1 Gemmatimonadota bacterium
GCGCTGGAAGGCGAGTGATCCGGTAGCGGAACGCTCATGGGCAGATCGGCCAGCTTCGAGATGACGTGGCGGGTCCAGGAGGGCGGCTTCGTCGAGCTGCGCTTCCGAAACGGCTTCCTGGACGCTTCGGGCACCGTCACACCCGTCTTGGAGGCGCGCGCGATCTATCGTCCCTCGGGCACCACGGCGGTGGGAGTCTCGATCGACACCCGCCCTCAACACATCCAGCTCGAGTCCGATGTCAGCGAGACGGCGGTGAGCACGCGTTGGACTGCACCCTCTGAGCAGGGGCGCACGGCGTACAAAATCGAAGACGGTGGAGTGACCGTCCGTGACTACGTAGCCGCGGACGGCGGCATGAGGCTCTTCGCGGAGGCCCGCTACGAACGCGTGGGAGGTGACCCCGCAGAGGCCTCCAGGTAGGCTTCTATGGGCGGGCACGAGCAGATGAGGTTGCGGTCCCCGTAGGCGTTGTCCACGCGTCGAACGTGTGGCCAGAACTTGAAGTCCCGCGTCCACGCGACCGGGTAGGCCGCCTGTGATCTGGAGTACGGGTGGTCCCAATCGTCGGCGGTGCACATCGCGGCGGTGTGCGGTGCGTTCTTGAGCGCGTTGTCCTTGGCGTCCGACACGCCGACCTCGACCTGCTGGATCTCCGCGCGAATCGAAATGAGCGCATCGATGAAGCGGTCCAGTTCCTCCTTCGGCTCGCTCTCGGTCGGCTCGATCATGAGGGTGCCAATCACCGGGAACGACACCGTGGGCGCGTGGAAGCCGTAGTCGATGAGCCTCTTGGCAACGTCTTCCTCGGTGATCCCCGTGGCGCGCTTGAGCGGGCGCAGGTCCACGATGAACTCGTGCGCGACCAGCCCATTCTCTCCTCGAAAGAGGATTTCGAAATGAGCTGCGAGCCGCTTCGCCATATAGTTCGCGCTGAGGATTGCGATCTCCGAAGCTCGGCGCGCGCCGTCCGGACCGAGCATCGCGATGTACGCCCACGAGATCACGAGGATGCTGGCGCTACCCCAAGGGGCCGCGGCTACGGCACCAATCGCCTTGTCTCCTCCTACCCTTCGCATCGCGTGGCTCGGCAGGTAAGGCGCGAGCTTCTCGTTGACGCAGATCGGCCCCATTCCCGGCCCTCCCCCACCGTGGGGGATCGCAAACGTCTTGTGCAAGTTGATATGGCACACGTCCGCACCGTAGTCGCCCGGACGCGCGAGACCTACCTGTGCGTTCAGGTTGGCGCCGTCGAGATAGACGAGGCCACCGTGCTCGTGAACGATCCGGCAGACGTCGCGAATCTGCTCTTCGAAGACACCATGGGTGGATGGGTACGTCACCATGATGGCGGCCAAATCATCGGCGTGTTCGATGGCTTTCGCTTCCAAGTCCGCCACGTCGATGGTGCCGTCGCCCATGCTCTTCACGACGACCACCTTCATGCCTACCATCACGGCGCTCGCGGGATTGGTCCCGTGGGCGGACGCCGGAATGAGGCACACGGACCGATGATGGTCGCCCTTGTCCTCGTGGTACGCGCGCACCGTGAGCAGGCCCGCGTACTCACCCTGCGCCCCAGAGTTCGGCTGCAGCGACGTCGCGACGAAGCCGCTGATCTCGGCCAGCCACCGCTCGAGTTCTGCAATGATGACCGCGTATCCCTGCACTTGGTCTGCCGGGGCGCACGGATGAATGCGGCCGATCTCCGGCCACGTGACACCCGCCATCTGGCTGGTGGCATTCAGTTTCATCGTGCATGAACCGAGCGGAATCATGCTCACGTTCAACGAGAGGTCGCGCGACTCGAGCTTGTGCAGGTACCGGAGCATTTCCGTCTCGGAGTGATACCGATTGAAGACGGTGTGAGCCAGGTAGGGCGTAGTTCGACGGGCCCAAACCGGCAGTTCGGGTGCGCCTCCGCGCTCGGACAGCCCGCGCGCGCTGAACTCGGCGCGAGATCCATCGTGGAAGACCTCGAGCAGATCGTCGATATCGTCGGGGGTGGTCACCTCGTCGAGCGCAATGCCCAGCGAGCCGTCACCGAAGTCCCTCAGGTTGATGCCGGCAGCGACCGCTCGCGCGAGCACCTCGCCGGCGTCTCCGCGTGGTCGCACGCGAACGGTGTCGAAGAACGTTTCGGTTAGCAGCTCGTGTCCGAGCAGGCCCAGCCCGGCAGAGAGGGCCCCGGTCAGATCACGAATCCGCTGCGCGATCTTCCTGATGCCGTCCGGCCCGTGGTACACCGCATAGGCGCCGGCCATGATCGCGAGCAGGACCTGCGCCGTGCAGATATTCGATGTCGCCCGCTCGCGACGGATGTGTTGTTCGCGCGTTTGCAGCGCCATGCGCAACGCCTGGTTTCCGTCGGCGTCCACCGAGACCCCGATGATGCGACCGGGCATCTTACGCTTGAACGACTCCGTGGCCGACATGAAGGCGGCGTGCGGCCCCCCGAAGCCCATCGGCACACCGAAACGCTGGGAGTTGCCGACGACCACGTCGGCCCCCCATTCGCCTGGTGGGGTCAGGAGCGCGAGCGACATGAGATCGCTCGCGACCACGACCACCGAACCGAGGGCTTTGACGCGAGTGATGAACGGACGGTAGTCGATGACGTATCCGTCCGTCGCGGGATACTGAAGCAAGACCCCGAAAACGCCGTCGTGGAGTCCGAAGGTCTCATGGTCACCCACCACGACCTCGATCCCGAGCGGCCAGGCGCGGGTCTTCACCACCTCGATCGTCTGCGGGTGGCAGAGTTCGGAGACGAAGAAGGTGTTGGCGTCCCCTTTTACCTCCCCGTGCGCAAGGTGCATCGCCTCCGCCGCAGCCGTCGCTTCGTCGAGCAGCGACGCGTTCGCAATGTCGAGGCCCGTGAGGTCGATCACCATGGTCTGGAAATTGAGCAGCGCTTCCAAACGGCCCTGCGCGATCTCGGCCTGGTAAGGCGTGTATTGCGTGTACCAGCCGGGATTCTCCATGATGTTCCGCAGGATTACGCCCGGCACGAGCGTATCGCTGTATCCTTGGCCCAGATACGACCGGAAGACCTGGTTCTGCGAGGCGACCTCCCGCAGCCTCGCGAGCAATTGCGCTTCGGTCAGCGCCGCGGGCAGCTGGAGAGCACCCTCCATGCGGGTGGCGTTCGGGACCGTGTCGTCGACGAGGCCCGAGAGCGAGTCGTATCCCACCGTCTCGAGCATGGCAGAAACGTCAGCGTCGTCCGGCCCGAGATGACGCGCCTCGAAGTCGGCGGGAAGATCTATCCGGGTCATCTTCGTACTAGTGTCCTTTCCCAGAAGTTCGTTGCGTGCCGAGGGTGCCGAGGCGCCGCGACCACTCGCCTCCGGGCGAGCGGTGCCCCAAGGCGCAACAAGGAGGAAATAGCAGGGCTACTTTGACGAGGAGCACCGAAGCCAGAGTGGATGCATCGGTGCCCGAATGCCGACGAACTTCTGGGACAGGACACTGGACCCGGGGTTCAGCTCACGTGGTCCGCGTAGCCGTCCGAGCTCAGCAGCGCACGCACTTCCTCATCGTCGTCGACCTTCAGCTTGATCATCCACCCATCGCCGTATGGGTCTGAGTTGACCAGCGACGGATCGTCGTCCAGGGCCGCGTTCGACTCGATGACCGTGCCGTCGACTGGGCAGAAGAGGTCGCTGACCGCCTTCACGGCCTCGATCGTACCGAACACCTCCATACGGTTGAACGAGGATCCGGAGTCCGGCAATTCCACGAAGACCACGTCGCCCAACTCACCCTGCGCATAATCCGTGACACCGACGAAATAGACACCGTCGTCGTCCGCCGGCCTCAGGTATTCGTGCTCTTCGGTGTAGCGGAGATCGCTCGGGATGTCGGTCATGCGCATTCTCCAACGTTTTCTCAGGACTCAGGAGTCCTGAGGATGACGGGCTTTTGACCCAAGGTCAACCCTCGTACTTTGGCGTCGAGGACAGGCCCTCGGAGCCACTTATTCCGATGTTCCACCATGGACCCTGACCAGCACCTGGACGCCCTGGTTGCGCCCCTCCGAGCAGACGTCGTGTCCGGCGCCTCGGCGGCGATCGGGAGAATGGCGGCCGGGATACTGCGTCGAGCCACGATACGTCTGCAGGCGGGATCGCTCGAAGAGTACCGATGGGCCATGGGCGAGGTGTCCGCCAAGGTGCTCGACGCCCAACCGGCCATGGGGCACCGTTGGTGGCGCTCGTGTGAGACGTGCTGGCCGCCGTGGAGGCCTCTCCCGACCTCGAGCAGGGTCGCTACGCCGCCGCACGCACCTCCCGGAGGCCTTCCGTTGGGGACTGGCATTGAGAGAAGAGGCCGTGGCGGCCCGCGCAGCGGCGCTGCTGCCAGCGGGAGGCACCGTGCTCACGATTTCGTCTTCGTCGACCGTGGAATCGATACTTCGAAGCGGTGGAACTGGAGTTGGTCACCGCCGTGGTCACCGAGTCCGCCGCACTAACGCCACCGGAACTCGAAGCGCTTCGGGCGAGCATCGTGCTGCCTGACGCCCTCCGTGCGTTGGCAGAGTCCCGACTACGTCGTACTCTGGTTTCCAGGAGCTAACTTTAGCGACCTCGACCGCACCCTCCATCCCGAGAAGATCGACCACCCTGTG
>JAYZBT010000403.1:0-3467 GCA_036338615.1 Gemmatimonadota bacterium
CGCCGCGATGACGATGCCGGCGAGCACCGCGGTCGGGAGAGGTGCGAGCACCCCGGCGAACGGCAGAAACACGAGCACGCCTAAACCGGTCACCAGGCCACTCCAGCGGCTGGTCGCGTTCGACAATCGGTTGAGGGTGCTGCGCGAGAAGGAACCGCCGACCGGAAAGCCTCCGGCGAGTCCGGCCGCGACGTTCGCGGCACCGGAGGCGCGGAACTCCCGGTCCGGGTCCCACCGCTCGCGGTCTTCACTCGCGAAGATGCGCGAGATCGAGGCCGCCTCGGCGAAACCGACCAGCGCAATGACCACGCCGGGAACCAGCAAGGCCGGCAGCCGGCTCCAGGGCAGTTCGAGCGTGAACGCCGGCATACCAACCGGAATGTCACCCACCGTCGAGCCGGTGTATCCGGCGGCGATCGAGAAGACGAATCCGACCACGGTCGCGAGCAAGACGCCCGGGATTCTCCGATTCAGCCATCGCGCCCCGAGCACCAGCGCGACCGTGACGGTCGTGAGACCGACCGCCGTGGCTTCCCAAGAAGCGGGGTGCATGAGCGACCAAGCAGCTCGTGCCAGAACGCCTCCTTCCGGCGCGGCGGACCCGAGCGCCCCCGGTAGTTGCGAGGACACGATCAAGACCGCAGCGGCCGACGTGAAGCCGCTCAGCATCGGCCGGGAGAGCAGATAACTCAGCCAACCCGACTTCGAGAGGCCAACGAGAATGCGGACCACGCCAACGACCAGCGCGAGCAGAGCTGCGAGCCCAACGTACTCGGCGCTGCCGACTTCAGCCATCGGGACAAGCGCTCCGAGTGTCAGCAGCGCCGTGAGCGCGACGGGCCCCGTCTGCAGGTACGGAGATGACGCGAAGAAAGCCGCCGCGATCGGCGCCACCGCCGCCGCGTACAAGCCGCGATGGCTGGGTAGTCCTGCGAGCTCGGCGTATGCGATGGACTGAGGGATGAGCACCAGCGCGACGCTCAGCCCAGCGACCACGTCCTTCGAGGAGAAGCGATGCCCTGGTTCCGAACGGACTGGCCGCGTCATGATGCGGCGTCGGCAATCGTCTCGACCGCCGGTGTCTCGGGACGTGGGAAGCCGTCTTCGGCAAGGCGTTGAAGGAGCCGCGCGGTTCCCCGGGCCCGATTGGCCAGGAAGTCGCTGGTGGCGCCCCAAAGATCGGCCCGCTCGGCGTGCATCTCTGCCTGTCGCCGAGCCTAGGCGGCGAGCGCAAGCAAGACACCCGTCGAGTCCTGGCCCAGCAGGCTCTCCAGCGCGTACCGCCGCTCTCCCGCTCGAAGGCCCAAATCGAGTCCCGCGGCAATGGCGGCGAGGTCGGCGCGCGTGAGGAGGACGCCGGTCCTGGCCGTGGCGAGCAGCCCATCCAGGAACGCACCGCCCCCGTCCTGTCGAGGGTCGGGCAGGTCCGGAGCCTCACGAAGGTGCAGCGGGAGGCGGGTGGGATGCCCCGCGCGCACGGCTTCGTGCGCGAAGACGCGCGAGAGCAGGTCGGCCCAGCCCGCATAGAAGCCCGGCGCGAGCTCACCTACCCGCTCCAGGTAGTGGGGAAGCCAGGGCCCGATGTGCTCATGCAGCAGCGCGGCCCTGCTTCGTTCCAACAGCGCTTCCCGAGCCTCGTCCAGCCCTTCCTCCTCGCAGAGCGAGGCATAGAGCGCCAACAACGCACAGAGGTGATCAGGCTCCGCTGGTGGGGTCCTACCCAGCGCGCTCCAGAAACCAGCTACGCGTTGGCGCGCGTCGCCGCCCATCATCCCTTCGGCCCCCACATGCACCGAAGCGTAGGGATAGAGTTGGAAGAGGAACACGTCGCCGAAGTCCGAGGCCGCAGGTGCCTCGGGGAAGCCCAACGCCTCGGCTACCCGTGCGTGCGCGGATCCCGGCGGCTCCGCGAGTACCGTGAGCGCCCGGAGAAGCTCGACGGGGGTCGTGGACGAAGCCAGGCTCACGCCGTCGTCACTCGGCCGTCGTCTCAGCCGGCTCCCGCAGATCGTAGGCCGCACGCTCGGGCCGCACTGGGCGCAGCATCCACCAGGGCCTGCGCGTGCCGTCGGGGGAGTATTGATCTGCGGGGCGGGTCGCCTCCAGCCACTTCTCGTACGCGTGACGCGACTTGGTCGTGTCCACGGAGACGTCGCCCTGAGCGTCCCCTGGCTGCGCGGGCAGAATCCGAACCGCCTGGTGCCAGCAATGCTGGCCGGAGATGGGGTCGGGGTGCACCGCGTGCGTGAGGTTCTGATGAACCCCCACGTCGGTCCACCAGACGCGCAGGGTGTCCGGGTCCGAGGATTCGAACGCGCCGGCGCGCTTCGTCGGCGTGAGCCCCCACTCGCTACCCTCCTTGTCCAACGCGACCGTCATGATGCCGAGGCGCGGACCCTCGTGCCCTTGCGGCTTCCAGCGACCCATGTGGTGGCTGCAGGCCACCACCCCCGGTCGAATGCCTTCGGTGATCCAGGCCTTGAGCACGAAATAGCCGATTTCGGTCTCGACACGCACCAGGTCGCCCGTGCGCGCCACACCGAGCCGCGTGGCATCTGTAGGGTGAATCCAGAGCGGGTTCGTGTGCGCGATCTCGTCGAGCCACTTCGCGTTGGCGCTGCGGGTGTGGATCTGCACCGGCACCCGGAACGTGGTGATCAGCGGCATCTGGTCGTTGTCGAGATTCTGTCGATGTATGTGGCTCTTGATATAGGTCGGGATCGCGAGTTCCGGCCATCCCCATTCGGCCAAAGTGCTCGACCAAAACTCGAGCTTGCCGCTCGGTGTCGGCCACCCGCGCAGGATCTCTCCGTCGACACGCACGCCGACACGGCGACGCCCCTCTTCGTCCGGGTCGATCTTGGTCCCACCCGAAGCCTTGGGACTCGGTGGCACGGGGGCTTGCGTATAGACCCGACCCATCTCGTCGACGCGGATGTCCTCCAACTCCGAGTCCGGAATCGGCTGCTCGTATACCTTGCCGACCTTGCTCGCGACCTCGAATGCCCCATAGCGGCGCATGTACTCGAGCGGCGAGATGCCCTCCCCAGCCGCCGCTTCAGGCAGGCCAGGAACGGAATTCTCGAAGATCCAACCGTAGTACTCGTCGACGGTCATCTTCTCGCCCGGGCTCTTTCGGGACTCGAAGAACTCGCGGATCCCCAACGAGCCATCGGGATCGATTCGCCACGTGAGTTCGATCCAGAACTCGTTCTCCTCCCAGACCTCGCCCGGGTTCACCTGTCGAGTATCGGTGATCTGCTCGCCCAACCGTTCCCGCGCGGTTCGCAAGACCGGCTGCCGGAAGCCGATCCATTGCCCGTCGTACTGCTCGTAAGACGTCAGATCGTGCCGCTCCGAGGAGTGGCCCATGGGAAGCACGTAGTCCGCGAAGTACGCGGTCTCGTTCCAGGTCGGTGTCTGCGCGATATGCAGCCCGATCTTGCTCTCGTCGCTGAGCATCTCGA
>JAYZBT010000404.1:0-5807 GCA_036338615.1 Gemmatimonadota bacterium
AGTCCGACGGCCGAGTCGGCTTCGAACGCGGCCTGCAGCGCCCGCATCTTCTGGAAGACCGGTTCCGAGTCGAGGCGCCCGCCCTCCGAGTCTCGGAAGACCACGTCGAGGGTGCTGCTGCCGCCATCCGCATCGATACGCTCGAGGCCGTCACGCAGCGCGGCACCTTCTGCGAAGTACGTGAGCAGGCCGGGGTCCGTATCGACCTTGAACGTGCCGAACCCCAGCACTACCACAACGGCGGCCGCGACACCGACCACTGCGTTCCGTCCGCCGGGGAGCGCGGGCATCGTCACGCCCCCACGGGGCTCCCTCGCGGACGCCCATCTACCGAGAAACGCGGGGTAGACCGAATAGGCGACCACCATCGCGGTCACGGTCCCGATCGCTCCTGCAATGCCGAGCTCCCGCAGAGGCTTCGCCGTGGCGACGAGCAAGCTCAGGAAGCCGAGCAACGTGGTGGTCATGCTCCAAAACGAACCCTCGAGCGTTTCGTGCAGCGCCTGGCGTAGCGCCTCACTCCGATTCGGTGCCGAACGGATGGCGCGCAACCAATTCGCAGTCATGAATACGACGTGCGACAGCGTGAGCACGAAGACGATCGTGACGAGGTTGGCTGTGAGCAACCCGATGCCGACCCCAATCGACTGCGTGACCGTGAGCGTCGTGCTGACCGCAACGAAACAGGTCGTCAGCGTGCCGAGCACGATCGCCGCGTCGCGGTAGATCAGAGCGATCAGAAGTCCAAAGACGAGCGCGGCCGCGATACTGAAGACAACCAGATCCTTGAAGAGATTCCTGCGAATCAACTCCACGATGACCGGGACCCCCGAGACCACGATGTCGAGCTCGCTACCCTCATGGCTGGCGATGACCCGGTCGAGTTCCGGTAACAGAAGCTCGGGATCAGCGTCGTCGGCGAGCAGCACAATGTTCGTGGCGGTCGAGTCGGGGGTGAGCAGCACCCGCCTGAACAGGGGCGACCGACTCGGATCGTCCGTCGTGATGCTGTACCCACCGGAGATACCTTCGACGGCGAAGAAGGCGTCCGTGAGGTCTCCGATCCGCTCTTCGTAGGCGTCCGCATCACCGCTCAGATCCGCCACCCGCACCACGACCTGAGAGCCCGTGCCGTACCGCTCACCGATCTCCTGCGACGCCTGCAACTGAGGGTCGTCCTCGGCGAAGAAGAAATCGCCCTCGACCTGCGGCGACAGGTCGACGAGGGCCCACACACCCAGCAGACCGATGACTGCGAGCGCCAGCGCGCCCCACGGGGCGGCAGCGGAGGTCCAAGCGCGAGGGAACATCCTGTCAGGTCCGAGGTCGTAGGTGGATCAGCACAGCCAGCAAGCTTTCATCCGGAGGTCCGCGTGTCTCGTCGCGTTTTGGGGTTGGGCCTGGTCCTGTTGTTTACTGCGGTTCCGAATGTACGCGCTCAAGAGGCTGAGGTCTCGGCCGCCGTGACCGCAACCCTCGCCGCCTGGGTCGAGGGCGAGTACGAAGCCTTCGTCGGCAACTACCATCCGGACGCCCGCGGATTCTTCCTGGACGGCGGCGCGCTCATTCAAGGCTTCAGCGCGCCGGCCCTGCAGGCGATGGCTCAGGCCGGCTTCAAGGCCGACATCACGGTGCGCGACCTCGACGTGCAAGTGCATGGCAGCCTCGCCGTCTCGATCGCCTATCTCGAAGGCGCACTCACGATGCCCGGCGGTATGGTACTTGAAGCGACGTGGCGTTATTCGGAAACGAGACTGCAAACCGACGCTGGCTGGAAGGTGGTGCAGTTCCACATCTCGCCCCAGCAGAGTGGGTTCCCCACGGGGAACTAGCGCGACCGGCCGGGGCCACCCGGCCAACGCCGCCTTCAGCGCACGCGCGACAGAACCCGTGCGAACGTGCGACCGGCGACGTTCGCGGCGAGTTCGGTCATCATCTCCTGTTCGATGGCATTGAGCTGGGCCGCGATCACCTCCGGATCGAAAAGCCGGGCCTCGTTCCTGCCGAGGTCGAGCTCGGCTGGGTTCCCGCGATAGACGCCGCGCTCGAATCGACCCGTTTCCCGCGCGGACACGTTGAAGTCCACGATTTCGTCGCCTCGGTCGTCGACGATGATCACCTGCACCATCGCTTCATACGATATGCGGCCCTTCTCGATCGTGTAGCCGACGGTAACCCCACGGTTGGTGCTGGCAGACCGTTGTTCCCGTTCGATGTTCGACTCCTGAATCTGCACGAAATTGAACTCGATCAGCGCCGCGAAGTCGGCGGAGAAAGAGCCCATCAGGCGTTCTAGATCACCAGCGGAAATGCGGCCCGAGCCTCGGGCGATGTCTCGCACCGCGCGACGGAGCCGCACAGGGTCCACTACCGCCACGAAGAGCGGTGGATCCCGCCAATAGTCGAGCTCCAGGTCGTCCGAGAGCTGATTCTCGAAATCGGTACCCACCTGCTCGCGCACATCAGCCACGCTCGTGATCGGCAATACCGCGACCCGAACCGTGCCGCGCTCCAGCGCCGCGGCCTGGATATCGCCAACCTCTTCCGTCGTCGCTCTCGACGCATTGGGCCGAAGCTCCAACACCTCGGCGGCGAAGTCGTAGGCCGTGCGATTGGCACCGTCGCTCAACGCCGCATCCGCCATGAGCAGAAGTAGTTGTGCTTCGGCTTCGAATGAGGCGTTCCGCTGAGCAGAGGTCGCCCCGAAGTCGGAACGGGCACGGACGAAGGCGCGTCGCGCATCCGAAAACTGGCCTCGGTCGCGTTGGAGGTCCCCGTACGACATCAACGCATCGATCGCTCCATCGAACTCGCCCCGCCGCTGGACGTCGTAGCCGTCGGGCGCAGAATAGGGAACGCCGACTTCCTGGATGCGGCGCAGCAACCGGTCGCCGGTCAGGAACGCGTCTCCCGCTGAAATGGGATCACCGCCCCGGGTGAGGCCCACGGCAGACTCCATCGCATGTTGCAAGGCGGTGTCCGCGGCGGCGAGCAATCGCTGGCGTGCCTCCTCGAGCGTTCCGTCCTTGTCGACCGCATCGGCATACCGATACGCGGCCTCCATGTACCGGCCTTCGGCCTGGAGCCGCACGCCGTCGCTAAGGCGGTCACCGGCCGAAGCGCAAGCGGTGAGCAACAGCAAGGGCACGAACAGGAGGGTGACAGATCGGCGATGCATGACGCTCGCTCCGATGCAGTACTGGTCAGGGGGCTCTCAGGAAAGCTAAACCCGGGCGTCAGTCGGCGTCACGACAGCCCCCGGAGGGGTACCCGATCACGTCCCTGACCTCGTGCGCAAGCTCGCTCTGCGTGAAGGGTTTGCGAAGGAGCCGAGCGCCGCGGCCGAGTCGGCCTTTATGGACGATCTCAGCCTTCGTATAGCCCGAGACCTAGAGGACCTCGATATCAGGGTATGCTCCAACGGCCAGCGCGGCGATATCCACCCCGTTCATGCCGCCGGGCAACACCATACGAAACGGGTGGTGAGTTCGTCGGGTGGCTCCAGGTAGGCGACCCGCTCATCGGGATCGAGGACCGCTGGGTTCCTCCGGTACCCAACAGGTACGCTGTGGCGATCCAGGTTTCGCAGCAGTTCAACGTGGTCGACTGGTTCATGCGGCCTCTGTAGAAGCGACGGGCATGCGGGCGAACTCATGCCGAGCCTCCCTGTCCGTCGAGGCTCGACGGTCCCAGCTTGGCGGTTCACTCACCGTCCTGGGAGGCCCCGTGCTGAGAAGACTGCGCCCCATTTGGAATGCCGCACTCGCGCTGTTTGCGCTCTCACCCTTGCTGTCCCCTGGGCTTCTCACCGCGCAAGAACAGTTCGGGGGCTACCCCGGAGCGCGCATGGGCGGCGCCTACATGCAGAACTTCTATCTGCCGCCCGCGCCGAGCACCAGCCCCTGGTACCCGAGCTGGCACCCGGACGGTGAACACGTCGTGGTCGCGATGCAGGGCTCGATCTGGAGTGTGGAAATCGCGTCCGGCCTCGCGGTGGAGCTGGTGTCCGGGCCCAAGTACTACTCGTCTCCGAACTACTCGCCCGATGGGAATTGGCTGGTCTACACCGCGGACGACCACGGTCGCTCCATCCAGCTCGAAGTACTGAACATCGCGACCGGTGAGACACGAGAGCTCACAGACGGTACGCACGTATACGCCGACCCCAAGTTCAGTCCGGACGGCTCGCGCATCGCTTATGTATCGACCGAGCCGGCCGGATTCTTCAACGTCTATCTGCGCGACATCGCGGAAGGAAGTTGGGTAGGGGCCGCGGTGGCGGTCACTTCCGACAACAACTACGGGCGCGACCGCCTGTACTTCGGAGCGCAGGACATCCACATCACTCCCGCATGGTTCCCGGACGGGGAGGAGTTGCTGCTCGTCTCGAACCGCGACGTGCCGCTTGGCAGCGGGAACGTCTTCCGGGTCCCGGCGCGGGAGGACGGCTTCGCGGTCCGCGAGGGCGTACTCATCGAGCAGACCCTCTACCGGTCGCAGCCCGACGTATCGATCGACGGGCGACGCTTCGTCTTCTCTTCGACGCGCGCGAGCGCAGACCAATTCAACAACCTGTACGTGCAGCCCACGGCAGGCGGTGAACCGTACAAATTGACCTTCTTCGATCATGACGCGTTCCACCCTCGCTGGTCACCCGACGGCGAATGGATCGCGTACATCGACAACCGGGACGGTCTTCCCCAACTCAAGCTGCTCGAGACCTACGGCGGGAAGGTCGTAGACGTCGAAATCACCGGTCGGCGCTGGAAGAATCCCATGGGTACGCTGCGCGTGACCACGGTCGGCGCGGACGGAGAGCCGACCGCCTCTCGCATCCACCTCACCGCCGCGGACGGAAAGTTCTATGCGCCGACGGCTGAATACGCGCGCATTGCCCCTCGACTCGGGCAGTGGGCCTTCCATCACGCGGGCGCGTTCGAGATCGAACTCCCCGTGGGGCAGGTGGACGTCGCCGCGGTCAAAGGATTCGAGCGCGAACCCGCGCTCGCCACACGCGAGATCGTCGGCGGAGAGGTGACCGAGTTGACCCTGGAGCTGACCGAGTTCGTGGATATGGCTGCGAGGGGCTGGTTCAACGCCTCGACGCACGTGCACATGAACTACGGTGGCAATCTCCACAACACGCTCGAGAACCTCATGATGATGTCCGACGCGGAGGACCAGGACCTCGTGCTCGAGCAGATCGCGAACAAGGACAACCGCATCTTGGACTATCAGTACTTCATACCCGGCGGTGGGCCGCACCCTCTCTCTCAGCCTGATCGGGTGCTGGTGGTCGGACAGGAATACCGCCCACCGTTCTACGGGCACGTCTTCATGTACGGCATGCGTGACCACCTCATCTCGCCCTTCACGACCGGGTATGAGGGCACGGGCATCGAGAGCCTCTATCCTTCCAATACCGACATGTTCAGGAAAGCGAAGGAGCAGGGCGCGTGGACCGGGTACGTGCACTCGTTCTACAACGGAGACCCGCTCCAGGGGAATCTCGGCGGCGCCAAGGGATTCATGGTCGACGCCGCGCTCGGCACCACCGACGCGGTCGAGTGGTCAACGGCCCAGAACGGGTATCCCCCGCTCTACGCGGTCTGGAACAACGGTCTCCGCGTGACGGTCGTCGGCGGCGAGGACTCGATCAGCAATCTGCAGCAGACGCCGCTCGTGGCGTCGGTTCGAACGTACGTGAAGACAGCGGACGGAGAGCTCTCGATGCGTGGTTGGTTCGACGCCATGAAGAACGGGCACGCGTTCATGACGACCGGGCCGCTCGTCGACTTCGAAGTCGA
>JAYZBT010000405.1:0-3718 GCA_036338615.1 Gemmatimonadota bacterium
GGCACGAATACGCTCCCTCGAAGAACCTCTACAACGCTTTCACGGTGCAGGCCGGCAGCGACCGGAAGTTCAAGGCCAACATTTACATGGAGGCGCCCCACTCCGAGCACGAAGAGGAGGAGGGCTCGCTCACGCTCTATGAGCACGCGATGACCGCCGGTCTCACGATCGACGATGTGAACACTTATCCGTTCCGTGAGCAGTGGTATCAAGCGGGCCTGCAGACCTTCGAGCCCCTGCTCGAGCTCTGACGATGAGCCGCCACTTCGTCATCTTCAATCCGGCTTCGGGTCGCGGACGAGGGAAGCGGCGCATTGGGCTCTACCGGCAGTTGCTCACGAAGCAACTCGAAGACGTCACATTCGCCGAGTCCTCCAGGCCTGGTGGAGAGCGTGACCTCGCGGAGCGGGCGGTGGCCGACGGCTACGACGTCGTCGTGGCGGTGGGCGGCGACGGCACGTGGAGTAGCGTGGCCGACCGACTGGTCGCGAGCGGACGGGACGACGTCGCCCTGGGTCTGTTGCCCAACGGTACTGGAAACGACTTCGGCCGGAGCTTCGGTCTCGATCCATCGGACGCGGAGGCCGCTGTTCGGAACTTGGTCGCCGGCAACATAGATGTGGTGGACGTTGGTCGGGTCGATACAGAGAGTGCCGCGGAGCACGCCCCCGACCGCTGGGAGCGGCGGCACTTCTTGAACCTGATCGGCTTCGGGTTCGACATCGCTGTAATCGATGCGGCCGCGACGGCACGGTTTCTCAAGGGTGAGCTGCTGTACAAGGTCACCGCACTGCAGCAGCTCTTTCGCTTTCCCGGTATCGAGTTCGAACTCACCAGCGGGCGCGGCGAACGACGCGAGGGCCAGCACCTCATGCTCACCGTGTCGAATGGCCCCTTTTTCGGTGGCGGCTTTCCCATCGCGCCCGAGGCGAAGCTGCACGATGGCAAGCTGCACGCGTGCCAGATCCGGGACGCATCCCCGCTTGCCCGGCTCAAGCTATTCAACCTCGCCGAGCGGGGTCGTCATGTGACTTCGGATCGGGTGGAGGTTCTCGACGACCGGTCCTTCCGCATTGAGTTCGCGGCGCCGCCGCGCTTCGAGGTCGACGGCGACGTGCGGCGGGCGTCAGGGAACACGGTCGAGGCACGCGTGCTTCCGGGGGCCCTCAAGGTGATCGGCACGGCGTCGACGCCCAACTGATCGCCTCCGTGGGAAATGAACTGGGTCCACGGTTCGGGCATAGGCTTTGTGTCACAAAGTACTTGCTCTCACGCACCGATAGCCCCATCGTTCACTTCATGAACATGCCCGCTAAGAAGCTCCGTGACGCCGACGGCGCGCCGGTGGCGCTCCACGATCGGGCAATGGACAACCTGCGCTACATCCGTGAAACGATGCAGCGCTCGGCGTCGTTCACGCACGTCTCGGGGATCGGTGGTGTGATCATGGGCCTGATCGCCCTGGGTGCTGCGTGGATCGCGGCGCGGTCGGCGAGTCCGACGATCTGGGTGACGATCTGGCTCGGGGCCGCCGTGACTTCGCTCACCGTCGCCACACTCCTGATGGCGCGTAAGTCGAAGGCGGCTGGCGAGGGGCTTCTCACCGGCCCGGGTCGGAAGTTCGCCTGGAACCTCATCCCGCCGTTGGCGGTCGGCGCGGTACTCACGGTCGTATTCGTGCGAGGTGCGCTGGTCGAGCAATTGCCGGGAGCGTGGCTTCTGCTCTACGGAACGGGTGTCGTCACCGGTGGCTCGTACTCCGTTCGACCCGTCCCCTTGATGGGCGCCGCATTCATGGCATTGGGCACCGCGGCGTTCTTCACCCCGCCGGCCTGGGGGAACGCGTTCATGGCGGCGGGCTTCGGGGGTTTACACATCTTGTGCGGTATCGTGATCTGGAGGAAACATGGCGGCTAGACAGGGAGCACTGACCAAGGACGGAGCGAACGCCGCTCCCCCCTCGTTGACCGAAGTCCGCGGACAGCAACCGCAAGCCGAGGCACTGGGGCTCGATAGACTGATTCACGAGCGGCTCCGGTTGGGTATCGTGAGCGCGCTCGCGGTGAACGGCTCACTCACATTCGGAGACCTCAAGGAGTTGCTCGGCGCCACAGATGGCAATTTGAGCGCACACGCGCGGCGACTCGAAGACGCCGGGTACGTGGCGTGCGACAAGTCGTTCGAGGGCAGACTGCCGAAGACCGAGTACACGCTGACCGAGCTCGGTCGAGGAGAGCTGCAGAACTACCTGGACCACATGGAGGCTATTATCCAAGCGACACGTAATGCGTGACGTCTCCCCCACCGATCGCTCCGGACTTCACGTGGCGATCATCATGGACGGGAACGGTCGGTGGGCACAGGCCCGCGGCCGGCGCCGGGAGTGGGGCCACCGCGAGGGCGCTCGTGCCGTCCGTCGTGTTGTGGAAGCTTCTCCGGACCTGGGGATCAACGTGCTGACGCTGTATGCCTTCTCGTCCGACAATTGGCAGCGGCCGAAGCGGGAAGTCAGCCTGCTCATGAAGCTCTTCCGGCGGTATTTGAAGAGTGAGGTCGCCGAATTGACGGCCGAGGGCGTGCGCCTCCAGGTGATCGGCCGCCGCGATCGGTTGGAGCCGGACCTGGTGCGGCTGATCGAAGAAGCGGAAGCGACGACGGCCTCGGCGCGCCGACTGACGCTTCGACTGGCGGTCGACTATTCGAGTCGTGACCTGCTCGTGTCGGCCGTGCGGGAGGCCGCGGCCGGTACGGACCTCGATCGCGCGTCTCTATCGGTGTTGCTCGGCAAAGCAATGCACAGCGATGGCCCGGCCGCGGACGTCGACCTGCTCATCCGGACGGGCGGTGAAAAGCGCCTGAGCGACTTCCTCCTATGGGAGTGCGCCTACGCGGAACTCGTATTCACGGACCGCATGTGGCCCGACTTCCACGGCGAGGCACTCGCAGCCGCGGTCTCGGACTTCGCGAGCCGCAACCGACGATTCGGGTGTGTAGCGGAGGCGAGCTAAGGACCTAACACAAAGTCCGACTGGACGTTACAGATCGCTCTAAGTCGAGAAGTCGCTGCTTTCTCCAGACTCCACCACCATATCCCACGAGCCTTCCATCGGCTCCGACCACGCGGTGACAGGGGACGATGATGGCCAGCGCATTCATGCCGTTCGCGCTGCCTACCGCCCTCACCGCCGACGAGCGACCGATTCCGTGGGCCAACTCGGAATAGCTTCGCGTCTCCCCGTACGGGATGTTCGCCAAGACCGCCCAAACGACTCTTTGGCAGTCGGTGCCCGGGGTGACGGTGGGGACCGTGAAAGCCTCGAGCTCGCCCGCGAAGTACGCTTCGACCTGCGCGGCGGTGAGGTCCACCACTTCGTTTCGGTCGGGCACGAAAACAGCGCTCAACCCTTTGCGGATTCTGGCGACCTGCGTGGGCAGCGCTCGGCGGTCTACGAACTCGAGCAGACAAAGCGCTTCGTCCGTCGCTCCCACCAACATGGGCCCCAACGGTGTAGTGATGCGATCGACATGAACAACCGAGGCGTCCCCGAGGGCCGTCGGGCTGGACCCGAAATACTGCACGAAGGCATCCTGGAAGCCCGAGAGAGAGTCGTAGCCGGCGTCGAAGGCGGCAGGACCCACGCGTGAGCCCCTTTTCACCTGTCCCAGCGCTGCCCCGAGTCGTCGCGCCCGTCCGAATGCATGGAACGTCATGCCGTGG
>JAYZBT010000406.1:0-5299 GCA_036338615.1 Gemmatimonadota bacterium
CATGTTCGTGAAGGTGGCGGCGGACACCGGAATCGAGGTCTTCCGAATCTTCGACCCCATGACCTGGATGCCGAACATGCAGGTGGCGATCGACGCCGTGCGCAAGCAGGGCAAGATCGCCGAAGTCTGCCTCTGCTATACGGGCGACGTCCTGGACGAGGGCCGCAAACGCTACGATTTGGCGTACTACGTGGACCTGGCCCGGGAAATCGAGGCCGCCGGCGCGCACATTCTCGCCATCAAGGACATGGCCGGCCTGCTCAAGCCGGCGGCGGCCAAGCTACTCGTAAACGCCTTGAAGGAGGCCACTCAACTCCCGGTACACCTGCACACCCACGATAGCACGGGTGTCGGCGTGGCCACCGCCGTACAGGCTGCGCTCGCGGGGGCCGACGTGGTCGACGGCTGCATCGATGCGCTCGCGGGCGGCACGTCCCAGCCGAGCCTCAGGGCCATAGCGGCGGCACTCCAGGGCACGGAGAGGCAACCAGAGCTCGACCTGGATGCTCTACAGCCACTGAACGAGTACTGGACGGCTACACGCGGCTACTACCGATTCCTGGAGCGCGGCTCGGTGGCTCCCGACGCCTATGTGTTCAAGTCGCAGGTGCCGGGCGGGCAACTGACCAACCTGAAACACCAGGCGGAAGCGCTGGGTCTGTTGAGGCGCTGGCGTGAGGTCGTGGACCGGTACCGCGAGGCGGACTCGCTGCTGGGCGAACTCATCAAGGTTACCCCGTCATCGAAAGCGGTCGGGGACTTGGCGCTCTTCATGGTTCAGAACGACCTCGACGGGGCGGAGCTGCTGCGCCGCGCCGAGGACTTGAGCTTCCCGAAGTCGGTCGTGGGACTGCTCGAGGGCCGACTGGGGCGGCCGCCCTACGGGTTCCCTCCCGACTTGCAGGCCGCGGTGTTGAGAGGAGAACCATCCCTGGAGGACCGTCCGGGTGCCTACCTCGATCCGGTGGACTTCGAGGCGGTGCGCGCTGAAGTGCGGGAGCTGACGAAAGATGAGCCCCTGACGGAGGAGGTCGGCAACCGAGAAGTGCTCGCGCGCATTCTCTTCCCACAGGTATACGCGGACTTCGCCGCCCACAGGGCCGCCTATGGCGACACGTCTGCCTTGGACACGCCCACGTTCTTTTATGGGCCGAAGGCCGGGGAGCGGGTCACCGCCGACATCGAGCCGGGAAAGACCCTCATCATCCGGCTCATTTCCGTCGGTGAATTACATGCTGACGGCACGCGTCCGGTACTGTTCGAGTTGAACGGACACGCGCGCGAGGTCCGTATTCAGGACCAAGGCGTCGCGGCTCCTGAGCGGCGCGCCAAGGCGGACGAGGGCAACTGGCGGGAAGTGGGTGCCTCCATGCCCGGAAAAGTCGTGAAGCTCCTCGTGCAAGCCGGGGACACGGTAGCGAAGGGCGCGGACCTCCTGGTCACAGAGGCCATGAAGATGGAGACCGCCCTGCGGGCCCCGCGACACGCCGTCGTAGAGGAGCTGTTGGTGCGTCAGGGCGACATGGTGGAAAGCGCCGACCTCCTGTTGCGTCTCGGCCCTGTCCCGCAAACCGAGGAGGTCTAGTCCATGTCCAAGCAGGCGGCCCTATACGTCACGACGCTCTGTACCGCCGCTCTCTTGATGGGGCCAGCCGGAATCGTGGAGGCGCAGCTCACCGAGGCGGTCGTCCGCGATTACCTATGGCCGTCTAGTCCGTCCGTGTTCGAAGCCGCGGCCGCCCGCGTCGCGGCGGACGCCTCGCTGGCACGCGTGAGCCGGGCGCACATGCACGAACTCGAGGAATGGATGCGAGCGGGGCCGATCCCCCTGGGAGGCACACCTGGGTCGCGAGGCGATGTGCTCGACGCCTTCTCCGTCCCAGCCCCCGGGGGTCGCGAGATCCCGGTCTTCGTGCGCATCCCAAGCCGTTATTCGCCGGGACGACAGTGGCCGCTGCTGCTCGCCATGCACGGTGGGCCACCCGGGAGCGCAGAGGGCGCGGTACGCAGCGCTCGCAGGATGATCGACGTCTGGGCGGCCCCCGCGGAGGAAGCAGGCTGGATCGTCGTATCGCCGGCGATGGTCGACGTGGTCTCGAGGGACGGGCGCACCCAGGCGCGCCTCCCCTACGAGATATTCCACCCGGAGGAGGCGCGAGCCGTCGTAGACGCGGTTCGCGCCCGCTACAGCGTGAACCCCGACCGCATCGTCTCGACGGGGATCTCGCTGGGATCGAACTTCTCCATCGCCTACGGCGCGGCGCACCCGGATTGGCTGAGCGCGATCGTTCCGGTCTCGACCGAAGGCGACTCTCGGGAGCATCTGCTACGCAATCTCGCGCCCGTGCCGACCTACGTTCTGGAAGGGACGCAGGACCAGAACATCCGGGGCGTGGGCGGCCCTCGCTCGCTCGCCCGCATCCTCGCTTCGTTCAGCAACGACCTCGTCTATCGCGAGTTCTCCGACCGGTCCCACGAGGGCTTTCAGGAGCACTACCCCGACGTGCTTCGCTGGCTGGACAGCCGGCCGCGCGACCTCGCCCCCCGGGAAGTGCTACGCATACCGCACTCGGGCATCGTGCCGACCCGACGCGCAGTCCAGTGGCTCGAAACAGACAATCGACGAACCTTCGTGCACGCCCGCGTCACCGGTCGCACACGAGTCGAAATCGATGCCCGTTGGACGACCCGGATCACGCTCCTTCTCAACGACGCGCTGGTCGACCTCGATCAGCCCCTCGTGGTGCGGGTAAATGGAGAGGTCGCCTTCCGAGGCCACGTCGAGCGCTCCCTGCGGGTGGCGCTCGAGGAGGCCCGACGCCTCGGGGACGAGCGACGCGTCTACGCGGCCCGCCTGACGCTCCGAGTACCCACGAGCCCAGCCTCGGTCCGGCATGCCAGGGATGCCTGGCTGGCGCTGACCCCCACACAGGCCGAAGGAGAGCTGTCCTTCTGGGAGATGTACGCGGTGCGCGCCCTCGAGGAGCGGGTACCCTCCGTCGCGTTCGACGGGGTCGAGCAGCCGCTCCCGGCGGCCGCGTCGGCGCCTCCCGAGCAGGTCGCGGTGCGGGTGACGACCGTAGAAGCCGAGGGCGCGGCGTCCCGGGCAGGACTCGTTGCCGGGGATCTCCTGCTCACCTTCGGCGGCGAGCCGTTTTTCGCGGGGCGTGGCGGCGTGCAGGGACTCCGCCACTGGCTCATGCGTGAGTTGCGAGAGACCGCGAAGGCCTATGAGCTCGTGGTGTGGCGCGAGGGCCGGCTCGTCACGTTGACCGCGGCGTATGCTCTTGGACCCTACGTGCTGCCACCCGCCGCACCCTGAGCGCACACACCGTGGGTATCTAGACGTCAGCGACTCCTGCCGCTGGTGTCGCAGCACGCAATGAGTCGGGTCCAGCCAACGCAACGTGCACGCTCCTTCACGAGCGCGAGAAAGTCGGGGATCAGGGTCGGTTCGACCCCGAACTTCGCGACGATACCGTCGGCGTCACGGAGGTGACCATAGGATGCAGGCATGCCCATAGACTATCGGATCCTCTCAGGCTGGGGGGGTCGTGTACGCCCCGTTCGATGGTGTCATCTCACTGGATGACATCACTCGATACCGAGACCGAGTGCGGGCCGATGCCGACTTCTCGCCGGAAATGCATAGCCTCGCCGATCTCGGCGATGTGACCGTATTCGAACCACCCTCCACCGACATGCCGTCGATTGTGCCAGACCATCCTTTTGGCCCCGACCCCCTGCATGCCGCCGTCGCGCGCGCAGATATCGTCTTCGGCATGCTCAGGATGTATGATTTCCGGGTTCACGGAGGTACTTGTTTGGCCGAGTGGGTATGACGAGCGCCAACCATTTGTTCACCATCGATCGGGGAGAGACGGATTGACTCTGGATCCGCAAGCGCAATTCATGCTCGACCTCGCGGAAAGAAGCGGGCGCCCATTGCTGGAGAGTCTCGATCCTCCCGAGGCGCGGGCTCAATACGCCCAGATGATCGCGGCGGTATCGGAAGAGCCTCCAACGGGGCTCTCCGTCGAGGACGGCGCGATACCGGGGCCCGGTGGCGATATCCCCGCGCGATTCTACCGGCCAGAAGGGATCCCAGGGCAACTCCCGGTCCTCATCTACTTTCATGGTGGCGGGTACGTGATCGGCGACCGGGATACGCACGACATCCCGTGTCGACGCCTGAGCCTGGGTGCCGCATGCCTGGTCGTATCGGTCGACTACCGGCTGGCGCCCGAGCATCCGTTTCCGGCGGCGGTCGATGACGCGTGGGCCGCCACCCGCTGGGTCGTGGAGCATGCCGCTGACTTGGGAGCAGACCCCGATCGAGTGGCGGTCGGTGGAGACAGCGCGGGTGGCAATCTGGCCGCCATCGTCTGTCATCTCGCGAAAGGTGAGGACAGCCCGAAATTGGTGTTCCAACTCCTGATCTATCCGTGCACGGATCTCACGGGTAGCCTGCCATCCCATGAAACGCTGGGGCAGGGCTACCGCCTGACCGCCGATCTCATGAGCTGGTTCATGCAGCACTACTTCCGCGACGGCGGCGACAGACGTCAGGTGATCGCCTCGCCGCTTTTTGCCGACGATTTCTCGGGGCTCCCCCCTGCGCTGGTGCTCACGGCGGGCTACGACCCGCTGAGAGATGAAGGCAGTGCCTATGCCGACGTCCTGCGCGCCGGCGGCGTCGAGACGGAGTTGGTGGAGTACGGTGGCATGATTCATGGATTCATTTGTATGGGCGGGCTGGTCGACGCGGCGGCGGAGTCGATGGCGGTGTGCGCCGCGGCGCTGACGAAAACGTTCGACGCCGATGGGGAGGGGGGCGCCTGATCGGCGACTCGGGGCGACGGTACTCGGACGAAGATTTCGCGCTCATTCTCGAGCGGGCGTCGAAGCTGCAGGACCGGGCGGAGGGGGCTGCCACCGAGTTGCCCGGGCGCCCGGGGCGTGGACCGTCCGCCGACGGACTCTCCTTGCAGGCCGTTCGCGATATCGCCGAGGAGGTCGGTGTAGAGGCGCGCTATATCGACCAGGCGGCCGAGTCGCTCCTGCTCGATCCGCCCGGGCGGCGGTCGGGTCTCTTGGGCGGGCCGCTCACGCATCACGTGGGCGACACCTAAGCGGGCGCACAGCGAGGTCGTGATCGCCTTCTACCGCACGCAGGGCTACGGTGTCGAGGATCTGGTGAGTATGGGGAAAATGCTGGGCGATTCGGAAGGGTGAGGTCGCCCTTTCAGGGCCCGACCCCACTCCCCAGCCAGTAGCTTGCTTTGACCGCGAAGAAGTT
>JAYZBT010000407.1:0-2824 GCA_036338615.1 Gemmatimonadota bacterium
GTGGTTCGAACGCGACAGAGGATCTGGTGACCTCTACCATCGATCACATCCCAGGGCCGCGCGGTTTCGGTGAAGGGCTGGCGATCGTTGCCTCGATCCTGCTGGCGTTCGGAATCGATGCTGCGTGGGACGACCTTCAGAACCGTAGGGAGGACGTCTAGGCAGGTCAGCTCGCGACGCGACTCAAGGGGCACGCGGGTCGACCGCCGGATCCACGAGTTGCCGTCGCCGAGCCTGAACCGGGTGTGAGTCAGCTTGCCGCGTACATTGGTATCCCCGAACTCCACGCCCCTTTTACCGACCGAGGCGACCGTCCATGATCCGACGAGCATCGATCCGGCTGCTCCTCCCGCTACTCACCCTCGCGCCGCTCCAGGCACACGCCCAGGTCACCACCGAGCTCGACTCCCTGTGGGCCGACGTGGCCCGGTCCGTGGCCACCGGCGACACCGACCTCTATCTGTCCACCTACCACCCCGACGCGATCTTCGTCTCGGCGCGGCGGGGGATCACACGGACGGTCGCCGAGGACGTCGAGGCCAACCGGGCGGCGTGGGACGACACCCGCGAGGGCCGGGCACGCCGAAGCGTCGAGTTCCGCTTTACGGAACGGCTGAACAGCCAGACCTCGGCCCATGAGGTGGGGATCTTCCGGTATGCCTCCACCGAAGCAGACGGGTCCACACGCGTGGCTCTGATCCACTTCGAGGCGGCCCTGGTCAAGAAGGACGGGGTCTGGCTACAACTCCTCGAACTGCAGACGTCGGACGCGACCGAGGCGGACTGGGAGGAACTCCGGTAACGAAGAAGCCTCCTAGGCCACGCGTTCGAACAAGCGTCTGCTACTGACGCGAAGAGGCCGGCCGCTTCGAAAGCACTCGGCTTGCACCGCGCGCTCCGGACGGGCATGGTGGTCGCGCAAGTAGATTGGATGGCGACTTCGCTACTGGATCGAAGACGTGTGGGGAGCCTCTCGCGGCGGACACGCTCGAGGAGCGCTCGAGCGGCTTGCGACAAGTGCGCCGATCGCCCGGGTGGGATCTCCCGATGGCTATCATCGCGAGCAAGGAGACCTGACGCTGAAGATCGAGTTCGAGGGGGAGACCCTCGAGGCGCGCCCGGGCGAGAGTCTCGCGGCAACGCTCACCGCTCACGGTATCCGTTCGTTTCGCACGACCGAACGCGGTAGCGAACGCGGCCTTTTTTGCGGCATGGGTGTGTGCCAGGATTGCCTGCTCGAAGTCGACGGGCGGCCGAACCAACGCGCCTGCTCGGTGAAAGTCGACCGACCCATGAAGGTCCGGCGCGAAGCGAGTGGGCGTGCCCTGCCCGCGACCCGCGCGGTGCCGGGTCACCCCCCAATTACGATCGATGAGATTCCGATCAAGCGCCCAGAGGTGCTGGTGATTGGTGCGGGACCGGGAGGGCTTGCCGCCGCATATGCCGCCCGTCTCGCCGGCGCTGAGGTGCTCGTTCTCGACGAGGGGTCGGCGCCCGGCGGCCAGTACTTCAAGCAGTGCTCCGCTACAGATGTCGTCCCGCCAGACGCGCAACATCGTGAGGGGCGGCAGCTCATCGACGATGTCCTCACTTCGGGCGCGACCGTGCTATCCAACGCATTGGTCTGGGGAGCTTTCCCGCCGTTGGAGTTCGCAGTGACGATTAATGGGAGCACTTTTTGCGTGCAGCCGCATCAGGCGATCGTCGCGACCGGCGCATACGACCGAGGCTGGCCGGTGCCTGGATGGACCCTGCCGGGAGTCATGACAGCAGGGGCAGCCCAGACCATGTGGCGTACAGCTCGCCGCCTGCCGGGGAAACGAGTACTGATCGCCGGCAACGGGCCGCTCAATCTCCAGCTCGCCTCGGAGCTCGTTGCTGGCGGAGCCGATGTCGTTGCCGTGGTCGAGGCGGCGCCGACCGTGGGCCTACGCCGGGTGAAGGAGATCGCGGCCATGCTCGCGACCGCACCCGGCTTGGTGGCCGACGGAATCCGCCATCTCTCGAGGTGCCGCCGTGCCGGCGTTCGGATGATATCCGAATCCGTTCTGACGTCGGTCGCGCACCACTCGCGCGGTCTGCTGGCGACGATCGACGGGCGCGAAACCGCTGAGCTCGAGTCGGATGTCGTATGTCTTGGCTATGGGTTCCATCCCTCGAATGAATTATTGCGGGCGCTCGGATGTTCGCATGTGTTCGATCCCGAGCAGCGCCGACTTGCTACGGTACGCGATGCGCGGGGCGCGACCACCGTGGCCGGCGTATGGGCCCTCGGCGACTGCACCAGGTTGGGAGGGGCGCGGGTGGGGCTGGCCGAGGGGACCCTCGCGGGGCTCGCGGCCGCCCGAGCGCTGGCCCGCCCTCTCTCGGCCAAGGCCGCTCGCTTGGAGGCGCAGGCTGAGGCGACCGCCGCGCGTCACCGCCGCTTTCAGAGGGCGCTGTGGCGGGTGTATCGAATGGAGGAGTCGCTGTTCCCGCAGCCGGCCGGCGACACCGTGATCTGCCGCTGCGAGGAGATATCGTATGGCCAGGTCGAGGAGGCACTGGCCGAGGGGGCGACCTCACCGCGTGAGGTGAAGCAGCGGACCCGAATCGGGATGGGGCGTTGCCAGGCGCGGTACTGTGGGCCAGCGCTCGAGGCCTTCCTGGCCGAGCGTACCGGCCGCCCACCTGACGAGTATTCCGGCTTCGCCCCTAGAGTGCCGATCAAGCCGGTTCGGGTAGCCGATCTCGCCAACCCTCTAGATGTCTAGTGCAACCGACCACCCTGAACGGCGCACTCCCGAGCGACATCGAAATAGTGGTGGTGGGCGGTGGACTCTTG
>JAYZBT010000408.1:0-7920 GCA_036338615.1 Gemmatimonadota bacterium
GTCAGGCGGGTAGCCGTTCAGTCTCGAAAGCCGATCCGACCGTGGAGAAATGTCCTACAGGCGCTACGGACGGTCAACCGAGGCCTTCACGCCAAGGGTCCCTTGCAGCTGAGATTGGGCATCACCACGTCGGACAGAACCAGATCGATCTCATGGTCGCCAGCGGTCAGGAGATCGAGCGCCTCCTGACCATGCTCCGCCGTGACCACCTGGTAGCCGAGACGGCTGAGCAACCGGCACCCGGCGCGACGCAGGTCCGCGAGGATGGCCCTCAGCTGCTCGGTGTTCACTGCGCGTTCGACGAGCGCGACGCGTTGCTCGAACTCCTCGACATCCAATTCGTCTTGCGCGAAGGACTCGCAGAGCACGTCGATCGTCCTCTGCCGCGCTTCCGGCCCGAGGGTCGCAGCGGTCGGCTCGTTCATGTTCGCCTCTCCTTACGCGCCTGCCAGGACTCGAACCTGGGACATTCGGCTTAGAAGGCCGATGCTCTATCCAGCTGAGCTACAGGCGCTCACGCGGTCTTTCGATCGCGACGGAAAGCTACCAACGGCGAACACGACGCTCAACGCACCGCCCGACCGTTTTGTGCCAGCGCCATGAAGTGGTGCTGGCTCGTGGAGCCTTCACCCTGCAGGCGTTCGAATACACCGTCTGGCCGCAGAACCCAGGCGCGAGGGTCGGCTAGCTGCGTGTCGAGTATGGTGCGCAGCACCTTGCGAGCGGCCGGACTGTCGACCGGGGTCACGACCTCCACCCTCCTGCGCAGATTGCGCGCTCTCCAGTCCGCGGACCCGATGTAGAACTCGCCCTGTCCCGCGTTCTCGAAGTAGACGATGCGGGAGTGCTCGAGGAAGCGCCCCAGGACGCTTCGCACATGAATGCCCTCTGAGAGCCCGGGCACGCCCGGCCTGAGTGTGCAAATCGAACGCACGATGAGGTCGATACGAACGCCCTCTGCGGCAGCCCGGTACAGGCTCTTCACGATGGTCCGGTCGGCGAGGCCATTGAGCTTCGCCTGGATGCGCGCGGGGCGGCCCGCCCGGGCGTGGTCGATTTCGCGCTGGATCATTCGGTCCAGGCGCTGGGCGAGTGAATTCGGTGCCACGAGCAAGCGGCGGAACTCCTTCCGCGGCGGCCCAATTCCGCCGGTGAGTTCGTTGAAGAAGTCACTCATGTCGGCGCCCAGGTCCGGATCGGAAGACATGAGGCCCACATCGGTATAGTAGCGGGCGGTATCCGCGTTGTAGTTCCCCGTACCGATGTGCACGTAGCGCCTCACGCCGTCCGCTTCCTTACGGACCACCAGCGCCGTCTTCGCGTGTGTCTTGTAGCCGACCACACCGTAGACGACGTGCGCGCCGGCTTCCGTGAGCCGGTGCGTCCACTCGATGTTGCTCTCTTCGTCGAACCGCGCCTTGAGTTCCACGAAGACCGACACGTCCTTACCCGCCTCGACCGCCCGCAGCAGCGCTTCCATAAGCGCCGAGTCCCGACCGGTACGATAGAGCGTGAGTTTGATGGACATCACGTCCGGGTCGTCCGCGGCCTCGCTCAGGAATCGGCCGACCGTGTTGTGGAACGACTCGAACGGATGGTGAACCAGCAAGTCCCGCTGCGACAGCACGTCGAAGATCGAAACATCGTCAGGGATCGGGTGGGTGGCCTCGTAGGGGGCGAACCTCCCACCCGGAAGCTCGAGATTGGTGAACTCCCCGAACCCTTCAAGGTCGATCGGTCCATCCACCTCATAAACATCGGCGCCGGTTAGCAATGCCGAGTCACTGCCGCGCTCCACACGCAGCTCGCGAAGCAAATGCGCTCGGACCTCGCGGGGCATGGAACCCTGGACCTCGATGCGGACAACCGGCTTGAACCTCCGGTCCTCGACCTCGTCGGCAATCCTCGCCAGCAGCGAACCCGACGAGTCCTCGTCAATTTCGACGTCATCCATCCGGCTGACCCGGAACGCGTGCACGCCCACGACCTCGAAGGACGGGAAGAGTCGGGCGGCGTTCGCCATGATGAGATCCCCGGTGCCGATGAGGTCCTCGGTGCCCGGGATGTGGATGAAGTGTGGCAGCGAGTCGGGCACGGGTACATAGCCAAAGTCGGTCTTCGACTCTCCGTCCTGCCGAAGGACGGTGGCCAGCGACAGACCAAGGCTGGGCAATCTGGGGAAAGACCTTCCGGGCCCCGCCGACATCGAGAGCGGCGTGAGCAAGGGGGAAATGTCGGTGAGGAACTTGGCCGACAGCCCGTCGCGCTCCTCTGGTCTGAGCTCCTCCCACCGTCGCAGTCGAATGCCCTGCTCCGCGAGCTGCGGTAGCAACATCTCCGTGAGGCATGCGTACTGGCGAGCCATGAGGGCGCGGACACGGATCGCCACGAGGTCGAGAAGCAGTCGAGGGGAAAGTGCTTCGCCCTCGCCGGAAGGACCGAGCTCGGCCTCCTCCTTCAAGCGGGCGACTCTGACAACGAAGAACTCGTCGAGGTTGATCGAGAAGATCGACAGAAAAAAGAACCGCTCCAGCAATGGGATCCGCTCGTCCTCCGCCAACTCCAGCACTCTCTGATTGAAATCGAGGATGCTGAGTTCGAGGTCGAGAAAATCCTCCCCGCCCGAGCCAGGCTCTGCGCTCGGGTCTCGCTGGACCGGGACCCTGGTGGGTTGCTCGGCTCGCGCCTGCGAATCGCGCAACAACCTCCGACCGATCTCAGACCGAACGAGAAGAAGCAGAGCCGCCACCAAGCCGGGATCACGCAGCCGCGGACCACCCACACGCTCCATGAGATCGTCGAGCGGAACCCAGGCGAAGCCGGACAATCCCTCTGTCATCGGGGGACGCACATGCAACCAGACTTCGAGGTCGGCCCCACCGTTCTGCATGGGCGCAAAGCCGATCAGGTCGAGTTCGACACCACCCCCGTCGAGCGACAGCAGCTCACCCAAGAACTCGCGGGCCAGTTCCTCTCCAGCCCCACGGGTATCCGGAAGCCGGAGCCCATCCCTGCTCTCCATCAGCGCGACCTTTCCGTCCTGCAGGATGAGCGGCGCTACGCGAACCTCGTGTGCGATCTCGACGCGGGAATCCGCGCTGCCTGTGAGCGCGACATGCATGCGCTCCACGCCAGCATGTCCGTCGCTCTCGACTCTGTGGTCCGTACGGAGCTTCTCGCCCACCGCCTCCAGACTCATACGACCGGCCGCGAGCTCCGTGAGCGTGATCGCATAGAACGCGCGCGTTACGCCGGGTGCATAGGCGACCACATGATCGAACGAGACGCGATGCTGGGGACGGCCCCACCGCGAGGACTTCAAGTCGCGCTCCTCGCGATCGATGTCCAGAGCGAGTTGCGGGCGGAGGGCAGCCATGTCGGCGACGCCGCGCAGGCGTGTCGCTACCTCCGACTGACCGGAGACGGTCGAGTAGAGCCCGCCGCCCACCACGGGGATCTCGAGCACCGTCTCCTCGACGACACCTTGGAGGTTCACGACGTCCTGAACCGTGAGTTCGACGACTTGGCGGCCGCGGGCCTCCACGCGGAGACACAACTTCATGCCTCGCTCTCGAAGCAGCCCGTCCGGCGTGTCGAAGTAGGTCTCCCGCAGGAGCAGGAAGGCCGACTTGCCGGGGAACATGCCTGCCAAACGCCTCGACGCGGCGAGATGCTCCAGCAACTCGATGTCGCGCACGGACAAGTTCAGTCGTCGGCTCATCCGGGCCAGCGCCCCTCGACCCTGCGATACGTGGTCAGGCGGGCTGCTCGCCTGTTCCTTTCGTCCGCCAGGAAGAGGGTGCCGTCAGGGCCGAAGGCCACGCCCTCGACTTGCGGGTGCCTACGGCGCGAGAGCTGCACCCCCGCGATCACGTGACCCTCGTCGGAAATCTCGACGATCGCTTCCTCTCGAGCGGCGACCAGAATCAAGGTGCCGGTAGTCGGGTCGAGCGCGATGCCCGACGCGTGGAAGTCGTAGTCGAGGCCGTGAGCGGCCAACGTGGAGCGCTGAACCAGAATCGGCGCAGGCCGTGCGACGTCCGGAGAGACTGGGATCCGGTGGATGACGATGGCGCCGATGTCCCGCGGCGTGTCCTTGCAGGGGATCAGCAGCTCATTCCACCCCGGGTGGTACTCGAGGCCCTCCGGGTTACAGCCTCCGCCAAGCCCCAGGTCGGTGGTCCGGTACGGCACCTCCTCACGGTCCTGACCCTCGCGAGCCTCGTAGAGCAGACCTCTGCTCGACACCAGGAAGAAGCGTTCCCCGACGATGGCAAGGCCCTCGAAGTCGTCGCGGGCCGTCCGGTCGCCGAACATGAATCGTTTGCCGACCCGACCGGTCTCCGCATCGATTTCATGGACCCACGCGCGTTCGTCCGCGTGCGCGAACAGACGGCCGTCGGGCGTGAACGCAAGCCCGGACACCTCATCCAGCGGCTCCGGTAGGTCGCTCCGGCTCGACCTCGTCACGAAATCGTATCGCTCGGGTAGCGGGTCGTGTTGCTGGGCCTCGGCGACTCCCGTGAACACCGTCGAGCTCAACAACAGCATGCAGGCGTCGCGGGTCACGAGAACTTCTTGAGGCCCTTCAACGAGCGCAGCTCCGCCGCGGTGATCACGCCGTCCGGCGCGCTGTTGAGTCGGTCGATCACCGCTCCTTCCACCCCGGACCCGTCGAGCTTGGCCAAATACTCGAGCAAGACGCCGCGTCCCTCCGCTGGGTTCACCTCGATGAGTTTGAAGCGATCACCGAGTTCTTCGAGAAGCTGGTCCACGTAGCGTTGGGCGGCCTCCGCGCCGGGTCCGTACGCCATGATCAAGGTGTTGCACCGCTTCTCCTTCTTCTTCTCTCGCTCCGCATTGAGATGACGCTCGATGCGCACCGCATGATCGGCGATCTCGGCCAGGTCGGCGGGAGCCGCGGCATCCAGGATCGCAGGGTCGCCGACCTTGAGTGCGCTGGCGGCGGAGGCCGGACCCGCAAGCACATCGCCCAGCTCCAGTGGACCCAAGCGCGTGTTCTGATCAGCGTAGATGTTGCCGAACTGGGTCTTCCAGAGCACCACGATGACGACATTGAACAGGACAGAAAGCACCAGGGCGATCCCCAGAGCCTGCACCCCCGACGAGACACCCACGCCGATGGCCAGGAAAACGTATACGGCGTCTTTCGTATCCTCGAGGGTGGTGCGAAAGCGAACCGCCGCGACGATCCCCGCCAGCGAGAATGCGAGCGCCAGGTTGGCCTGCACGATCATCACGATCCCGGTCACGGCCACCGGCAGGATGAGCAGCGTGTGCACCACCGATTCGTGGTAGCCGCGTTGCCGCCTCGTCACCATGTAGACCCAGGTCACCGGAACCATGATCGCCAGCGCGCCGACCATCGACATGCCCGCGGTGATCGCGCGGGCCCACGTGGAGGTCGCCACCGGCCTGCCGACCGGAGAGGCTGCAGGATTGAACAGGTCGACATCGGCGAGTTCGCCGAGCCTCGCCCCGGAGACCACGTCGCGGAACTCAGGGAACCGGAGCAACAAAGCGGTCACGCCGCCCATTACCACATAATAGAGGAAGACCCGCCCGAGACCGCGATTGGGGTTGGAAGGTGCGCGGGGTTGGCTCATCAACGGCTCCGAATGGTGAAAACGGGCACGCAACGCGCCCTCTGAGAAAAGCATGATGTGAGGCGCGTGGGGTCCCCGGCAAGAATCTCGCTGGAAATCCACAGGCACGTCTCGTATTGTTCGGTTCGAACTTTAGACGTGAGGATTGCCATGTCCCGCCGCAACACCCCCTTTCTGTCTGTCGCATTCCTGGCAGCATTGGTTCCAGGGCTGGCCGCTCAAGAGTTTGTGATTCCCACTGCAGAGGAGTATGCAGAGCGGGCTCGAGTGGCCGAAGACGCGCCCCTGTTCCAAGCGGAGGAGCCTCTTCGCATCACACTGCTCACGGATATCAAGTGGCTTAAGGACAAGCGGATCGACACGATGGAAGTCGAAGGGACGCTCACCTTTGCCGGCGCCGACGCCGCCGCCATCCCGCAGCCGATCGAAGTCCGCACGCGAGGCAAGTTCCGACGGGACAAGCGGAACTGCAACTTCCCGCCGCTCCGGCTCGACTTCCCGAAGAGCCAAATGGAGGGCACGGTCTTCGAGGGCCAGGACAAGCTCAAGCTGGTAACACCATGCCACGACTCTCGCGACAATTTCCAACGCTACGTGTACCGGGAGTACTTGGCCTACAAGGCGTACCAACTGCTGACGCCTGCGTCCCTCCGGGTGCGGCTGGTCGAGATCACCTTCGAGGACATCAACGACGATTACGACACGCGTACGAAGATCGGCTTCCTCATCGAAGCCGATGAGAACATGGCCGAACGCAACCTGGCGGTTCACGTCGAGTACGAAGAGTTCGGGTTCCACCCGGCGCGCGTCGACGGCGAGGCGGCCGTGCTGGTGGCCATGTTCAACTACATGATCGGGAATACCGATTGGTCCGCAGTCTACGGACACAACACGAAGCTGATGCGGGTCCATGACGGCAAGTACGTCACCGTCCCGTACGACTTCGACTTCTCGGGAGCCGTCGATGCGCGCTACGCGTACCCGGACCAAATGCTGACCAACCGCTACGGGCTGCGACGGGTCACGGACAGGCTCTACCGAGGATTCTGCCGATACGAACTGGACCAGCCGACCGTGGCGGCCATGTTCAATTCACAGCGGGAGGCGCTCTGGGACCTCTATATGGCGTTCGAGCTCTTAGAGACGAACCGCCGCGAGGACGCCGTGGAGTTCTATGAGGACTTCTACGAGACCCTCGACGACGAACGGTCCTTCAAGCGCAGAATCCTGGACGTCTGTCAGAAGCTGCCCGGCCAGTGACGGGACCCGCCGGCGGGGCCGGCAAGCTGCGAGCCCGCAGGGAGGTCGAGCAGGGCCTCGCTGAGATGGTGGGGCTCGTCCGAGGTGTCATCGCCGATGGTGTCGTGTCCAGCGAAGAGGCCGAGCGCCTCGCGGAATGGACGCGGGCGCACCCGGAAGTCGTCACGCGTTGGCCGGCCAACATACTCTCGCGCAGGCTGGACCGGATCTTCCTCGATGGTCGAGTCGACCGGCGGGAGCAAAAACACCTGGGTGCCCTGCTGACCCAGCTCGCGGAAAACCCGGCCGGCTACGGAGGCGGCTTTGCGCTCGCGACCGACGTGCCGCTCACGACGCCGGAGCCCGACGTCGTTTTCGAGGGACAGACCTTTCTGTTCGCCGGCGAGATGGCATACGGCCCCCTGCACGCCTGCGAGCGCGAGGTCACGGAGCTGGGCGGTACCTGCGAACGTACGGTGAACCGCCGCACGGACTATGTAGTGATCGGCTCCATCGGCGCATCGGACTGGTGTCAGAGCTCTTTCGGCGAGGTACTCGACGAAGTCGTGCAATACCGGGCGCGAGGCGTTCCCATTTCGGTCGTCTCCGAGGAGCACTGGACGGCGTCGCTGCCGTAGCCTCACACCCGCTTCTGTCTCGATAGCGTCGAGCCGGGGCGCAGGCTAAAGTAATCTCGGGGTCCGCGCGAGACTCATGGTCACGCGGCACCCTTAGTGGTTCGCAGGCGTTTCGAGACGTTTCGTGGGTTGCCGACGCCCTCACCGAACGGCGCATGACCTCAGCGACGGGGTCTCTCTACTGCCCTTTCTGGGGCACTCCGCCGGACTGGGAGCGCGAGGAGCTCGCGGCCCAAGTGCGGTCGGATTCTCGATCACCCGCAGGAACTGCCCACCATGACGTCCGCCTCAACCCCTACTGAGACAGTCCAACCCGGCTAGCTGCGGGCCAAACGCGGGTCCGTTCCACTGTGTCTCCTCCGCCTGAACGCACGTCAAAGGGATGGTGACGACGAAGACGGTGCCAACCGGTCGAT
>JAYZBT010000409.1:0-3783 GCA_036338615.1 Gemmatimonadota bacterium
GGTCAAGCGATTGCCCCGCCCGAGACTGAACCACATGAGGTCGAATGACTGGAGGTATCCACCCCCCTCCCCCGCGCCCTCGAGGCCCAGTTGCTCGAAGCGACCGGCGATCCAGTCCGACGCGGCACCGAGGTGCTCCGACCCGACCAGGCGGCCCGCCATCGAATCGTGCGCAAGCACATGCAAGTCCTCGGAGAGCTTGCTCTGCGTGATCGAACCGTTCTGGGGGGCGCCTCCGTCACCGCACGCGCCGAAGGCGGCCTGCGTGGAAACGACGGCTAGGCCCCAGAGGAGTCGGTGGCTGCGGGGTCGGGTCATTTCGATCTCCGAAATTGCTAGATCTTGCGCATAGAAAACGGACTTGGACAATACGCGCCGCAGATCGTGGCGATGTTGCTCGGCGGCTTGAGCACGTCCCTCGGCACGACCTGGCTGGTGCATAGGCCTATGATACTGCGAGTGAAGGGCGCCGGCATCGCGCTCTTCGGGCTCGCGATCGGGCTGCCCATGTCGTTGCCGGGATTAGTGCTGGCGTGGACGGATGCGCGCGCCGAGGAACGCATGAACACGAAACGGAAGAACCGTGTCGCGACCAAGGACGATCGCCGGGAGTTCGCGGAGAACCTCGGGGGCGTGGGTAGCGGACGCCGGAGGCGATGGAGCTACGGTCGTCGGTGTCGTCGAGGACCTCCAGTTCGAGCAGGGCGTCGGCCTCGTGTCCGAACTCCAGGGCTGGGTGTCCATGCGACAAGCACCTCGGCTCTCCACGGGCCTCGTGGTACGGGCCGGAGGGCGATGAACATCGATCCCATGACGGCTCTGAGGACGGAGTAGTCCCTGGCCTGTGCCGTCAGCGGACAAGCGCGCGCACCGTGTTGATCTCGTCAACATCCTTGTTCATGATTAGGCATGACCGAACAGACGAGCCCTTATCATCATGGGAACCTCAGGGCCGCCCTGCTCGCCGAAGCCGAGGCGATGATCGCCGAGGGGGGAGCTGGGAGCGTGACCATGAGGGAGATCGGCCGGCGCGTCGGCGTCTCACGGGCCGCGCCCTATCGCCATTTTGCGGACAAGAACTCCCTGCTGGTGGCCGTTGCCGCGATTGGATTCGAGCGTCTACGCGACCGCCTGCGATCCAGCGGCGCGGCTGCCTCGCGATCCGGCGTCGAGCGGTTCAGGCGCATGGGTCAGGAGTACGTGCGCTTCGCCATCGATAATCCGGCGCACTATCGCTTGATGTACGGCAAAGAGGCGCTCGCGCGCATAGACCGACCGGAGCTGCGAGAGGTCGCGAACAGCCTATTCGACCAGTTGGTCGAGGTGTTCCGGGCCCACCAGCGCGAGGGTGGCGTCAAGAGGCAGGACCCGCGGACACAGGCCTACGTGGCCTGGAGCGCCGTGCACGGGCTCGCGTCGCTGGTGATCGAGGGTCAGATCCTGACCCATGTGGACGTAGACGCGCTCATCAAGCAGACCACGCAGACCCTATTGGACGGGATGCGCCCGCGGCCGCGCGGGTCGCCCAAGCGGCCCAAGGCCTGACTCGAAGGCTGGGCAACGGCGCGTTCGGGGGGGCGCCACGCTTCACGGCTTGGTGATTCGGTCCGACCCCACAGCGCCTACGGTGGTCGCCCCCCGGCTCCAGAGACGGTAAAACCAGCCGACTAGTTCCTTGGAATACCCCAGCTTCTTGGACCTCAGACGGCTCAAGGTCTAACATAGGATGTGGTACCGCACTGAGGGGCACGTCAATGCGCATGCTTGCGAACCGACGGAGCGGGGCGAGGGTTGCGCGGTTGTCTCTCCGGAGCCCGCGATACGACGTTAGTATGCAGTACGTCGGAAGCATGCAGCACGTCGGACGTGGGACCCCCTTCCGCCAGTAGTGTGCTCGTGATTCAGTTCTTCCCAAGGCGAACCGTCGGACGAAGTCCAGTCCGGCAACAGCGTCGACTTCCGACCTGGCTGTGGATCACGGCGACACTGGTGTCTTTGTCAGCGCCGGCTGCCCGGGATGCGTCCGCCCAGGAGATTCGGGGGCGGATCATCGACTCGCAGAACGGCGCACCGATCGGCCTCGCCGCCGTCTTCCTGCTGGACTCGGAGCGGGAGCCTCTCCTAGCGGGCGCGGCCGACCGCGAGGGTTACTACCGCGTGGCCGTCCCCGGCGCCGGAGAATACTACCTCGTCGTCGAACGCCTCGGCTATTTCGAGAACGAGACGCCTCTCTTTTCCGTGGTCTCCCAAAGCGAATACGACGTCGACATCGAGATGCGGCCCGAGCCCTTCCGGCTAGATCCGCTCGAGGTCACGGTCAGTAATGAAGAACTGGAGGACTTCCTCTCCCTGACCTTTGGTCAACACCCGGCTACCCTGCCTGGTTATCGGAGTATTCAGGGAGTGCGTCTCGCGGAGGTGAAGCTCAAGGCCCACGACAACACCGATCTGCTGCGGTGGCTCTACATTCCGGTGACACACTTCGATGAAGTGTGTATCGGCGTGAACCGCCTCCTCCCTCTCCCAGCACGGAGTTCCGCGGAGCGGACGAACGCGCGAGCCGAAGAGCGGGATCCGAACGCGCAGTGCGGGGCGCTCTACGTGGACGGTTACCGCTGCCGGACCGAGCACCTCGAAGAGATCAACATGGACCGCATCGGCGTCGTCGTGACCACACGTGGCTCGGTCCGTTTCTTCACGCGCGAGTTCGACTGGACGTTCCGCCCGGGCGGCGGCGTGATGGGGTGCTGAGGACCCTAGCCCGGGATCAACACCACCTTCGTACAACCCTCGCGTCGCTCGGCGAACATGCGATACGCGTCGACCCCCCGCGAAAGTGGCAATCGGTGCGAAATGAGCGCTCCCATTAGCTTTGCGTCTCGCTGGGCCAGGCGGAGCGACTCGGGCAGGTAGTGACGCACCGGGCACCGTCCTCCCGAATACGTCAGGTTGCGGTCATAGATCTCACCAGGTGACAGGGCGAGGTGGCGCTCGGTGTGCACGCCCAACGCGGCGAGTGACCCTCCGTGACGGAGCAGGTCCGCCGCCAGGCGCGTCGCCGCGGGCGAGCCGACCGCCTCGATCGCGGCATCGGCTCCTCTTCCGTCGGAGCGCTCATGAACGACTTCGAGCGGGTCACCGGTCTCGAAATTCACAGCTGTGGCTCCGAAGAGCTCGGCGGTGGCGAGACGCTTCGGGACCCGGTCCACGGCGACCACCTCCCCGGCCCCTCGCTCGAGTGCCGTGCGGATGGCGAGCAGCCCGACGGGCCCGCACCCGATCACCACGACCAGGTCGCCCTCCCCCACCCCAGCGAGCTCGGCACCATAGGCCGCCGTGGAGAGGATGTCCCCGGCGAGCAAGGCGACCGATTCGTCGAGGCCATCGGGGACCGCGACCAGTGTTCCGTCGGCGAGCGGGATACGCGCGTACTCCGCCTGTACCCCTTGCAGCCCGCTTCCGTCTTCCACCCACCCGAAGAGTTGACCGAGCTCGCAGCGAGCGGTCAGGCCCGAGCTGCAGTAGTAGCACGAGCCGCAACTAGTCGTGAACGGAGCGACGACGCGGTCACCGGGAGAGAAGTCGCGAACACCCGCGCCTACTTCGACGATCTCCCCGACGAGCTCGTGTCCCATGACGGTACCCACGTCGAGACCGCGCTCTCGACCGAAGTAGGGGTGAAGATCCGAGCCGCAGATTCCAGCGACGGTGACCCGCACGAGCACGTCGGTCGGGGCGACGATCTGCGGGTCGGCTGTGTCCTCGTACGCGAGCTGCTCGACG
>JAYZBT010000410.1:0-2202 GCA_036338615.1 Gemmatimonadota bacterium
GACGGGGACCTTGAACACGGAGCTGCAAGTGTCGTTCCAAAGAGTTTTCAGCGGCGCACCCTGGGAGTCGACCGTCGGGTACTGTCGAGCCCTTCGCGCCGGCGATCGCATCTTCGTGACCGGGTGTGCCCCGGTCGCGGACGACGGCAGCGTGTACGCGCCGGGGGATGCCTACGCTCAAACGGTCCGGTGCATCGAGATCATCCGAGACGCGCTCGAGGGTCTCGGCGCGGGCCTGTCGGATGTCACGCGAACGCGGATGTTCGTCACGGACATCGAACGTTGGCAGGACGTCGGGCGAGCGCACGGCCAGTTCTTCGGGGCGCACCCTCCGGCAACGACGATGGTGGAGGTCCGGCGGCTCATCGATCCGGACATGCTCATCGAGATCGAAGCCGACGCCGTGCTGGTGGAGGGTCCCGCTCAGGGCGGCAGCGCGCTGGTCTAGACTCAGCCTACTCCCATTCGATGGTTGCCGGTGGCTTCGAGCTGACGTCGTACGTCACACGGTTCACACCTCTCACCTCGTTGATGATTCTCGTGGAGATGCGCGCGAGTACGTCGTGCGGGAAGGCATACCAGTCGGCGGTCATGCCATCGCGGGACGTCACCGCCCTGAGAGCGAGCACGTCCTCGTAGGTGCGGGCGTCACCCATGACGCCGACCGACTGAACGGGCAGCAACACCGCGAACGCCTGCCAGATCTCGTCATACAGCCCGGCCGCACAGATCTCCTCGAGATAGATCGCGTCGGCATCGCGCAGCACGGACAAGCGTTGCTCGGTGATCTCTCCGATGATCCGGATCGCGAGCCCAGGACCCGGGAACGGGTGGCGCCCCACGAACTCGTCGGCAAGGCCCAGCTCCCGCCCGACCGCACGGACTTCGTCCTTGAAGAGTTCACGCAACGGTTCGACGAGTTTGAACGGAACATCTTCGGGCAGCCCGCCGACATTGTGGTGGCTCTTGATGGTGACGGAAGGGCCTCCAGCCGAAACCGACTCGATCACGTCCGGATACAACGTGCCCTGCACGAGGAACGTCGCACCCGTTCCCTCGCGCTTCGCCGTGGTGTCGAACACCTGAATGAACCTGGCGCCGATCGCCTTCCTCTTGGCCTCGGGGTCCACGATGCCCGCGAGGTCACCGAGAAAGAGATCTCTCGCGTCCTCCACCACCAGCCTCATGTCGTAGTGGGCCCGAAACATCGTCTCGACCTGTTCCCTCTCGTGCTTCCGCAGTAGGCCATGGTCGACGAAGATGCACGTGAGGCGGTCGCCGACCGCACGATGCACGAGCAGGGCCGCAACCGATGAATCGACGCCGCCCGAGAGTCCGCAGACGACGGTAGCATCGCCGACCTGCTCTCGAATGCGGGCGATCGTCTGCTCGATGAACGCGTCCGCCGTCCACGTCGGGCGGCAGGCCGCGACCTCGAACAGGAAATTGGACAGGATCTGATCGCCGCGCTCCGTATGCGCGACCTCGGGATGGAACTGCACCGCACAGACCGGCCGGTCCGTCGCGCGGAACGCGGCCACGGGCAGCGTGTCGGTCGAAGCCAGCGCCTCGTACCCGGGCGGTGGCTCGTCCACGTGGTCCCCGTGCGAACACCAGATCGTCGTGGATTCTCCCGGCTCGAAACCGGAGAAGATTCCCTCGGCGACGTCTACCGTCAGCACGGCTCGCCCGTACTCGCGGCGACCGTGTTCGACCTCGGCGCCTTCGAGATGGGCGATCAGGTGGAAGCCGTAGCAAATGCCGAGCACCGGAATGCCGGAGTGCAGCAGCTCCTTTTCGGTCGTGGGGACGTCGTCGTCGTAGACCGAGGACGGCCCCCCGCTCAGGATCACCGCCGCAGGGTTCCAATCGCGGATCCAGTCGAGTGACCGCGTGGGGGGGTGGATTTCGCAGTAGACCCGCTCCTCCCGGACCCGGCGCGCGATCAGCTGCGTAAACTGCGATCCGAAGTCCAGGATCAGTACTCGGTCGTGGGTCTCCTTCATTCTTCTCCGCTGACGAGGTCTTCGAGGGTCTCACGCTTGCGGATCAAGGTAGCGACGTTGCCGTCGACCATCGCTTCCGCTGGACGCAGGCGACCGTTGTAGTTCGAGGACATTGCGAATCCGTAGGCACCGACCGTACGCACCGCCAACAGGTCGCCGGCTTCCGGAAGGGGCAGCGCGCGGTCGCGCGCGAGGA
>JAYZBT010000411.1:0-9774 GCA_036338615.1 Gemmatimonadota bacterium
ATACAAAAACCCACAGCCTGAAAAAGCGTTGCGGGGCTTGGTTTATTGCCAGTGACCCGGGTGGGGCTCGAACCCACGGCCTACGGATTAAAAGTCCGTTGCTCTGCCAGCTGAGCTACCGAGTCTGACATCAAGATAGACCGACCCGGCAAAAGTTGAAGCGGCTGCGAGCCTAGTGGTCGTAGGTCGCATACGTTTGGGCGACGTTCGCGAGCACGAGCGTGATGGTCGCCACGATGGCGACCGCCCAAACCGACGCGCGACCGAAGCCGGTCAAGCGGCCGCCGCGCACGAACAGCCGCGGCATCGCAACGGGGCGACACGCCAAGAACGTGCTCAACGCGCGCACGCTGAACGGCAAGCGGCTGCTCTCCCCGGACGTGGTGCGCCGATGGTGCATGAGGTCGCCGAAGGCCGGCTCGAAAATCCGCTCTCGCACGTCCCTCGGCAGAAGACGCCCCAGGGCTCGCCAGCGTTCGGCCCCTGCTTTGGCCGGGTGGGCCAAATTCGGGAGCCCGGATGTCTGGATCACGATGTTCGAGGGATGGGGTTACCCCGCATAGTTCTCGTTCGTCATCGGAGCGGGCGAGTTGGGGCTGGGCATCGTTCTGCTCGTCCCCCGCTTCGCTTCCTACGCGGCGATCGGCCTGATCGTGATCATGTTCGGTGCGCTGGAGGCGGTACTCACCACGGAGACCGCCTTGGGCTGGTTCGACCCTGTCCTACACCTCGTATTCCTGACCATCATCGGCACGGTCCACTGGAAACGGAGGTGGAAGTGGCGTCAGACGGGCGAGGTCGCCCAGGAAGCCGCTAGTGGATGGTGACGAACGGTCGTAACGGCTGACTCAGCACGGCCGCCGCGATCGCGATCCCGTCCAGGAAGCTTCCGATCCGGAGGTTTTCGTTCGGACTGTGCTGATTGTTGTCCGGGTTCACCGTCGGAACGGTCACTGCGGGAATGCCCAGCGTCGAGACGAACGGCGAAATCGGGATCGATCCGCCGCTCGTGCGGATCTTCACCGGTTCCTGGCCGAAGAGGTTGACGAAGGCAGCACTGAGCCACAGGCCGGGCTCCGAGTCGAAGTCCGTTCTGAACGCGTCATAGGACACCGAGGCGTCGAAGCGGGCGAGCCGGCCGAATGTCCGGCGCTCGTCTTCCGTGGGATCGCGATCGGCAACGACGTGAAAGCCGAGCGTCTCGACATGGTCGCGGATCAGCCCGAGCAGTCGTCGTCCGTCGGTCTCGCGAACCAAGCGCACGTCCACCTCTGCCACTGCGGTGGCGGGCACGATCGTCCTCACCTCGTCTCCGACCCAACCGGATCGAAGCCCACGCACATTGAGAGACGGCCATTGCACAGCTTCCTGAAGGCTGGCAGCGACGCCATCGATCTCCGCAATCCCGAGCCGTAGCATGACCTCGGCGTCGTCATCGGGCACGGCGTCGAGGATGCGTCGCGTCGCATCATCGAGCTCGATACCGTCGTAGAACCCCGGAATCGTCACGCGTCCGCGCTCGTCCTTCATCGACGCGAGGATCTGCGCTAGGCGGACCCCCGGATTCGGGGCGTAGTTGCCGTAGTGTCCACTGTGCTGAGGGACTCGTGGACCGTAAGTGGTGAGTGTGAAGGTCGCGATGCCACGAGCGCCGAACTTGAGCGAGGGCCGACCCGAGTAGTGCGGCGGCCCATCGAAGATGATGAGCATGTCTGCCGAGAGCTTCTGCGCGTACTGCTCGATCGCCGCTGGCAACACCGGTGAGCCCATCTCCTCCATCGTATCGATGATCACCTTGAGGTTGTAGTCCGGCACGATTCCAGCCTGGGCCATGACATCCAGTGCCCGCAGGAACTGAATGTTGGGCCCCTTGGAGTCCGACGCGGAGCGCGCGTAGATCCGCCAGTCGTCATCCAAGCCGTCTCCGAGACGGGACCACGGGATCTCTCGGAAGGTGCCCGCCCCGTCATCTCGCTTGAGCACGGGTCGGTACGGGCTCTCTTGTTGCCAAGCGGTACCGTCCACCGGCTGGCCGTCGGACTGCAGGTATACGAGCACCGTAGCCGCCGGATTGTCTACGCGGCGCTCCGCGAACAACAGGTCATTCCCGGTCGTGGCGAGGCGCTCGGTAGTGAAGCCCCGCTCGGTGAGGGCGGCGTCGAGCCAGTCGACGACCCGATCCATGTCTTCCGGCACGTGCGCATCGTTTGGAAGGCCGAGGTAGTCGCGGAAGAGTTCGATCGACGGAATGGCTTCGGCAGCCACGAGGGAGCGAATCCGATCGGGGCTGAGCTGGGCAGAGAGCTGGCCGCAGGCCAACACCGCCGCCACAGCACCCAGCACGAATCGACGGAACATCGGCATATGGTCCTCCCTCGTGGTTCCCGCGCTCGGCGGGTGGCCTCAGAGGTCCAGCGAGAACTGAAGCCCTGTAAAGGTAAGGCGATGGTGGGGGGTCAGGCCCAATTCGTCGATCGCCGCGCGATGTTCGGCGGTCCCGTAGCCGACGTTGCGTTCCCACCCATAGCCCGGGTATCGCAGCGCCAGACGCCGCATGAGTCGATCCCGAATGACCTTGGCGACGATCGACGCACAGCCGATGCAGTGGATCAGCGCGTCACCGTCGACCACTGCGTCATGCTCTCGCCCGAGGTGCTTGACCGGTAGTCCGTCCACGACGATGTGACCGGGCTGCGCGTTCAGATGGTCGAGCGCCCGCTCCATGGCCACCGTCGTCGCCCGCAGGATGTTGCGACGGTCGATCTCTTTCGTGGAGGCGGCGCCCACGCCCACGCAAAGAGCCGAGGCCAGGATCACCGGGTAGAGCCCCTCTCGCGTGGCGAAGCTGAGCTGCTTCGAATCGTCGGCACCCTCGACAAACGCACCCTCGGGCAGCACCACTGCGGCCGCCACCACCGGACCCGCCAGCGGCCCTCGGCCGGCCTCGTCCACCCCGGCCACGGAAAGACCGCGGCCCCAGAACCGTCGCTCGTATTCGAGCAGGTCCTGGGGCCGCGATGACCCTTCAGAGTCCGGCTTCACGCCGGCACCGGTCTCAGCGAGCGGTGCGCTTCTCTGGGATGCGCACTGCCTTGCCGCGACGGCCGCGGAGGTAGTACAGCTTCGCGCGGCGCACGCGCCCGCGACGCACCACCTCGACGCCGCTCACTGTCGGGGCGTGCAGCGGGAAAATGCGCTCGACTCCGATGCCGCTGGAGATCTTGCGAACCGTGAACGTCTCGTCGACACCGCCGTGCTTGCGCGCGATGCAGACGCCCTCGAACACCTGGATGCGCTCCTTCGCGCCCTCCCGCACGAGGTAGAGAACCTTGATGGTATCACCGGGGCCAAACTCGGGAAGCTCGTCGCTCCGGAGCTGCTCCTTCTCGATTTCTTTGATCACGTCAGACATCTTGGATTCCACAGCACAGCCGAAAGCGTTTCATAGGGAGACGTTTAAACTAATCAGGACGATTCTGAGGGTGAACCCCCGACCCTCTTCTACCTCGACGTTGGAGCCCCGCACATGAGTGAACTCACGCTCGACCGTGAAGACTTCGAGCTGGCGCGCAAGCGCGTGGCCCCGCACACGTATCGCACGCCGATGCTGACCTCACGTTCGCTCAGTGAAGCGAGTGAATTCGACGTCCGCCTCAAGGCCGAACTCTTTCAGAAGGGCGGCTCGTACAAGGTTCGCGGCCCCACCAATCTGATCGCGCAGCTCTCCGACGCCGAGAAAGCCCGCGGCGTGATCTGCTCGTCGGCGGGAAATCACTCTCAGGGAGTGGCCATAGCGGCTCGACAGCACGGCGTGCGAGCGGTCGTCTGCATGGCGGAAAACGCCACGCCCTCGAAGATCGCGGCTACCAGAGGTTATGGCGCCGAAGTCGTACTGCATGGCACCATCTGGGACGAAGCCAACGAGAAGGCGCTCGAGCTCGTCGAGCAGAAAGGGCTCACGTATGTGCACCCGTTCGACGACCCGCGCCTGATCGCCGGGCAAGGCACGGTCGGCCTGGAGATCATGGAGGACTACCCCGAAGCCGAGATCATCGTCGTTCCCATCGGCGGCGGCGGGCTGATCTCGGGAGTCTCGATGGCCGCAAAGAGCGTCCGGCCCGACGTCCGAGTCATCGGCGTGGAGTCGTCGGGCGCCCCCGCGATGAAGCTCAGCGTCGAAGCTGGACACACGATCACTCTCGACCAGGTCGACTGCGTCATCGATGGCCTCACGGTGAAGAGAGTCGGGGAAAACACGCGCTCGGTAGTCTCACGCTTCGTAGACGAGATCGTCACTCTCCCCGATCAACAGATCTTCGATGCCGTGCTCTGGCTGATGGCCCGCGCGAAGTTGGTGGCGGAGGGCGCGGCAGCGGCCCCGGTCGGGGCGCTCCTACAGAGGATGATCGGCGCGCCACCGGGGACCAAGGTCGTCGCGGTGCTGAGTGGTGGGAACCTGGACGTAGAACAGTTGCGGGGCCTCTCGTGGAACTAGGAGCGCCGCTTCGTCGCGCGCTCCGAATGCTCGCGCCGCCACGCCTCGATCTTCGCGTGATCGCCGGACCGCAGCACCTCGGGGACGGCATGGCCGCGAAACTCGGCTGGCCGCGTGTACGACGGCGCACTGAGGGCACCGTCGTCGTAGAACGAGTCCGTCGCGGCCGCGTCATGGTCGCCGAGCGCACCCGGCAGTAGCCGGGCCACCGCATCGGTGATCGCGAGCGCGCCGATCTCACCACCGGACAATACGTAGTCCCCGATCGAGACCTCCTCAGTCGCGAGGTGCTCGGCCACGCGCTGATCCACGTCTTTGTAGTGTCCGCAGAGCAGTGTCAGCTCCCGCCCCACGCTGAACCGAACCGCATCTCGGTGCCGGAAGGTGCTGCCTCTCGCCGAGAGAAGCACGATCGGGCCTTCGGGCTCCAGATCGTCCACGGCCTCGAAGAACGGCTCCGGCTTCATGACCATGCCGGCGCCGCCACCGTACGGCAGATCGTCGACCGTGTTGTGCTTGTCGTGCGTGTAGTCACGGAGATCGACGAGTCGGTATTCCACCAGTCCCGCCTCGGCGGCCCGTTTCGGAATGGAAAGCCCGAGCGGTCCCTCGAAGAAGTCCGGGAAGATCGTGACGATGTTGACGCGGATCATTACAGATCCAACAGGCCTTCAGGGGGATCGATCACGATGCGCTTGGTGTCGGCGTCTACCTGCACGACGATGTCCTTCAGGAACGGAATCATGAACTCACGTTCCGGTCCCCGCACGTCGAGCATGTGGGCCGGGTTGAGCTCGTACACCTCGGTGACGACTCCGACCTCGGTGCCGTCGGTGGTCTCTACGCTCATGCCGAGTAGCTGATGGTAGAACACCTCGTCTTCGGCGAGCGGTTCGAGGGCCTCCGTCTCACGGAAGACATAGCGCCCCCGCAGCATCTGCGACTGGTTCCTGTCCTCGACGCCAGCGAAGCCTACCAGATAGCCTCGCTGGTGTGGGCGAACGGTCTCGATGCGCAACGGTGGCAGGTCCGGGTCCGGCCCGTCGGCGTCTCCGGCACCCATACGCAGAACCACCCCGGGGGCGTACACGCCCTCCGGGTGGTCCGTTAGCGACGATACGAAGAGTTCCCCCTTGGTCCCGTGAGGCTTGCTCAGATGCCCCACGATGAGAAAGCGCGGGTCTTCGCGACCCATGACTCAGAACTGTCCGAGGACTACTCGGACTTCTCCTCATCGTCAGCTTCCTCGGCTTCGGCGTCAGCCCCCACCTCCGCACCCGGATCACTTGCTGTCTCACCCTCCGCTTCCGCCGCCGGCTCATCACCAGCGTCGTCCGTCGCCTCCGCCGCAGGCGCTTCTTCGGCCTCTGCCTCGGGCGCAGCCTCTGCCTCGGGCGCAGCCTCTGCCTCGGAAGCAGCCTCAGCCTCGGAAGCAGCCTCGGCCGCGGCAGCGTCAGTAGCGGCCTTGGCGTCGGCCTCAGCCTTCTGCTCTGTGGCGCGGCGTGCCGCGAGCTGCTCCACGCGACTCGCCTTACGCGCCTCCGCGTCCACCTCTCCGAGCGCGACCTTCGCATCTCCGCCTCGGCGAGCCTTCGCGATGAGCGACTTCATGGTGCCGGACGGCTGCGCGCCTGCTCCGAGCCAGTGATCGACACGCTCGAGATCCAACACGAGACGTGCGGGGTGCGAGAGAGGCTTGTAGTAGCCGAGGGTCTCGACGAATCGGCCATCACGGGGCGAGGCGCTGTCGGCCACGACCACGCGATAGTGGGCCTGCTTTTTCCGGCCCATACGCCGGAGACGAATCTTTACGGGCATGATCTTCTGTTCTGATGACTCAGGGATTCTGACGACTCATGCGCCACACGCACGGTTGCCGTGGCGCGTCCAGGGGCCGACGAATGCGGCCGCTGGGCAGACGCAAACAATCTACGAGTCTATGGTGGCTGTACAGCGGTCGCTACGCCCGGGGCATCCCAGGAAAGCCGCCTCCCATGCCCGGGAATCCGCCTCCGCCCATCATCCCCCTCATTTGCTTCATGAACTTCTGCATTTCCTTGAACTGCTTCATGAGGCGGTTCACCTCGGCTACCGACCGACCGCTCCCTTTCGCAATCCTCGAGCGCCGCGACCCGTTGAGAATCTCCGGCTTGCGACGCTCCTCCGGCGTCATGGACAGGATGATCGCCTCCACGTGCTTGAAGCGCTTGGGGTCTAGGTTCGCCGCGGGCAACTTCAAGCGGCCCGCCCCCGGGATCAGTTTCAGCAGTTGATCCATGGGGCCCATCTTCTGCACCTGACGCATCACGACGAGAAAGTCCTCGAGCGTGAAGCGTCCTTGCCCGAGCACCTTCTCCTGTAGCTTGGCCGCCTCGTCCTGGTCGAACGCCACCTGGGCGCGTTCGACGAGGCCGATGACATCGCCCATTTGCAGGATCCGTCCCGCAAGTCGCTCGGGGTCGGCCGTGTCGAGATCGTCGACGCCCTCGCCAACGCCCACGAATTTGATGGGCTTGCCGGTGACGCCCCTGATGGAGAGCGCCGCGCCGCCGCGCGCATCGCCATCCATCTTGGTCATCACGATCCCGGTGATACCGAGCGCCTCGTCGAAGCCCTGAGCGATCTTGACCGCCTCCTGGCCGGTCATGGCGTCCGCGACCAGCAGAATCTCAGACGGCTGAACCGCGTCCCGGATCTTTCCGAGCTCGGCCATGAGTGGTTCATCGATCTGAAGGCGACCGGCGGTGTCCAGGATCAGCACCGAGTGTCCAGCCTCTTTCGCTCTCTGGACCGCGGACCTCGCGGCGGCGACCGGATCGCCTCCGAACTCCCCCGCGACGACAGACGCCCCGATCTGCTCCCCCAAGGTCTGGAGCTGCTCGATGGCCGCCGGCCTCTGCAGGTCGCATGCCGCGAGCATCGGAGTGCGGCCCTCCCGACCCAATCGTCGCGCGAGCTTTGCGCTCGAGGTGGTCTTCCCGGACCCTTGGAGTCCCACCATGAGGATCACGGTCGGGGGGTCGGACGCGACGGCAAGCGTGGGAACGCCCTCTCCGAACAGGTGAGCGAGTTCGTCGTGCACGATCTTGACGATCTGCTGCCCGGGCGAAACAGCCTTCAGCACGGCTTCTCCGAGCGCCCGCTCCTGCACCCGCGCAAGGAAGTCGCGAGTGACCTTGAAGTTGACGTCGGCCTCGAGAAGGACCCGCCGCACTTCACGGAGCCCCTCCTTGATCATGGGCTCGGTGAGCACGCCTCGCTGGCGCAGCTTCTTCAGCGCTCCATCGAGTTTGTTGCTGAGTTCGTCGAACATCGAGGGAACTTCTCCCGTCTCCGGCACCGCCACCGCCGCGATCACCGAAGGCGGTCACGGGGCGGCCACCTGCGCGCCCCAAACAGGAGATCGCGCGAAGCCACAAAGCTAACCGCAGGACCCGCATCCGGTACTCCCGCTCGTGACCCTCGGACGCTACTCCCGGCCTGGACTACGAAGCCATGGATCGGAGAGGCTGGGATCGTTGAGAAAGGTCGAATCCGTGAGTGCTCTCAAGAACTCGATCAAGTCCGCTCGCTCTTCGAGCGTCGCCTCAAAACCGCTTACCAAGTCGCTCTTGTTGGGATGCTCCCGGCCAACCCCTCGATACGGGCCGGAGTCGATGGTCCTCCCCCCGGCGGCATAGTGGTCGAGAACATCCTCGAGCGTGTCGACGCTACCGTCGTGCATGTACGGCCTCGTGACCGAGAGATTGCGTAGCGTCGGCGCGCGAAAAAGGCCGCGATCGCTCGCCCTACGGGTGTGGGTGGCGATGCCCGCGTTCGATGGCGGATAACGCCCGTCTCCTCCGATGTTGTAGAGACCATTGTTGAAGAACCGGATGTCGGGTACCTCCCGTCCTTCGTGGTCTGTCGTGCTCGTGAAAAACGGTGGGACATGACACCGCGCGCAACGGAAGCGGTCACCGTTGAACAGCGCTTCGCCGCGGAGCGCCGACGGGGACATGGCCTCCACGTCCCCGTTCCGATAGCGGTCGTAGGGAGCGTCGAAGGAAACCAGCGACCGCTGGAACACCGCCAGAGCGCGCGTCACGTTGTCGATGGTCAGCGGTTCAGACGCCCCTGGAAAGGCCGACGCAAAAAGCTCCTGGTATCGAGTGACCGCCCTCAGACGCGCCAACAACTCGGCACCCCGACCCGCGAGCCCGAGCTCGACCGGATCCTCACCGAACATCGGGACCAACGCCTGTTGCTCGAGGCGACGGAGCGTCGGGTTGGCCCAGGTCAGCACGGGGAGATACGCGACGTTCGTCAGACTCATGCTGCCCCGGGGGTGTACCTCGGCGGTCGAGCCGACCGCTCGCGGCAGCACATCCGCGAAAGCCATCGACTGCTCGTGACACCCGGCGCACGAAAGGCGACGGTTCCCTGAGAGCCGCCGATCGTAAAACAGGTGTCGACCCAGCTCGACGCGCGCCGGGCTCATCGGGTTGTCGACCGGAATGCGGGGGGGAGGTACACCCTCCGGCAACCCCCATTGCCAAGCATCCTGGGCGGGCGGCGTAGGCGCTCCCGCGGCCAGGACCGTGAGGCCGACGAGTAGGACCGCCGCGCCCAGCGATGCCGATCCGCGCGGCCGCGGAGGATTCATCGGCCAACAGTACCATGCACGCGATGGGGCGCAACGGAACACGAGCGGCCGCGCGCGCTCCACCGACCTCTTTCCCGATCTAGCTTTGCATCGTAAAGAGCTCCCCTACCACACACGCACCAAAGGCGGAGGCGCTTAGATGACAGCGTTGGCCGACTTCCTGTTTCCAGCGCACGCTGGTCGATCGACGGTAGAAATCATCGCGTGGTGGGAAGCTCGACGTCTGCATCACACGGATGTGGAAGGGCGAGGTGCTCCCCACGGGGCCCGCGCTATACCGCATGGGGCTGACGTTCTCCGTCGGACTCGCGCTCTTCCCGACGCTGATAAGGGGCGACGACCTCAGAAAATCGGGATGATTTGGCTGCGCTTCGTCCCGACGGATACCCACCGTGCAGGCGCCTCTGAGAGCTCCTGAACACGGTCGAGATAGGCCCGTGCATTTCTCGGTAGGTCCTCGAGTCTGCGCACGTCCCCAGTCGGAGACTCCCATCCAGGGAGAGTCTCGTAGATCGGCTCGACGCTCGACAGCGACCAGGTGTCCGCCGGGAAACTCTCGGTGATGCTTCCGTCGGGCATGCGGTACGCGGTCGCCACTTTCAGCGACGTCAAGGTGTCGAGGACGTCGAGCTTG
>JAYZBT010000412.1:0-5153 GCA_036338615.1 Gemmatimonadota bacterium
GGCCTGGTTCATGTCGTAGATCATCGTCACGGACTCGACCGGATCGCCCTCGGGGGGCGTGAAGGTCGAATTCCCGACCGCTTGCAAGAGTCCCGAGGATTCGTCGAACAGAATCGAGGTGTCGGCGGCGATCATGAGCCCTTCCCGGGCGACGGTCGCGTCCTCCTCAGCCGGCGCAATCAACAGGAGGACGCGATCCTCGGCCTCGAAGGTGGCCGAGCCTGCGTCGTATTCCGTCAGCGTGAAGCCCGGCATGCTCAGCAACACAGCCGTGACCGAGTCTCCGCCGGCGCTCGATGTCCCACGGCGACCCTCGAGCGCCGCTGCCTGCGCCAATGAGTCCTGCGTGAAGAGAATGCTGTCGAAGCCGGGCGGACGCCCCAGCCGTTGCAGCCGCTCCATGATACGGATCTGCGTCGAGTCGACCTGCTCCTGCGCGGCTACCGGCCCGAAGGTTGCGGCAAGCGCGAGCCCGGCCCACAAGATCCCTTTGCGTGTCACCACCCGTCCGCTCACTGTTTCTCTACGGTTCCCGGTGGGGGCGTCGGGTCGGGCTCGATCTCTTCGTCGAACAGTTCATTCTCGCGCGCCGCTTTCCCGCGGTAGATCATCACCGAGAGGCCGATGCCGAGCTCGTAGAGAAACACGAGCGGGATCATCATCATGATGGTCAGGACGATGATGTCACCGGGCGTGATGAAGCTCGCGACGATGGTGATGATGACGATGGCGTGCCGACGTTTGTCGCGCAGGAAGTCGGGCGTCACCAGCCCCATCATGCTGAGCACCATGATCACGATCGGCAGCTCGAAGACGAAGCCGAAGCCGAGCAGAAGCTTCACGATGAAGCCCAGCGTGGCATTGATCTCCAGGTTGGCTTGCAGCGCCTGTGTCTGGAACTGCTGGAAGAACTCGAGCGTGACGGGAAGCGCCGCGAAGTACGCGAGCGCCATGCCCCCGATGAACAGCAGCATGCCGCCGTACAGCGCCGGCACGATCATGCGTTTTTCCCTCTTCTCCAGCGCGGGCGAGAGAAACGACCACGTGTGATACGCGATGATCGGGAACGCCATGATAAGTCCAGCATAGATCGCCAACTTCAGCGTCACGAAGAATGCATCCGAAGGCGAGAGGTACTGCAGCCTCAAATCCGGATCGTTCGCGGCCGCACGGACCGGCGCGATCAAGAGATCGAGCACGTTGAAGTAGTAGACCAGCCCGAAGCCGATCACCGCACCGATGGTGACGGACAGGACGGACCAGAGAATACGCCACCTGAGCTCCTCGAGGTGATCGAGGAACGGCATCTCTCCACGCAGGTTCCGGGGACCGGCCATCTATCCTGAGAAAATTTCGGGGGTTGGGTGCCGTCGGCTCAGAACGGGAACTCCACCTGGTTCTTGCGGAGCGCCTCACGCGCCTGAGCAGCAGTCATTTCGTCGACGAATTCCTGAAACTCACCGGCGTCTTGGAAGTTCCGGTACACCGACGCGAAGCGTACATACGCGACCCGATCGAGCGGGCTCAGCCGCTCCATGACCAGAGCGCCGAGCTGCACGCTGGGGACCTCGACGCCGGCCTGCCTCGAGAGGCCGTCCTCGATGTCGTCGATGAGCGCTTCCATCTGCGACGCGGACACGGGTCTCTTGGCACACGCGACCCTCACGCTGTCGAGCAACTTGGAGCGGTCGAAGTCCTCCACCGCGCCAGACCGCTTCAGCACCTGCACGGGTCGCTCTTCGATGTACTCGTACGTCGTGAAGCGCGTGTCACAAACCGTGCACTCTCTGCGCCTGCGCACGGCGCGCCCGCCCCGGCTCGCCCGCGTATCGACGACGCGGTTCTCGGTCGCGTCGCACTGCGGGCATCTCATGGCAGCGACTTCATCCGTGCGGCGCGCGTCCCATCACGGGCTTGGGTCCCCGCGGTCGTGCTCGGCGCGACGGCGATCACCGAATCTCGTCGAGCTTTTCCGCTGCGAGCTCTGCGACAATCGTCCCAGGGTAGGTGTTCACCACCAGCTCCAGAGTCTCCTCGGCTGCCTCCAGGTCGCCCATCGCGATCTGGACCAACCCGCTCCTGTAGCGCGCGTCGCGCACGCGGGCGTGAATGGGGAACCGTACCTGCACCTCCTGGAAAGCCGCGAGCGCTTCTTCAAAGCTCTCCTGCTGGAACAGGATGTCGGCAAGGTTGTAATGCGCGTCCGCGGCGAGGTCGTGGTTCGCGTACCTCGATACGAATTCCTCAAACGCCGCCCGCGCGGTATTCAGCGAGCCTCGATTCATTTGATCCGTCGCCGTTCGGTACAGTCCCTCCGGGTCACCGCCGCCCTGCACCAGAGCTTCTGTCGAGTCGGGCGCCACTGTCCGCGGCGGAGCACTCGCGACGGTGCGCAGATTGGCGAGCTGGTCCCGTACGCCCGCGATGGCGGTCTGGTTCTGACCGGCGAGCGCCTCGATGGTCGATAGAGCCCGAGCGATCTCACGCATCTGTCTGGTGATTTCACCTCGGAAGTCGAACATCTGATCCGACTGCGTTCGAACGCTGTCCTGGGTCGACGACGCCTGCATCCGCAGCTGGGACAGGAGCGTGTCCTGGCGCGCCGCGAGTGCGCGGATCTCGGTCTGCAGATCGCGCAGGTCGCCCTTGGTCGCGCAGGCTCCGAGCGTGACGGTCAGCGTGACGGCGGCGGCCCGCGCAAGAACCACACGGACCGCCACGAAGCATTGCCTACCTATCATCATATACATGGACCCCTCCCCCGGTTGTCCCGGAGGAGGGGTCCCGCAAGGGTCATGCCGTCAGTTGCCTGGGTTGATCGCGCCCGCGCCGGCTGTGAACACGAACTCGCCACGGCGGTTGGCCGCCCAGGAGCGCTCGTCCGAGCCCCTCCTGCTCGGGCGCTCCTCTCCGAACGAGACGATGGCGAAGCGGCTCTCGGCGAGACCGAAACCCGTCAGGGCATCGCGAACGGCAGACGCGCGCCGGTTGCCAAGCGCCATGTTGTATTCGGTCGAGCCGCGGTCGTCCGCGTGCCCCTCGATGCGGAGCTGGACTTGCGGGCTGGCTCGTAGGATGGCGGCCTTGCGGCGAAGCAGGGCCTCTTGGTCGGCTCGGACATCGGAGATGTCGTAGTCGAAGAAGACGGCCTCTTCGAGGACAGCCCGGGCGGCAGCTACAGCGCGAGTGCGCTCGGCTTCAGCCGCACGTTCGGCGGCTATGCGCGCAGCCTCCGCACGCGCATCAGCCTCGGCTTGCGCTCGGGCAGCGTTGGCCGCGTCGATAGAGTCCTGATTGATCGGAGGAGGCGGCGGCGGGGGAGGAGGGTCACCCTTGCACGCACCAACGGCGAGTGTGGCGGCCAGAACCGCGACGGAGAAACGGCGGACGATCATCCCTGCTCCCAGGTTGAACGAAACGTATCACTTTCGTGAGAGTGCCCGCCCCATGGGGCCGAGCACCGCAACGAAACTAGTGAGCTTTCTCGGTTGGGAAAGACCCCATGGCATATAGGCCCAAAACCGTGCTGGCGCAACGTTCGCGGCGTACTTTCCCGTTCACTTTCGCGCCGCCCGGAACCGCGGAAATGGCAGTGGGCTTTCACCTTCCCGCCGGAAGCGCGGGAGACCAATCCGGTAATCCGACACGCTGACCGGACAAGAGCGGGCGGAGTCGGCCTGTCGCGACATCCACTACGAAGAGGCCGAAGCCCCACCGGCGCTCGCCGGCGAAGACCAGGTGTCGGCCGTCTGGCGCCCAACTGGGGTCTTCGTTGTTGCCCTCCCAAGTGAGCTGCTGGAGTCGTCGGCCGTCGGTCTTCATGTCCGCTACCAGGATATGGTACGTGCCGCGGCGGACCCGACCGTGAAAGGCGACCAGATTGCCGTCGGGAGACCAATCGGGGGATGTGTAGTAGCCGCGGCTGCCGTATTCATAAGGGGATAGCGTTTCGGCCTGTCCGCCCCCCGCGGGCATCACCATGATCTGCGGCGTATGGGAACCGAAGCGGTCGGTCTGGAAGGCCATCCAGAGACCGTCCGCCGAATACGTTGGGGAGACGTCGTAGTACCCTGGCCCGCCGGAGAGATAAGACAGGCAGCAGTCCCGTTCCATGTTGTACGTGAAGACGCCGCTGCGGCCGCTTCCCAGGACGGAGAACGCCAGCGTGGCACCATCGGGACTGTACGCGGGCATCACGTAATCACCCGGACCCCGAACTTCGGGCAACATGCGCTCCTCGCCGGTGACCAGGTCGCGCTCGTAGATGCGAGGAAGGCCGGTCGACTTGTAGGACACGTACGCGAGCTTGGAGCCGTCCGGAGACCACGCGGGAGAAAGCGTGAGGTCGCGAAAGTTGGTCACCCGCTGGAGATTCTCGCCGTCCGCGTCGATGACCCAGAGGTCCTTGTTGAAATCGTTGTCGGGCATGGTGAAGACGATGCGGCTCGCCGCCATGCCGGGGCTGCCCGTCGCCCAGCGCACCGCCTCGTCCGAGGCACGATGCACCGACATGCGGAAGTCGGCGGCGGCGGGGTCCGGGAGGCGGAAGCGGGCGCGCTCGACGGTCTGCCCGTACACCACGTCGTGCAGTTCCAGGATCAGGACGTATCCGTCCCCGGCGCCCTCGACCTGCCCGGTCACCAACCAGACCGCACCCAGCCGGTCCCAAAGCGTGTAGTCCACGACGTCGCCGACGAGTCCCGGTGGCAGGGAGTCAATGACGACGAAACGATCGGAGTTGCGCATATCGCGCCCCACGATCGCCTCGACCTGGGACGTGAGCCCGGCGCCGCCGAAGCGCCCGGTGAAGGGCTGGATCGCGAGAGCAGGCTGAGGATCGTTCTCGTAGACGAGGCCGAGGCTCACGCCCGGGATCGACTCCCGTTCCTGCGCGGCGGCCGCACTTCCCCCGAGTGCCAGCGCTCCCATCAGCAGCGCCACCCGGTCGGCGCTGACGACCCCAAACCCCATCTTCATGCGTCTCACTGGCTCACCTCGATCGGGCGACCGTACCTCGGGAGTACCCCTAGTAGCTCGCCACGTGGCTTGAAGTCGAATTGGACCGGAAGCCGGTCCCACTGATAGCCTTCGGGCAGTGGCCCGAAGCGCCCCTTACCCGCGCACTCGACGGCCTCCATCGCCCCGAAGTCGAA
>JAYZBT010000413.1:0-9830 GCA_036338615.1 Gemmatimonadota bacterium
CCCCGGTCACGACTTCTACGTCGTATTCAACGGCGCGGTCGAGATCTCGAAGGCGCGCCCCGACGGCACCGCGGAAAGGCTCGCCGCCCGCAGGAAGGGTGACGGCTTTGGTGAAATGGCCCTGCTCAACGACGCTCCGCGAGTGTCCGGGCGATCGAGCAAACGCAGTTGGTCAGCGTGACGCGTGACGACTTCCAAGCCCTGCTCGGCGATGATTCACTCGCTCTGCGCATGATGCAGGCCCTGTCGAAGGCGCTGCGCGCCCTCAGCGTACGGTTCGCGAGCACGGGGAAGATGCAGGATGAGGGCTCGAGCGTGCGCAGCGACGCGTTCGCCATCAGCCGCGTGATGCAAGCGGGCCTGCTTCCCCGCACCGCGCCCAAGGTGGAGGGTTACGATATCGCGGCCGGGTCGACGACGGACGACAACGGCCGCGGTTCCTCGGCCTGGGACTGGATCGAGTTCTCGGACGGCCGGACGGCGCTGCTGACCATCGACGTCATGCAGGATGGATTTCCACCCGCGCATCACCTCGGCGTAGCCCGGGCGGTGCTCCGGGCGCTCTCGGCCGACACTTCGTCGATCGCCGACCTGTTGCGGCGCGCCAACGAGGCCCTCGCAGCCGCCGGGGTGGACGGCCTGGAGCAGTTCGTGCAAGTGGGCTTGCTGGTCGTTGGGGCGGAGGGCCTCGAATGGGGTAGCGCAGGACGGGTCCCCGGCGGGATCACGCGGCGCGACGGCAGCTTCGAGGAGTTCGGCGCCCACGGGCCACCGCTCGGGATGATGGGCGGCTTCAAATACAGCGTGCAGAAGTTCTCCATGGGCCCAGGCGACACCGCGTTCGTGCTGTCACATGGATCACAGGGCCTCTTTTTGGGCGCGGCCGACCTACTCGCCCAACTTCATGGGAAGCTGGCGGGTGAGATGGTGACCTCGCTGCACAACGGAATCCGAAACGCACAGGGAGAGGACCGGAGCGAGACCTCCGTCCTCTTCGTGCGAAAGACATAGAAAGCTCAACGGAGAAAGTATGGCAGTCACAGAGAAGGACGTGCGCAAAGCGCTCAAATCGGTGAAGGACCCTGATCTCGGATTGGATCTGGTGGTTCTCGGGTTGATCTACGAGATCGAGATCGAGGAGAACCACGTCAAAGCGACCATGTCACTCACATCCCCCTTCTGCCCCGTGGCGGGCGAGATGGTCGAAAACGTGAAGACGGCGATCGAGGAGATGGAGGAGGTCGAGGAGGTGGAGGTCGAACTAACGTTCGATCCGCCCTGGACGCCGGACCGAATCGCGCCGCTCATCCGCGCATCGCTCGGTCTCTAGCAGCCTTTCCCGGCAGCTCGCTCGGAGCCAGCGCCCTCGCCCCAGGCATTGCCAGCCGCCCGGCATCCAGTAGACTTATTACACTCTGTCGTTGACCGGACTAAAAGTGTCATAAACGAGAGGTCCCATGGCGCCGTTCACCGAAGACGAACTGAAGAAGAAGGTCCAGGAAGGCTACATCGTAGAGTCGGTCGAAGAGATGACGGAGGGTTACAAGAAGGCCCTCACCGTTCAACTCACCGTGCAGGCGGACACCGAGCTCATGAGTGCACCCGCCTATTGGATGGCGGCGCGCTACGCGCCGTCCACCAATACGCAGGTGAGCGCGCACGCGATCATCCAGGACGAGTTGGCGCACGCGAACATCGGGTACCGTCTTCTGGAGGACATCGGCCAGTCCAAGGAGCAGTTGATCTACGGTCGCCAGCCTCACGAGTTCAAGCACCCGTATGGCTTCGACCAGCCGCTGGAGACCTGGGCCGAACTCGTCGTGGCCAACGGCTTCTTCGATCGTGCCGGCATCTGCTTGCTGTCGGACGTCTATCAGAACACGTCGTACGGCCCGCTCAAGCGCGCGCTGGTGAAGATCGACATGGAGGAAACCTTCCACCTGCGCCACGGCGAAGTCTGGATGCGGAGGCTCACGAAAGCCGGTGGTGAAGCGAAGGAGATGGTCCAGCGGGCGGTCGACTGGATGTTCCCCATGACCATCGAGTGGTTCGGGCTCCCGGACAAGTTGAAGCGTCATGCCGGTCAACTCGGCTACAAGCTCAAGGGCCTCACGAACGACCAGCTACGCCAGACATGGATGGCGTCGACCGTACCGCTTTGCGAGCAGCTGGGACTGAACGCCCCAGCTCACTGGGACGAGCAGAAAGGGGAGTTCGTGCTCGACTACCCCTTCCCCTGCCAGTACGACGCGGCGGAAAAGCGTTGGGCGTTCGACGAAGGCGAGATCTCTTGGGACGATGTCTTCAAGCGATGGAAGGGCCGTGGTCCCATGAACGAGATCTACGTCGAGTCTGTGCAACGCTCGCGTGGTGATGTGCAGCGGTGGCTGAACGGCGCGGTCGCCTGAAGACGCTGAACCAGATGACTGGACCGACACCCCTTCCTGTTCTCGGCGGCCCGAGTCCCGGCCTGCCAGCCCACATCTCGATTCACATGAGCGGTGGGCGCGACGTTTGGACCGGTCCGCTGGCATCCACACCCGCAGATCCGCTGGCGTCCACGTGGACCGCGCTGAACGAGGTGCTCGACCCCGAGATCCCGATCAGCGTCGTGGAACTCGGCCTGATCTACGGAGTCGAGCTCAAAGAGGGTGTGGTGACGGTGCGCCTGACATTCACGGCCACGGCGTGCCCCTGCATGGGGTTCATCCGCGAGGACATCAGCGATCGGCTCGAGCAGGAGCCTTGGGTCGAGCGGGTCGAGATCGTGGAGGTGTGGAATCCCCCTTGGACGAACGACAGAATCACAGACGAAGGGCGAGCCAGGCTCAAGCAGCTCGGCGTCGGGGTCTGACCGGACGGAGACCGATACGGATCGATGATAGAGATTACATACGACGTATTCGCGCGTAAGAAACGAGGGTGCACACTCCACCACATCGGATATGTGGACGCCCTCGACGACGAAACGGCCAAAGTGTACGCGTGGACCACCTACGACGAAGAGAACTGGTTCGAAATGTGCGTGGTGCGACGCTCGCAGATCATCCCCGTCAACCGAGACGAGGGGCCGTTCGCCAAGACCTCGGGAGACGCGGCATGAGCGCTCCGATCAGCGTGGAAGCGCTCAGCTCCGAAGGCCGAGCGGCGCTCGAACGCCTCGTCGTCGGACTCGCGGACAGCAAACGGATCATGGGCATTCGATACTCGGACTGGGTGGTCGGCGCCCCGTCGATCGAAACGGGGATCGCGACTTCGTCGATGACTCAGGACGAATGGGGCCACGCACGGTTGTTGTACGCGATGCTCAAACACCTGGGCGTCGACCCCGTCGAGGTCGAACACAACCGCGGGGCAGACGAGTACGCCAACCTGAGCCTGCTCGACGAGCAGTTCGAGAACTGGGCCGCATTGGTGACCGCGATGGTCGTTCTCGACGGCGCACTGTCGGTCGTGCTGCGCGGCTTCTCAGAAGGCACCTTCGAGCCGGCCGGACTACGCGTGCCGAAGATGCTGGCCGAGGAGCAGTTCCACGTCAGCCTCGGCTTCGCGTGGTACCGTCGCCTGGCCGCGGCTTCCGACGAAGCACGCTCGCTGCTTCGCGATGCCACGGACGCCCAACTGCCGGCGACACTGGCTTGGTTGGGAGCCGACGACGCGCCCGCCAAAGTGCTGGTCGAGCTGGGTGTCATGCCGACCGCGACGGCGCTGACGACGTCCTTCCAAGAGTCGGTTGGGGACGTGTTGGCGAGCTGCGACGTGGATGTCGGCGCCGTCGAGCCGGCCTCCGACTGGGACTCCGCACGAGGCCGCGCTACCGGACGGCCCGATGCGGAGTCGGTCGAACGGGCTCGGGGCGACAGAAACCGCTCGCTCTTCGTCGAGTAGTGTCGGACAAGGCCCAGGGGCAAGCCTCTGGCTTCGATGCACGGGCACGGGAAGGGGAGACCCCCGACACGATGCCGCGCAGCCCCGAATGTCCGTTCTGCGAAGGCCGGGAGACGGAGATCATGAACGCGTTCGGCGCTCACGCGTCCATCAGCTCCTACTGGTGTCGGGCGTGCGGATCGCCCTTCGAGATGATGAGGTGGAGGTCCTGAGCTGCTCTAGGCCTCGGGCCTGAGCTACGCCTCGATCAACTCCACGTCCTCGAGAAAATCCTTCAGAGGATTGGCGACGGCCACGGCGCGCTCCCGGATCGCATCGGGCAACGCTTCCCCAATCGGTTCTTCGCCCTTGAAGTGTCGCGACACGGCCTTTCCGAGCAAGCCGTCGGACTCTGCGGCGGCTTGGTGGTACTCGGCGTACCGCGCGCTCACGCGCCGCTCGAACAATGGCAGCTGCGACTCTGGCGTGCCGTGCTCGACCATGTCCTCGAATACAGCCCGGTGGAGCGCGTCGAGGCCCTCGCGTATCCTCTGATCCGGAGCCCGGCCGAGAAATGCGAGTTGCGCTCCCCTCGTATGGGCCCACATGAAAAAGATCAAAGCCTCTTCGGCTGTGCGATGCGCCGCCCCAACCTCGTCTGTTAAAGTGTCGACATCGGGCAAAGGCGTTTCTACGTCTTCTCGGGAGACGAAGTCGGAGAAGCTCTCCCAAACCAAGCGCGCCAGACTGTCGCCCAACTCGCCAGGAGTCATCGTTTGAGGGGCCCTGAATTCGTGTATGTCGTCCATGATCGCACTCGGCAAGTCTCGTTCCTCTTCATTTTTGTTAGATATATCCCACAATTCGGAGTCAGGACCGGGAAGTGTCAAGCTTTTCGATCATCAGGACAAATAAATAGGAGAGCTTGATGATGCTTCAATCATTGGGAGTCAGCGTGAACCTTAGACGATCGGGCGTCCGGATGGCCGTGCTGGCGACCTTGACCGTTTCGGCGGGCTGTGCCGCTGCGGTGATCGAGTTGCCCGAGCCGCGCACCATCGTGATTCACTCGGGCGCGAGGCTGCGCACCGACCAGGCACGGATGCAGGAAGTCAACGAGTGGGTCACTCGCGAGACGAACAACATCATCGAGGACCCGACGTTCTTTATCGACCATCAAGAGACCGCGAGGGAGGTCTACGTCTGGGAACAGCTCTACGTCGCGGTGTCGCCGGGCGATGCGCAGGACTCCGCGAGCATTGCCATCGACCCCAGGGCCTTCGACACCATCGCGATCCACCACATCTACGCGCACCTTCACTTGATGGCGGAGGTGGGCCGCCGAGATGAGTGGCTGCCGGAGGCGCTCGATGCGGTTGAGTACGAACTCGAGAGGGCGATTCTCAAGCGCGTTTCCGATGCGTGGTTGATGGGGCGCACCGTCTTCGACTTTCCGCCGTACGGACCGCTGGACGAGTTGACCTATGCGAACGAAGCCGGCTTCCTGGATGCGTTCACGTTCACAGCCCGGCCCTCGGAGTTCGCCGTAGCCCGCGCCGAATGGGCGCGCGAGAACCCCGGCGAAACGGACCGCTACCGCGATTGGTTCCTGGAGACCTTCAGCAGAGAACCCCCAGGCCTACGCTCGCGGTGACACGAGGGAGCCTCGCGGTCTGGATGGTGCCAGCGCGGCGGTGGCGAGGCACATCAGGAGAGCGTGACTTCCCAGCGCAGGCCGATGGGGCCACCGTCGAGTTCCTCGATGTGAACGTCGATACGGCCGGTGCGCGCGAGCCGTTCGTCGCTCGGCTTGCCGCCGAAGATCGCGAAGCCGCTCACCCGTAGACGGCAGTTCTCCCCGGCGGGCCCGGTCGCGAGCATCTCGGCGTTTCTGAGAGACTTGATCGACGGCGCTTCACCCGACTGGAGCCGGAGACGTAGAATACGGCCCGAATGGGGCGCATCCATCGCGTCGAGCACGCGAAAGACCAAGCCCTGACCCGTGGCTCTCTTGGTGGCACTCTTAGCAGACATGAAAGGAAGACTATCCGTATGACGGCACCGATGGAAGACGACGCTCCGAGCGAGCTACAGATGAAGCCCGACGAGATGTTGGCGTTGGCCCAAAGGGCTGCTGAACTCGTCGTGGCGCGAATCGAGAACCTGCCCCAGGAGCCGGCCTGGAGGGGTGGGTGGCGCTCTGAGTTGGAGCCCATCATGAGGGAGGACGCGCCGGAGGAGGGCCGACCGGCGGTAGAAGTGCTCGAGCGCGCCGCCAGAGAGATCCTTCCGATCGCGGGCCGCGTGGACCATCCCCGCTTCTTCGCATTCGTGCCTTCGTCTCCGACCTGGCCAGGGGTGCTGGCGGACTTCATGGCAGCGGGGCACAACATCTTCCAGGGCACGTGGCTCGGCGCGAGCGGCCCCAGCCAACTCGAGGTGGTCGTACTCGACTGGTTCCGCGATTGGATCGGATACCCCGACACCGCAGGAGGAGTCCTCACCAGTGGCGGGTCCGCGGCGAGCCTAGACGCCTTCGTTGCCGCGCGCGAGACAGCGGGTGCCCCGGAGCGCGCAACGGTCTACATGAGCGATCAGAGCCATACCGCCCTGATCAGAGCCGCGACGATCGTCGGCGTCCGACCCGAATGTGTGCGTACGGTACCGAGCGACGACCGATTCCGATTGGACATGTCGCACCTCGCGCGCATGGTCGCTGAGGATCGGTCTGCGGGGTTCAACCCGATCGCGGTCTGCGGCAACGCCGGCACGACCAACACGGGGGCGGTCGACCCGCTCGATGCGATGGCCGACTACTGCGAAACCGAGGGCATCTGGTTCCACATCGACGCGGCCTACGGCGGATTTGCGGTCCTGACCGAGTACGGAAAGAACCTGCTCGAGGGGATAGAACGCGCCGACTCGATCGCGATGGATGCACACAAGTGGCTCTTCCAACCGTTCGAGGTCGGGTGCCTCATGGTGAAGGACGTGCGCAAGCTGGAAGACGCGTTTTCGGTCCATCCGGAGTACCTGCAAGACGCGCGTTGGGGTGCCGACCACCCGAACTTCGGCGACCGAGGCCTGCAGCTGAGTCGTTCCTTCCGCGCGCTCAAGATCTGGATGTCGATACAAACGTTCGGGATGGTCGCCTTCCGGCGGGCCGTGGGCCGGGGCATCGAGCTGGCCGCAAGGGCGGAAGCCTACGTGCGCGAGTCCGAGGTCCTTCAGATCGCGAACCCGGCGTCCTTGGGCGTCGTGTGCTTTCGCGTAAACCCTCGCGGGATGGATCTCAGTGACGATCGCCTCGAGAAGGTCAATGAAGCGATCCAGGCACGCATCATCGAGAGCCAGATCGCGATGATGTCCTCCACCCGGCTCCGCGGCCTCTATTCCCTTCGGCTCTGCATTCTGAATCACACGTCTACCTGGGACGACGTACGCGAGACGCTGCAGTCGATCGAGGAATTCGGACGGGAGGCGCTCTCGGCGTGACGGGCTTACCGCTGCCGGACCTTCTCCTGCTGGCGGCGCTGCTCGTCGCGATGCCGGTCGTGGCGATGGCGCAAATCCCGCTCATCGGGGAGCGCACGATCGAGAGGCTGCCCGCCTACTGGAGTTCCATCGCCATGCTGGCGATGCTGGGGGCGATCAGCTGGCTGGTCGGCACCCGCGCCGACGGCCTCGCGGCGATCGGGCTCACCTCGCTGGCTCCGGCGCCCTTCATCGGCTGGACGCTCGGCCTCACGGCAGCCGGGATCGGCATCATTGTCCTCTTCCGACACATCGCCCTGCTGCTCGGCGCGGATGAGAGCCCTCTCTTGCGGGCCCTGCTCCCGCGCGACCCACAGGAGCGCACCGTATTCGCTCTCCTTGCAGTGACGGCCGGCTCAGCAGAGGAGATCGCCTATCGCGGGTACGCGATCCCCCTGCTGATCCCGGCTGTCGGCTCCTTGGGCGCGTTGCTCGTAACGTCGGTCGTATTCGGCGTGCTACACGCCTATCAGGGCGCGCTCGGGATGGTACGGACCAGCTTGATGGGCGCCGCGCTCGCTGGTGGATTCCTGCTCTCGGGCTCGCTGCTACCGGCCATCGCAGCTCACATACTCATCGACCTTCTCGCGGGCATCGTGCTCGCCGACAGGTTGTTGCTACCTCTGGTCGACCCCGGGGTAGGCGATGAGCACCCACCCTTCCGCGAAGGCTGACCACACATGGAAGTCGACCTCACCCTGATCGCCGACGCCGCTACGATAGACGGATCGGGGAAACTCAACATCCTCGGGATCTTCGATCGGATCGGGACGTCACAGTTCCCGGCGAGACACCCTCACATGGTGCTCATCCTCCGCTTCATCGCCGGACTGAACGAGACAGGTAAGCACGAGGTCGGGATCGTACTGAAGGACCCAACCGGGCACGAGCTCGTCCGCGTAGACGGTGAGATACAACTGGCCCCGGGGCCGGCGAGCGTGGCTGGTGGCATTCGCGTGCCTCACGTGCTCAACCTCGACGGATTGGTTTTCCCCGTTCCAGGGCGATACTCATTCGATGTTCGCGTGGATAGGGAGCATCACGCGTCGCTGTCCCTGACCGTGTATGGGCCGGAGGCGTCCGCGATGGCTTGACCGACTCGAAACTGACGGTTCGAGAGCCCCGCCTCGTACTGCTTGCAGAAACACTCGCGGGTGCCGATATGTAGATATCCGATATGTAGATATAGGGAGAGGTCGTGCCACGGGGGCGCGGACAGCTTCGGAGATCATCGTGATCTTGCACTTCTCATATGAAGAATTGAGGGCGCTACGGACGGGCGCCGATGCATTCCTGGAAGGGGAAGGCTCGGCGGCCGGCGGGGTTCTGGCGCCGCCGGAGCGACGAGCACGCGTCGAAGCGTTGTTGCCGCTGCTGCGCGGCGACCTGTCGCTCTCCACGCTAGAAGAGTTGTGGGGGGTGCAATCCGCGGTGAGCGCGATCGTCGAGTGTCTCCGCGCGGAGATGGAGTCGGTGGTGGTAACCCTGCATGCGGCCGACGAAGGCGCGGTAGCTGCCTATTTCGATTTCGCCCACTCCCTCATCGTATCGCATCGCATCGGGGAAATGGCGAGCGAAATGTCGGCGCTCATCGAGTTGGTGACCGGGTTCCAACCGACCAGCGAAGCGGCCCGCGACTTTCAGTTTCCGGACTGACCTCGCGGTGACGTCCGACCGCGCTGCGGTGCTGGAGAAGATGCTCGCGCGCAATCCAGACGACTCGCGCTTGCGCTTCGGCCTCGCGCTGGAATACCTGCGTTCCGGCCGGTCCGCCGACGGCGTCCGGGAACTTCGCGCCTACCTCGCCGCTTCCGACGACGAGGGCAACGCCTGGGGTCGCTTGGCGGCGGCGTTGAACGAGATGGGCGAGGACGAGCAGGCGAAAGAGGCCTACCGGCGCGGCATCGAGGCTGCGAACCGTCACGGCCACCCGACGATGGCGGAAGAATTCGAGCAGATACTGGAAGGTCTGGACTCTTGACGGAGCCGGGACGGCGGGTGAACGGGCGCGAGTCGAAGGCCGGTTTCGAGAAGGAAGCGCTTCCGCACCTCGATGCGGTATATCGCTTCGCTCTTCGGCTATCGGGCGCACCGGACCAAGCGGAAGAGCGGGCCCCGACCGCGCTCAAGGCCAGGCTGATGGAGTTGCTCGCGGAGGCCGACGCCTAACGATCCCGCACCGCTTGCGGCTCCCCCGGGAAGGTGAGAACCTTCGGGCCGCGAAGCGGCTCCTCCGCGTTGTCAGGAGACGGAATGGCCACGGCCTCCAAGCGGGATCGGATTGTCATACGGCTCCTCGAAGAGGAGATGCGAGAGTCCTTCCTGGACTACTCGATGAGCGTGATCGTGCAGCGTGCGCTGCCCGACGTGCGGGACGGGCTCAAGCCCGTGCATCGGCGGATCCTGTACGCCATGTACGAGATCGGGTT
>JAYZBT010000414.1:0-7168 GCA_036338615.1 Gemmatimonadota bacterium
AAGTGAAGCCGGAAACGGGTGCCGCGGGCTCTTCAACGGGCGGTTCGGCCGGAGCTTCGACAACGGACGCCTCTTCGACCGCGACGTCCTCTGCTACGCCGAATTCGATAGCCTCACCCTCGTCCGGGGCCTCATCGATCACCACTTCCTCCGCTACCGCAAAGTCGGAGGCGTCCTCCTCGGGAGCCACTTCCTCGGGCGCGTCCACCGACCAATCTTCGGTCTCGACTTCCTCGGCGGCTGCCTCTAACAACTCGGTGACGGCAGGCGATTCTCCGTCGAAGAACGCGGCGGCCAATCCATCTACCGGAGCCTCGGGCTCAGCCAAAGGCTCCTCCTCGGCTACCGCGACCAGCTCTTCGTCGGTGAAGGCGGCGGCCAGGCCATCGACCGGAACCTCAGGCTCAGCGGCGACCTCGGGCTCAGCAGCGACCTCAGGCTCAGCGGCGACCTCAGGCTCAGCCACAACCTCGGGCGCAACGTCCTCGATCGGCGCGGGTCGCTCCACCAGGAAGACGAACCGGCACTCACTACAACGGGCTTTGACCCCCGCCACTGGGATCTTGTTCGGATCGACAGGGAAGGTTGCGGCACAGGACGGGCATGCGATCTGGATGACCATAGTTTTGGTTTGGTTCGGGTGTTCACATCGTGGGTGGACCGGAAGCCGCTGCGCCGGCGAGCGCCTGCTCGTCGCGCGTCTCCGCTCCCTCCGCGTCACTCGGTTGCTGCCGCCTGTCGACCACGTATTTCGACCCGGGCAGAGACTTCGCAAACGACTTCATTTCAGCCGCGAGCTCACTGATCATACCCGGATGGTCGAACGTCTGGAACTGATTGGTCACAACGCCGATCGACAGGCCCATGAGTGGGACTCGGTGCACATTTCCGCGACGGTCCTCGCCTAGGAAATATCCGGCGCGGCGATCCTCCTCGGTGTACTGATATGGGATCAGTTCATCGAAGAGAAAGATGATCGCATCACACGTCTCCTCCAAGTACTCCACGGGAACGTTGAAGATGAAGTCGTCTCCGCCGATGTGGCCTACGAAGCCCCCGGGCGCCAGGCCGCGAACGATGTCCCGCAAAATACGCGATAGAAGCCGAATCACGGCGTCTCCGAACGCATATCCGTAGCGATCGTTGAATTCCTTGAAGTGATCGAGATCCGCGTAGCAGACGGCGAACGTCTCCGAGGTTTCGAGCCGAGACTGCATGTCCCTCGCGATGTGGTTGGTACCGGGCAAACGGGTGGTCGGGTGCACCGAGACATCCCGATCGGCTCGCTTGAGGACCTGCTCGAGCCGGAGCAGTCGCTCCCGTTCCGGAATTTCGTCGTTCACTACCTCGTCGGCTCCAGCCTCGAGCAGGTCGGCAGTGCTCCCACCTGTGCCGTTCAGCACCACGGCGAGCGGTACGATACCCGTGAAGGAGTCGGCCTTGGTCGCGTCGACGAGTTCCACGACGACCGTCGCATCGGGCCCCGTCTCGATGACGAGGCAAGCCGGCATCGTGCGGTTCAGCAGTGCCCGGACGTCGGAGGCGTGCTCCACACGTACCAACTCCAAGCCGTTCTCCTCGGCGAACCGAGAGACGAGCGGAGACGGGTCTGCTTGACCTGGACCAAAATGGAGAACGGTCTTGTTGGATGCCATACGATCTCGCGCGAGGAAACTGCGCCGGACGGGGACGTTACCGTGGTCCCGAGGGCAGTGTCAATCTGCCTCAGCGGACGCCGTGACCAAGAGGAAGTCCACATGACGGGCCTCTTTGTCGACCCGCGTTACCTGGACGCGCACGCGATCCCCAAGCCGATAGCTACGTCGGCCGCGATCGCCGACGAGCGCGTACGACTCCTGTTGCAACCGGTAGAAGTCGTCCCGAAGGCTGTTTACGTGGACGAGACCATCCACGAAGTACCGCTCGAGCGTCACGAAGAAGCCGAATGCAGCCACCCCCGAGATACTCCCGTCGAAGGCCTCCCCGAGGTGACGTTCCATGAACTCCACCTTCTTCAGCGCGACCGAAGCGCGCTCGGCCTCCGCGGCGGCCTGCTCTCGGGCACTGGTACCGTCGGCGAGCGAACGCAGGACCCCCGGATCCCATGAACGGGCTGGCGCCCCACCGATCAGCGAGCGAACGACCTCCCTGTGGACGACAAGGTCCGGATAGCGCCTGATAGGACTGGTGAAATGCAAGTACGCCGGTGATCCGAGACCGAAGTGGCCCAGGTTCTCGGGGTCGTAGCGCGCCTTCGCCAGGGACCGCAATACCACCGTCGAAACAAGCGCGGCCTCCGGGCGTCCGCGTACCGCTTCCAGGAGCTGCTGTAGGTCCCTGGGGGTCAGTGACGTGCGACCAGGGAGCCGATTCTGCCCGATGCGGCCCAGTAGCTCACGTAACTCGTCAGCCCGCTCTCGGGAGGGCGGCTCGTGAACACGGTACAGGCCGTCGATACCGCGGGCTTCCATATCAGCCGCGACGACCTCGTTGGCGAGCACCATGAAGTCCTCGATGAGTCGATGGCTCTCCAGCCGTTCACGCCGCAGGATGTCGACCGGGTGGCCGCGCTCGTCGAGCACCACACGCGCCTCCGGTATCTCGAGGTCGAGCGCCCCTCGTCGGGCGCGGTCCGCTCTCACGCGGCGAGCGAGATCGTCGAGCGTGCGGATGGCGTTGTCGATCTCGGGCGATATCGCTCCGCCGCCATCCAACACGGACTGGGCCTGCTCATAGGACAACCCGTCCGAGCACCGGATGCGTGTCCGCTCATACCGGCGACCATAGACCTCAGCCGCCAAGTCGAGTTCGATGAAGACCGATACGGCGAGCCGGTCCACGCCCCCCATCAGCGAGCACACGTCGGCCGAGAGTGCCTCGGGCAGCATCGGGATGGTGCGGTCGACCAGATATACGCTGGTCCCGCGAGCCAGCGCCTCGACGTCGATCACGCCCCCTTCCGGCACGAAGTGGGAGACATCTGCAATGTGCACACCCACCTCGAATCGTCCCCCGCCCAGCTCGGTCACCGAGAGGGCGTCGTCGTGGTCCTTGGCATCCGCGGGGTCGATCGTGAACACCAGCAGATCCGTACGGTCGACCCGCCCGTCCGCGGCACTCGACCCCGTCTCTGGCATGCCTCGCTCTGCGGCCTCCTGGGCGGCAGCCGTCACCTCGGCTGGAAAGTCGAAGGAGAGGCCAAAGCCGTGAGCGACCGCCAGCACGTCGACCCCGGGGTCCGACAGGGGCCCGAGCACCTCGATCACCGTTCCCGCCACCGTGCCCGAGGGGCCGCCCCCCCCCTTTCCGTACCAATCCAACCGGACGACGACCACGTCCCCGTCGTCAGCCTCGCCGCCGGCGTCCCTGGGCACGAGTACGTCCTTCGAGAGCCGCCCATCCATGGGCACGACATAGTCGAAGCGTCGCGAACTGTGGAACGTGCCGACGATGCTCTCCCGAGCCCGCTCGAGAACCTTTATGACTCGCGCTACGGGGCTACGGCCGCGCGGGCGAGACTCGATGCGGGTAACGACGTGGTCCCCGTCCATGGCGGTCGCGAGGTGGGTCGAGGGGACGAAGAGGTCGCCGCCGCCCCCGTCCGGACGGACGAAAGCGTCTCCCGCGCGGGTCAGCGAGACGATGCCGGGGCTCAGCTCGAGACTCCCCGAGAGCGCGAACCGGTGGCCCTTCACCCGATAGATCTTTCCGGCTCGCTCCAGACCCGTCAGCAGTCGCTTGAAGCGCCGGTACTCGCTGGTCGCAACGCCAGCCGCACGCGCGATCTCCTTGCTCTTGAGCGGCCCGCGCGTCGATGCGGCCAGGACCTCCAGCACCTTGGCTTCCCCGGTCTCGGCGCCTCGCCCGCGGCGACTCACCGTGCCCCGCGCCCGACTGGGACTCTGAGGGTCGCGGTCCACCCCAAGCCACGCAGCCCGCCCCGCCTAGGCGCGAAGCCGATGCTCGCTGGGGTTGTAACGCCGCGGGCACTCAAGTAGGCGTCTACCGCCGAGGCGACGTGGTTGGCGATCACGATCCCCACGGCAGTGGTCGCCTGACGAAACCGGCCATCGGTCTCTGAGATCATATCCCCCAAGCGCTCGCGCCCCTCGGGATCGGAACTCCAGTCCCATAGGAACGTGCTCCCGTACGCACGTTCCTCATAATACTCGATCGCCTGCGCGAACCCCGGGTCCCCCTCCCCTCCGCCACCCCCCAGGAAGATGCCCTGGGCTCGGGCCCAGATCATGCCGTTGAAGGTCTCCGGATCTTGCTCGGGTTGGATGCCGCCGGAGCCCGCGTCCCCGTCGAACGCCCCGGAGCGAAGCCACTTGCTCAGCGTCTCGTAATAGTCGAAGTCCCCGTCCACGCGGGCCCCGATCTGAACCCTTCCGGCCTCCCAGGCAAAGGCCCGGTAGTCCCGGCGCAGCGCAGAACCCGAGCGACGACGCTCGACGTAGGCAGACAGCGCCATGACCTCGAGCGCGGCGAAGGCCCACTTCCTCGCCTTGCCCTGCTTGTGCTGGCCGAGCCCCGGCACCGCCAACGAGAGGAGCGTGTGGTTGGCCGGACCGGCTTCCCATGACCCACCAGAGCCACGCTCCTGAGCCTCCGCATTCCGTTCGGTCGACACCGCGAGCACGAGCAGCAGCAACGCTCGCGTGCCGAGCCATCTGGAGCGTGTCCTAATGTCCCGCTCCCGCCATCAGAACCGAATCGAGAAGGTGACCTGGATCGGCTCGGTCTCACCCGTCAGCGTGGAGACCGCCAAGGACTTGGCGATGGCGAGGTCGAATCGCTGATACCGGAAGCCCAGCCCTACCCGCGCGCCGTCCTCTTGATCGAGGCCCCCGAGCACGTACCCCGCGCGAAGGAAGAGCGCTTCGCTCAGGCCGGCGATCAGTTCCGTCCCGAGATAAAGCGAGAGAGACCCGGGATCACGAAGACGGTCTTGTATCTCCACGGTGAGCCAACCCCCGAGCTCCTCTTCCTCCGTGATCAGCGTGAGGAGGTTGTAGGAGACCCCGAGGCGCGCCCGCGCCGGAAGCGGGTCGGCCTGTTCCGCGTTCAGGATCTGGTAGCGCGGACCGATGTGGGCGAGCATCACCCCGATCCTCAGGCGCTCGGTGGGCAGGATCTGCAATCCCGCATCGAAGGCATACGTCGTCGCGGTGGTGCCAGCGTCCGTACAAAGCCCTCGGCACGAGCGCCGGAACTGGACGACCTTGAAGTTCACGCCCAAGCGAACTCGGTCGGCCAACTGCGCTGCCGCGGAGACGATGCCCAAGTGGTTGCGCGAGCTGATGGTCCCGAGTTGGTTGCCATCGATATCCGTCAGGTCCTGACTGCCGACGTCGAGAAGCTGGTAGGACAGACCGACCGTTCCGACACCCGAACGGGTCCAGAGCGCAGAAAAGGCCGTCGATGTCCCCGCCAGGGGGTCCCCGCGCAGCAGTACGACCTGCCTCTCACGCACGGCCGCGAGCCCGGCTGGGTTCCAGAAGGCCGATTCGGGCCCATCCTGAGGGGTCATCGCACGGCCGAGCGAAACCGCCTTGGCCCCGATTGGCAGCAAGAGAAACAGAGCGCCCTCCGCGGAACCCCCACCCTCGTTCCCTTGCGCGGCAGCTCGGGAAGGGCCGTAAAACACCCCGCACAGCAAGAGGAGCAACAGAGAGGAGCAGTTCAGCAACAAGAGGTTACGAATCACGCGCATCATCGTCCTCCGGGACGCGGAAGCCGAGCTGACTCAGGTGGGCCCTGTTCTTACGCCAGTCCTTGAGCGGCCTTACCCACAGATCGAGGTACACGCGCGTACCCAAAAAGTGCTCGATCTTCTTGCGCGAGCGCTCTCCCAGCTCGCGGATCGCCGCACCTTTCTTCCCGATCAAGATGCCCTTCTGGGACTTTCGCTCTACGTAGACGTTCATTTGGATGTAGACCGGGTCCTGACCCTCGCGGTACTCCTCCACCTGACAGAACGTCGCATACGGGACCTCCTGATGATACAACTCGAAGATCGTCTCCCGTACGAGTTCCGATACGAAGAAGCGCACGGGGTCCGACGCGATGTCGTCCTCGGGGTAGAGGAACGGGCCCTCTGGCAGGTCCGACCGCACGGCCTCGAGCAACTCGTCGACGCCCTGCCCATCGGCGGCTGAGACCCGGTACAGCGCCCCAGGAACATTGGCTGCGAGCCAGCTTTCCCAGAGCTCGATCTGTACGGGGCTGGCTTCGTCGACCTTGTTGAGCGCGATATGGAGGGGCGCGCGCACCTCCTCGACCGCCCGCACGATCTGCGTCGTCTCTTTCGGATTCGGCTTGCGCGTGGCGTCGATGACCAGCAGAACCACGTCAGCCTCGGACAACGCCTGCAGCGCTGCCCCGAGCATGGCGCGCTGCAAGAGGTCGCGTACGTCCAGCAGCCCTGGCGTATCGAGGAAGATGAGCTGGTCCGACCCACTCGTAAGGATCACGGTCACCCGCTGCCAGGTCGTCTGCGCCTTCGCGGTCACGATCGAGAGGTGCTGCCCGATGAGTCGGTTGAGCAGCGTGGACTTCCCCGCGTTGGGACGCCCCACCAGCGTGACGTAGCCCGCTCGGGTCGGGACGCTTTCGGGCGTGCTTTGGGAGGTGCCTTCAGAGGCTGTCGGCGGCAACGGCGACTCTCGATCTCGGGGCTAGCAGCCCGTGGGAGAAGTACAGTGGGCCGCGCGCAGGGGTCTCGCGAGACCTGTAGTAGGCACGACGACGAGTCGTAGTTGTTCGGGCACCGCCGCCGAAGGCGGTGGTCCGAGGAGGAGTAACGACCTACAGGGCCGCGACCCCCCTGCGCCCGTCATCAAGTGTGTCATGACACTACAGTGTGTGGGTTGGGGTGGCACGGCCCCATCTCCGTCGTTGGAGCCTCTCGAAGTAGCTACGGCTACGCCTTCAACGCTCCGCCTAGGATCTGGGGCTGTGGCATCCCCAACGCGGCCCGCTGTACTTCTTCAACAGCCTTCTAGCTAAAGGGTGATTCCGCGCTCGCCCGCCCGGATGAACTCGAGCAGGTGTCGCACCTCGGGAATCGCTTCCGCTTCGGTGTCGGCCCGTTCGAGCGCCTGTGAGAGATTCAGGTTCGAGCTGAAGAGAATGCGGTACGCCTGCTTGAGCGCCTTGCGCACGT
>JAYZBT010000415.1:0-2593 GCA_036338615.1 Gemmatimonadota bacterium
CAACATGTACTGTAACTCGGACGGAGTGAGGCGAGGATTGAGCGGCACGATGGTCGCGCCGAGCTTGGCCGCCGCAAACATCGAGACCGCAAATTCCGGACAGGGCGGTAGCACCAGCGCGATCCGGCCCCCGGACTCCACCCCCAGGTTGGCGAGCGCCGCCGCGAGCGCCTCGGCGTCGCGCTCGACTTCTCCGTTAGGTGATCACCCGGTCGCGGAACCGCAGGTACGCACTCCCAGGGTCCGAGGTAGCTCGGGTAGCAAGCGCCGACGCGACGGTGACGTCGGTGTCGCCCTCCGTCAGAGCCATGTCACGTCCAGTGGCAGTAGATACGGGCCGTCGCTCATCGAGGCACTCCGTTTCAGCCGAGCTCCGCGAGCACGTCGCGCACGAGCGAGTCCGGCACTTCCCGGCTCCACCCGCCGTCGCCCTCTACTTCGCCGAGCCGACGAAGTAATACGTACCGGGGCCTCCCCGAGCGAGCTTTCTTGTCCGACGACAGGAAATCGAACGCCGATGCCACGTCGAGCGAGGGCACCGAATCGAGTGACAGGCCCAGCGTCGAGAGACCCGCGTCGATCCGGCCGCGTGTCCCCTCTTCGCTGACACCCAACCGCTCGCCGAGCTCCGCTTCGAGCAACATGCCCGCCGCCACCGCGGTGCCATGACCCATGCCGTAGCCCGTGGCAGCCTCGAGCGCATGCCCCACGGTGTGGCCGAAGTTGAGCACCTGTCGGTAGCCGCCCTCTCGCTCGTCACCTGTGACCACATCGGCCTTGATATGCACGGACCGCACTATGGCCTCCGTCGCGGTCTCGATCTCGGCAGCGAGCAGTCGGCCCGCGGACGAGGTGAGCCACTCGAAGTACTGAGCGTCGAGAATCGCCCCATGCTTGAAGGCCTCCACCAGACCCTGTACCCGCTCCGCGGCGGGCAGCGTCGCGAGCGTGTCGGGGTCCGAGACCACGGCGGTCGCCGCGTGGAACGAGCCCACCAGATTCTTTCCCGCGCGCACGTCAACCCCCGTCTTCCCACCCACGGAAGCGTCGATCATCGCCAGGTAGCTGGTCGGGACCTGCACGACGGGAACGCCGCGCAGATACGTCGCGGCCACGAAGCCGGCCAGGTCGCCCGTAACACCGCCGCCCACGGCGAGCACGCAGCTGTCGCGGCCGTGTCCGTCATCGAGCATCGCGTCCGTGAGCATCGACCAGTTCTCGCGGGTCTTGCACGCCTCGCCAGCCGGAAACGAATAGAGCCGCGCATCGACGCCAGAGGCCACCAGCGCGTCGCACACGGAAGCGCCGTACAGAGGCGCCACGTTGTCATCCGAGATCACGGCGTAACGATGAACTGGCGCGCGTTCCGCGAGCAACGCGGGGATGCCACCGAGCAGGCCTGATCCGATCAGCACCTCGTAGCTCCCACCCGCGAACCCCACTTCTACGCCGATGGCCGGCGCGGGGTCGGGCGCAAACACGGCGTCCGTCACGGACGCCTCTGGGCCCTCACCTCTACCGAAACGCCTGAGGTGACGCCCACCCGCAGCACGGTCGCCGGGTGGCCGCCTACTTGCGTGAGTTCGAGCGAAGCCGCGCCGCCGAGGGAACCGAGCGCATCCTGAAAGTGTTCAGCAAAGCGACCTTGCGCGTCCTCGTCGTCCCAGACCGCGTACCAGATGAGGCCCCGCTCACCTCCCGCCCCTTCCACCAGCACGTACCGGTCGCCTCCCCACCCGTCGGCGAATCGGGCACTGCCCGATCCCAGGTGCTGGTCCAGCAGCACGCCCAACTCGAGTCGGCCGAGCACGTCCTCGTGCGCGACTTCGGCGCCCCGGACCGAGATCGTCAGCTGGACCGGCGCGTCCTCACGACTCCCGCCGAGAATCTGCTCCGTGGATTGAGGCAGATACTCGCCGAACGGGGCCAACCTCTCCCCCTGCGTCCAGAGGCCGTGCACGTAGCCCGCCCCCTCCAGATACGGGAAGAGCAGGCTCTCTTGGATCACCGGAGGGGCTGCCGCGAGCGCCGGAAACTGCGTCCTCGCGCCCTCCAGCTGGGACCTCAGCAGCGTCGCGAAATTGGGGAGTGCCCCCAAGTCCACCGGTTCACCCTGCGCCTGCTCCGCCATGTACTCGAACATCACCAACGTCGCGTGCCCTTCGATGGCCGCCTGCGCGGCAGTCGCCCGGTCGTTCCCGAGGTCGGGGTCGGTGAGCGCCTTCAGATCTGCCCACTGGTCCTGGACCGCGTGCACGAGCTCGTGCACCAGCAGGCCTTGCAGTGACTCCTCCGGCTGGTCGTCCAGCACGAAGAGCGCGGTCGAGTCCGGTTCGTAGAAGCCCGCGACCTGCTCCGTGTAGAGCCCCAGCAGGACCTCGCGTAGGTCCAGAGTCCGCGGGACGAGGCCGAAGAGCGCATAGGCGTCGATCGTGGCCCGGGCTTCCTCCTCCGGTAGCTCCTCGTCGAGCTTGTACTCGAGATAGCGAACCAACTGCTCACGACTCCGCATCTCGAGTCGGACGGGCTCGCGCAACTCCAGGCCGGAGCGGGAGGCGAGGTCCGGCAACAACGCCGACGCCAGCTCCCTGAG
>JAYZBT010000416.1:0-4113 GCA_036338615.1 Gemmatimonadota bacterium
CAGGGGCGCGCACACCACAGCCGCAAGTTGGCCGGGTATGAACCCGCGCCGCGGGACGTGGCGAAGAAGGTCGCCGCCGAGCGGGCCGAGGCGGAGGAACACTAGGCAGGTTCGGAGCGCAACCATATTCCAACTCGGCGGGTCTATCTATCGATGTAACCGTGGAGGCCTTCGCCCAAATGCCAAAGCGGCATGTAGAGCAGCTTTCGCACTTCGCTGAGCGGGTGGCCGAGTACTTTGCGTTGGGCCTGAGGAGTTTCGAGCTCAGATAGCACCTGGCAGCGGCCGATACTGAGGCGAGGGTTTTCCCCCTACTCGAAGGTAGGCATATTTACTCCGGGTCCTGCACCCCTCACGGGCAGGTGCCCGCGAACACTGCGGCCCACCCCGACTGGTCCACAGCACGGCTTCCTCTGCCGAAGTGACCCATGCCGTCCACAGTCACGGTCCTGCAGGCAAGGCGAATGTGAGTTCGGGCTTCTTCAAGAGCACGCTCGGCAAGAAGGCGGTCGTCGCGGTTACGGGTGCGATCTTGCTCGGATTCCTCGTCGGCCACGTCGCCGGCAATCTGAAGATCTTCCTGCCGGATCCAGAGCCGGGTGTCAGAGACATCGACGTATACGCGGAGTTCCTGCGGTCCATGGGCGAGCCCATGCTCCCGCACGGCGGGGCGTTGTGGACGTTCAGACTGATCCTGATCGCAGCGCTCGTCCTCCATGTGGTCTTTGTGGTGCAGCTCGCATCAGTGAGTCGGGCGGCGCGACCGGACCGATACGAGAAACATCACCAGGCGCGCGCTACCCTGGCGGCGAGGTGGATGATGATCACGGGCGTGTTGTTGCTCGGCTTCGTCGTTTTCCATCTCCTGCACTTCACCACCGGCGCGATCGACCCCGCGAATTTCGAGCCGGGTCGCGTCTACGCCAACGTGTATTCGGCCTTCACCCGCTGGCCCTTGGTCGTGTTGTACGCAGTGGCCCTGGGGCTCGTTTCGCTGCACCTCTATCATGGCGCTTGGAGCATGTTCCAGACGTGGGGGCTCGACAGCCCCGGCCGGAATCGCGCGCTACGTTGGTTCGCGACGATCCTCTCCGTGGCACTTTTCATCGGGTTCGTCGTGGTCCCGATCTCGGTCGCGGTGGGGGCCCTCGAGCCGCCGTCCGGTAGCGTCGGGCAGAGCACAGTGGGGGAAGATTGATGCGACTGGATGCGAAGATCCCGGAAGCGCCGATCGAGCACATGTGGGACACGCACCGGGAGCACTTGCGTCTCGTCGGCCCCCGCAATCGGCCGCACTACCGCATCATCGTGGTGGGCAGCGGATTGGCCGGCGCCGCCGCGGCGTCCTCGCTCGGTGCAATGGGCTACCGCGTGAATTGTTTCTGTTTCCAGGACAGCGCCCGCCGGGCCCACAGTATCGCCGCCCAAGGAGGGATCAACGCGGCCAAGGACTACCGCAACGACGGCGACTCGGTGTATCGACTTTTCTACGACACGCAGAAGGGTGGGGACTACCGGTCTCGCGAGGCGAACGTTTGGCGGCTGGCGGAGCTGAGCGAGAACATCATCGACCAGGCGGTCGCGCAGGGTGTGCCCTTTGCCCGTGAATACGGCGGGATGCTCGCGAATCGGTCGTTCGGCGGGGTCCTGGTCGAGCGGACGTTCTACTCGCGCGGCGAGACCGGTCAGCAGCTGCTGCTAGGGGCGAATTCCGCGCTGGCGGAGCAGATCAAGGCCAGGCAGGTCGAGATGCACACGCGTACCGAACTGCTCGATATCGTGGTCATCGACGGGCGCGCCCGAGGGATCGTGGTTCGAGACCTCGTCACCGGTGAGGTTCGGTCTCACGCGGCGGACGCCGTGGTACTCGCGACCGGGGGCTATTCCAACGTCTACTATCTGTCGACCAACGCGAGGGGCTGCAACGTCACGGCTACGTGGCGGGCGTACAAGCGCGGGGCCAGGTTCGCCAATCCCTGCTACACTCAGATTCATCCGACGTGTATTCCCGCATCCGGAGAGCATCAGTCGAAGCTCACCTTGATGAGCGAGTCGCTACGGAACGACGGGCGCATCTGGGTGCCGCGGAAGAGGGGCGATACGCGTGCGCCCGGCGAGATCCCCGAGGAGGAGCGATACTACTATCTTGAGGAACGGTATCCTCGATTCGGTAACCTGGTGCCTCGGGACGTGGCTTCCAGGAACGCCAAGGACGTCTGCGATCAGAATCTTGGGGTCGGTCCGACCGGACGAGGCGTCTATCTGGACTTTCGTGACGCGATTGCGGAGCATGGGCGCGATGTGATCGCGGGCCGATATGAGAACTTGTTCGAGATCTATGAACGGATCACGGGCGTGAGTCCCTGGACGACACCGATGCAGATCTACCCCGCGCCCCACTACACGATGGGTGGGCTTTGGGTCGACTACAACCTGATGACTACGGTGCCGGGGCTATACGCGATAGGGGAGGCGAATTTTTCGGATCACGGCGCGAACCGATTGGGCGCGAGCTCTCTGATGCAGTGCTTGGCGGACGGATACTTCATCCTCCCCATCACGATCGGGGACTATCTGAGCAGACACCCATACGGGGATGTGGACAGCAGCCACCCGGCGTTCGGCGACGCTGAGCGCGGAGTCCGCGACCGAATCGACCGGCTACTCGGGATTGGGGGAAAGCGGACCGTCGAGTCTCTGCATCGGGAACTCGGACGAGTGGTTTGGGATCTCTGTGGAATGTCTCGCACAGCGGAGGGCCTGAACGAAGCCCAGGAGATCATCCCCAAGCTCCGTGACGAATTCTGGACGGACTTGCGGATCACCGGTACCGGTGACCGTCTCAACCAGTCGCTCGAGCACGCCGGGCGCCTGGCAGATTTCCTCGAGTTCGCGGAGCTCATGTGCCTCGACGCTCTGACACGGGAGGAGTCGTGCGGCGGCCACTTCCGCGAGGAGTACAAGACCGAGGAGGGAGAGGCTCTTCGCGATGACCTGGACTTCGCTCATGTGTCGGTCTGGGACTTCCAGGGCCCCGATGAACGGCCCTCGCTCCACGAGGAGCCGCTGACTTTCCATGCACTGCCGTTGGCGCAGCGCAACTACAAGATTTGAACAAGTGATAAGCTCATGAGGTTCACGCTCCGCGTTCATCGCCAGACCGGGCCGGAGGCCCCCGGGGCCCTCGTGCAGTACTCGGTTGACGACATCAGTCCCGATACGTCGTTCCTCGAGATGATGGATCTGCTCAACGAGCAACTCACCGCGAAGGGAGAGGACCCCATCGCGTTCGACTCCGACTGCCGTGAAGGGATCTGCGGCATGTGCTCGATGGTGATCAACGCGCAAGCCCACGGCCCGCTGCCCGAGTCGGCAACCTGTCAGGTATACATGCGCCAGTTTCAGGACGGTGACGTGATTACGGTCGAGCCCTTTCGGGCGGCCGCGTTTCCGTTGGTCCGTGACTTGATCGTGGACCGGAGCGCGTTCGATCGGATCATGCAAGCCGGCGGATTCATCAGCGTGCATTCCGGCCCCAAGCCGGACCCGAACTCCGTGCCCATCGAGCCCGGCACGGTCGAGTTGGCTCTCGATGCGGCCTCGTGCATCGGCTGTGGCGCTTGCGTCGCCGCGTGCCCGAACGCGTCGGCGATGCTCTACACGGCCGCCAAGGTGTCGCACCTCGGGTTGCTTCCCCAGGGACAGCCAGAACGCTACGAGAGGGTGCGCAACATGGTCGGGCAGATGGAAGACGAAGGCTTCGGTGCTTGCCGGAACTACGGGGAGTGCGAGGCGCAGTGCCCCAAGGGAATAAGCATCGGCTTCATAGGACGCATGAACCACGACTACCTTCGTGCCTCTCTGCTCGATCCCGTAGATCGGCAGGGGAAGATGGTCCCCCAGTAGCAAGAAGCGGAGAGACATGTCAGAGCTCAAGCCATTATCAGCGGACGCGGTGCCCGTGGCGCTTGCCAAGGCCGAACACTACCGACTCCTGAACGAGCCGGAAGAAGCCGAGAGCATCTGCATCGACATCCTCGAAGTGGATCCGGAGCATCAAAAGGCATTGATCAACCTGCTTCTCGCCCGGACCGACCAGTTCAAGGAGGGCAG
>JAYZBT010000417.1:0-5125 GCA_036338615.1 Gemmatimonadota bacterium
CGCTCGCGCCCCCGCGTCAGTCACGGTGTAGTCGGCGCGGCTCAGTTCAAGGACCGCAGCGTCCCCAGCATCATCTGCGCGTGTCCGGGGAAGAGGCAGATGTACGTGTAGATCCCGGGCGGGGGCACGACGAACTCCATCTCGGTGGTCCGACCGGGAGATACGAGAGGACTGTATGTGATCAGATCGGCCCCAGCCGCCACGGGGACGAACCCCGTCGCCTCAGCTTCGTACGCCGCCGTCACCATCCTATCGATGACGTCGTCGTTGCGGAACAGCGCCATGTTGTGCGGCAGATCTCCTCCATTCTCGTAACGAATGAGGAGGAGTGTGCCGCTCTTGGCCGAGATCGCGTCAGGCAGGAATTGAAGCGTCGGGCCCTCCGAGCGGAGGGAGATCGTGTCGGTGGCCATGCCCGTGACTAACCTCGGAGGCAACGAGGACGCTTCCGATGTCACCGGGGCTGTCGGACCATCGCCCCGGAGGCCGTCAAACCATCGTCTTGGTTCCTTAGAATGTCCCAGCTCCAGGGACCGCCGATGGCTCAACCTCTAACATAGGAAGTGGCACCACACTTGGGGGCACGTCAGTTATAGCTTAGGAGCCCACCCTGGCGACGCACTACTTGCGCTCCCGCTCGGCGTTGTGGTTGGGCGCCAGGACCCTCGTTTCCGTCACCAGCACGTTGTGCACGTGACTAGCGCAGGGCGAGTGCCGGTGACTCGAGGGCTTTGTCGAAACGGCATCGAGAATCAAGTCTCATTACTACCAGACGTTGTTGCCGCTGGCCTTCGCACACCGTATCGCCCTCTTGGGCGTGAGGGACGTGTCGCTCAGCCTCGGTCGCGGCCAGCAGGACTCCTGATTCACGGTCAGCATGGCGCCGGGAGGCAGTGGTGAACCACACTCACCGCACCAGTACGCGCCCGCGTAGCCCACCGATACCCGGGGCGAAGGTCAGGTCGAGCTCGTCGGCCTCGCTGTCGATGAGCGCCGTGAGGCCCCGGGCGAACGCGAGGATCTCGCCACTGTCGGGGTCGCGGACCACGATGAGCGGGAGCTCGACTCCGGCCCAGTCGAGCCGCACTCGGTCTGGGCCTTCGCGCGTTGCCCGGACGCTGGACAGCGCCAAGGGGGAGGTCTGGCGACGGACCTCGGCAGGAGCGAGGGCCGTACCCGGGGCCGTGAGCCGAAGACTCTCCAGATTGGACGCCCGGGCCAGGTCGAGAGGAACCGCGAAGGCGAAGTGGCGGATGTCTGCCTCGGCATGGTCTACCGGGGTTGCGGCGAACGAGAGAGAGAAGAGCTCAGTCCCGTCGGCCGCGGTCCCCGTGAGGCGATACGAACCCGGCGCGTCCGGAAGCTTCGGAAGCGTCGTCGCCTCGAACGTGGGCTCGAGAACGAGCCGATCGCGTTCGATCCGGCCCCAAACGACCATCGCGGGCTGGCGGGCTGGAGCCACGAGATGGGCCGCCGCAGACTCGGCTTCGCGGAACTGGAGAATGCCCCCGTACGTGTAGTCGCTTATCCAGACCGGATCACAGTAGGACATCAGGTCGGAGAAAGTGCCCGGCGACTTCGGGTCGAGCCTCTCGACGTCGAGCCCGTGCACGCCGATCGAACCGCCAGCATAGGGGTAGGCCCCGTCGACTCCCGAGGGATTGCCGCACGGCGCGTGACGGCGCGCGAAATTGTGGCCCCACTCGTGTGCCGCGGTGGAAGGCCCGCAGGCGCCGTCCATGCCGACCGCCGTGGGGGCCCCGATGTTGCCGAGACCACAGAAGGCGCTCGGCTGGAATCCGGCCGTGCCGTAGTAGTAGCGTGACGAGCCGTCCGCGACGCGGAGTGCGGCGATCTCGTTGAGGAGGCTGGTCCAGTGCCCGAGGTCGCGCAGGTCGCCAACCCCGCTCGTGAAGACCGCCCTGACATCGACATCGAACCCCCTCATTGGGAACATCTTGAACGCAGCAGAGACGTAGGCGCTCTTGTTGCCGTCACGCACGTCTCCCGTGCTGTTGCCCGCCGGCGTGAACATCTGAATCGGTATGAGGCGGACTCGGAAGTCCGGAAGCGAGCGCACATCCGTCTCAACGAGCGCCCCACCCGCCGGGAACACGTTGTCCGCCTCCTCGGACTCGTAGACCCGGTCCTCCGGGTCGGCCTCGGCGACGATGGACAGGCCTGGTCGGATCAGCTCGCCCGGCACGAGCATATTCCAGGATTGCGCGAGATCTGCATCGGATGCCTCTGTCGGGACAGATTGGCTGGCTCGGTCGAGCGTTTCCGAGCGCACGAGTACGCCGTCGTGAAAGAACCGTACCTCGACGTTCGCCGAGTGAGCGTTTTCCGAGCGAGCGAGGACGAACACGCGCAGTAGGCCGTCACGACCCGCCACCAGCGGGACGGACCCGGCGGCATTTTGGGTGACCTGGGTCACGTACATCCGGTCGACGACCAGATTGTCGGGCTCGCCCGTGTGCGCCGTGAAGTCCGCGGCACCCAGCGACCCGAAGCTCGCCGTGACCCGCTCAGTTGCTTGCGGCGTGCGTCCGACTACGTAGCGGGCTGAGGCGAGGCCTTCCGCATCCGTGCTCGTTTCGTCCGGCTGGACCGAGCCCTCTCCTCGGAGGACGGTCCAGACCAGGCTGGCACCCTCCACGCCGTTGCCGTACCGATCGACGAGGCGCGCAACCAGCCGCTGCGGGAGCGCCGACCCGGCGGGTCCCGTCTGACCGTCACCGCTCACCTTGAGCAGCTCAGCCGGCGAATCGGCAACCGCGGTAGCGAGGAAGCCGCCCACTTCTACCGAGCCTGCCCGAACCCGAACCTCCTTGAGGCCCGCGATCATACCCAAGGTCCAGAGAGCGCGAGCCCGCCCGAGGGAGTCGGCTTCGGAAGACGTTGGCAAGACCACGGCCGAAGTATCGGATGGGAGCCACTCGACGGGGACCCCTGGAGTCAAGTTGCCGTGTATGTCGCGTACTTCTGCCACGAGCGTGTTGGCCAACGCCGCCGTCACCGTGGCCACCTGTCCACTGCCGGACAGCGCGATCACTACGGAGGGACTCAACGGCTGCCCCACGGCGGCGAAGATGACTGGCCCGAGACCCGCCGGACCGGCTCGGAGTTCGTTGGGACCCGCGGTGGTTCCCAAGGCCCAGCGGGTACTCGCCTCACCATCCGCGTCGGTAGTGTCGATGACCGCTGTGACCCAACCTTCACCCACCGTCACGTCGAAGAGCACCTCGACCCCCTGCACCGGATTCCCGAAGCGATCTGTCACCCGGATCGCGGGTGGCTCCGGCACACGCGTGCCCACCGCTGCTGTCTGCATCAACGCGCCGGTTCCGTTCGTCGCGACGGGAGCCAGAGGAACGACGTTGAGTGGACTGGAGTCGTCGGTGCACGCGGTTGCCAAGGCGAGACTCGCCACGCTGGTCAGGCGGATGGCCCAGATGCAGCTCCCTCGGCGGGATCCAGAGTCCCTGGCACAGACACCGCCTCGCCCTCCGCCGCCGCCCATCATCAGAAGCCGATCCCGAAAACCAAGCGGGGAACGTGGAAGCGGAACGGGTCGGACACGTCGCTGTCGTCGTAGCGGCCGAAGAGGTCGCTGAGCATGACCGAACCGACGAACGGATGGATATCGACCGTCACCACTCCTCCGAGCCACGGACCCGACGCTGCACGCTCAATCTCCGACAAACCGACCTCACGATACTCGCCGTACCCCGCGAAGACAGCCAACGTGAGTCGGCCAGCGCTCTTGAGCCGCCTCCCGAGCGCCGCACTGAAAACGCGTGAGTCGTAGTCGCTTCCGGTGCCGAGCATGCCAACGCCCAGCACGTTCCACTGTCCGCGACCGATGTTCAGGAAGCCGCCACCGACCGCGTGGGGGGCGTTGGTGAAGGTCGTCACCCCACCGATCAGCTGGACGCCGATGAGCCCCGACTCCTCGCGTTCTTGCACAGCGGTCGCCGGGGGCGGTCGCTGTTGGGGGGTGGTAGCCTCGGGCTGTTGTGCGGGGAGTCCGGTCACGATCGAGCACAGAAGAAGCACGCTCGTTGCGGCTCCTCGAGAGCGGACCCACCGCGATCGGCCGATGGGCGGTCGAGTACGCATCAATCTCCGGCTGCTCGCGTGGTCTTCGAACAACATACGTGACGCCGGAGGTCTGGTAACAGGCACGCGAAGACGGAATAGGCATTCCCATCACCCCTTCGGAGACGTGGACAGCCCTTCCGCTCAATGGGCTTCGTGACCGTGATCATCGTGAGCGCGCTGTTCGCGCTGGGGCTGCCGTTGGTGTTGTTCTGATCGAGCGATATCGACGGGGAGTCAAATTTGCCGAGCCCGTGATTAACATACCTGCATGAAGACCATCGCCTCCCATTTGGCCATGATGCTCCCGGGGGAAACGAAACTGCGCCGGCAGCTTGCGTCGTTCGTGAAAGACGTCGTTCTCATGGGTAGATATTTCAACCACGTTTCCCGCTTCCATAGGGCGCTTGAATCGCCTATCCCTACGTGATGGACTAGCAATACGGACCCTAGACGGCAAGTAACCGACGCGAGAAAACGCCCCGCCCCGCTATGAAGCGGAACCGGGCGGTCCCCGCTGCCCGGGAATTCGAAGGCGGCTAGCGGACTAGCTACCTGGCACGAAGGACAGTTCAGCTCGCCGCCTCTGATCGTGGCTTTCTATTCGCCACGCCGACGCACTCATAATCGCGGTCACGCGACTCCACTCCTCCCTGTACGCGGCGCGCGCGGCTCGCCGAGCTTCCTGGTTCGCACCTGAATCAACTGTCCTGCTCTCAGCCGAAACACGAAGCATGGCGGTCTGCGCCTCGGTACCCACATTGCCGGTCCACGCGATCAGTATGAAGGCACTCCCCAGCCCCGCCTCGCGATCCAGCGCGGACCTTGCGGCCAAGGCCTCTCTGAACGCAGGAGCCTGGTCCCACTTGAGGTTGTAGATGCTCACCCGATTGTACGGGAGAGCCCGAATGTCGCTCACGGTAAAGTCGTCCGGCACCACGCTGAGCGCTGGTGCCGCATCATACACGCTGACGTGCCGACTCCCCCATGCCGAGTTCCAGAGCGCGACCTGTGCCTCGCTGAA
>JAYZBT010000418.1:0-13802 GCA_036338615.1 Gemmatimonadota bacterium
ACCTAGCGATTTGCGGCCGGAAGTATAGGCGGGAAGCCGATTTCTCGCTAGCCAGAACTCAAAATTTTCAGAGCCTGCCGCAGACTAACCGCAAACAAGGCGTCGTGGTGAGGCGCGAACTCGAGGGAATGGCTTGAGCCCTATGAGAAAGAAGGGGAGCGGGAAGCCCCTCGGGCTCCCCGCTCCCCTTACTTCGGAGTTCGCCAACCGGCACTTACGCCACGGTTGCGTCCTCTAGCTTCTTCGCACCCCTGGTGCCGCCATGCGCGATCGCCGGCTGGCAGAAGCGGATGCCGATCTCGCGGAGACCAGTAAGGTCGCCATCGGTCAGATCGGGGTAGCGTTCACCAATGTAGTCGATGGTCTCGTCCATCCAGTGCTTCTGGTCTTCAACCTCGGCATGCAACACACCGCAACGATTGATATGGCTGAACAGCTCGTCGCGTGCCCGCTCCATGAGTTTCTCTTTACCCAAACCAGCCTCCGTTTATCGTTTCAGGAGCGCGCGTTCGGCACGCCGTTTGTGGTCTTCATGCGCTAGCTTTCTTCATTAGCCTTACAACGTAACCGCGAACATCATGGCGGCCAAACCCGAGCCTGTACACGTGTCCACACGCACTGCGCCAGACGCGGTCGCACTCGAAGTCTTCCGCCATCTCTTCACCGCCCTCGCCGAAGAAATGGGCGCCGCGTTGAAGCGGGCCTCTTTTTCGCCGAACATCAAGGAGCGCCGAGACTACTCGTGCGCGCTCTTCAATCCAGCGGGTGCGGCGGTCTCGTTGGGCGACCACATGCCCGTGCACCTCGGGGCGATGCCGATGAGCGTGTCCGCCGCTCTCGATGAACTCGGCGACCTGGACCCGGGCGACGTGGTGTGTGTGAATGACCCGTTCCGAGGCGGCACCCACCTCCCCGACATTACGCTCATCTCGGCCGTCTTCGCCGAGCGACGTATTCTCGCCTATGTCGCGTCGCGCGCGCACCACAGCGACGTCGGTGGCTCGACACCAGGCTCCATGCCGCTCGCGAGGGAGATCTTCGAGGAGGGTATTCGCATTCCGCCTGTGAGGCTCTACCGCGCGGGAATCTTGAACGAGGATCTCTGGAGGACGCTTCTGGCCAACGTGCGCACACCCGTCGAGCGCGGCGGAGACCTCGACGCGCAGCTCGCGGCTCTTCACACTGGCTCGACCCGGCTACTCGAGATCGCGGAGCGACGGGGAGTCGATCGAACCCTCGCTGCGATGGACGGTCTCATCGAGTACGCCGACCGCCTGGTCGAGGCCGGGCTCGAGATGATTCCCGACGGGCGCTACGTAGCCGAGGACTCCATGGAGGACGACGGCTTCGGTTCCGGCCCTGTCCCGATCCGGGCAACGCTCGAGCTCGTTGGCTCCAAGCTCACTCTGGACTTCACGGGTACGTCACCTCAGGTACCCGGGGGCATCAACGCCGTCGCCGCGATCACGTCGTCCGCCACGCGATATGTCGTGCGCTGCGTGGTCGAGGCGCTGCTCGGTGAGCCGCTGCCCGCGGGGGGCGGGTCGATGGCCGCTGTGCCCTTGGTGCTTCCTGAGGGATCCCTGGTGAATGCCAGGCCCCCGGCGTCGGTCGCGGCGGGGAACGTCGAGACGAGTCAACGCATCACCGACGTGCTCATGAGGGCCTTCGCGATCGCGCTGCCCGATCGTATGCCCGCGCTGTCGCAGGGCACCATGAACAACATCACGGTGGGGGGTGTCGACCCACGCACGGGCGAAGCCTTCGCTTACTACGAAACGGTCGGGGGAGGCATGGGGGCCGGCCCCACCGGGCCAGGACTTTCCGGGGTGCACTGCCACATGTCCAACTCGCTGAACACGCCTGTCGAGGCACTCGAACACGCGTATCCATATCGCGTCACCCGCTACGGGATCCGCAGGAATTCAGGGGGCGCGGGGCTCCACCGGGGCGGAGACGGCCTCCGCCGCGACCTCATGCTGCTCGGCCCCGCCAGAGTGACGCTCTTGTCGGAACGAAGGATCAAGGGACCCTCCGGTGCCGAGGGGGGCGAAGACGGCGCGACGGGCGAAAATGTGCTCATCCGTGACGGGGCAGAGGAGTCTCTTCCGGGGAAAGTGACGTTCACCGTCGACGCAGGCGACGTGATCAGCGTCCGCTCGCCCGGTGGCGGTGGCTGGGGCCCGGAGCAATCGCCATGAGCGCCCACCTCCGTTTCTCCGCCATCTGCGACGACGCGCGCCCGACTCCAGAGGGCAAGATCGACCTGCACGGGGTCTACAGCGACCTCTCGGCTCCAGGCTTCCCTGCGCAGCAGGACAAGCTGGTCCTCGTCCTGGTTCTGGAGTGGGCTCCGCCGGATGAAGGGCGCTACCTGTTCAAGGCGGATCTGGAAGACGACGAAGGCAACATCTCGCTCACGGTCGAAGGCGAGACCGAAGTGCGCGCACAGGCGCCGGGACACCCGCCCTCACGGAGTCAGCTCATCCTGCCCTTGCAAGGGGTCATCTTCCCGCATCCCGGACAGTACACGTTTCGTGTCAAGGTGAAGGGGCAGACGCTCCAGGGCCCCGGGGTCTTCCTCATCGAGGTACCCGAGCAGGCCGCGGAGGCGTGACCCTGGGTAGCGCTGGGAGGTGGAGCGATCGTCACACCGCGTGATGCCTTCGACGGCTACGAGATCCGACTCGGCGTCGACTCGCAGGGATTCGTGTGGTCAGCGGCAGCGGACTGGCTCTCCAAGATTCTGGGGGCGGGTCTCTCGTTGCATCGATGGGCAGCCGAAAGCGCGGATGTGATCTCCTTCACGGGACGCGGCTCGGTCCACGCCGTTGCAGCGCCCACCCCCGGACCGGACCGCAGCGGAAGATGGGTCGTGCGCCACTATCGTCGGGGCGGCGCCGTCGCTCGGTATCTGGACGACCGATACCTCGCCGCCGGGGACAGCCGACCCGTGCGCGAACTGAAGGCGAGCGTCGAAGCCCGAAGGCGTGGGGTACCGACCCCGGCGGTCGTAGCCGGTGCGGTCTACGCCTCCGGATTATTCTATCGGGCGGACATCGCCACCGAGTTCATACCCGACGCCCCGAGTCTCGCGGACTTGCTCTTCCGAAGCGCTCCCAGCGACGAGAGTAACGCCAACCGAGTCGACACCGAAACGGCCCTGCACCTGGCGGGGAGGGTCGTGCGCAGGCTGGAGGGCACACGCGTTCTTCATCCGGACGTGAGCGCGGGTAACATCCTAGTGCGTTCGCGGACCGGAGAGGCAGAGGCATACGTGATCGACCTCGATCGTTGCAACGTGCTGCCGGAGGCGGCCCGGTACCCGCACCACTTCATGCGTGATCGACTCGAGCGATCGCTGAAAAAGCTCGGAGAAGTGCACTCCGTGAGGCTGTCGGACGCAGCTTGGCAAGCGCTGCATGATGGCTTCGAGGAGCGCTCGTGAGCTCCGTTTGGTCGGGAACGCCACCGCGCGAGGTGTGCATCGTGATGCTCTCCGCGCTCGGCGACGCGGTGCACGTGCTACCCGTGGCGAACGCTCTCAAGCGCGCTTGGCCGGAATGCCGCATCACGTGGGTGATCCAGCCGGTCCCGTACCAACTCGTTCGGGGCCACCCGGCGATCGACGACTTCGTGATCTTCCACCGCCGGCGTGGCTTGGCTGGACTGGGGGCTTTCCTCGACGTGCGGCGCGCGTTGGCCGGCCGACACTTCGACCTGCTGCTCGGCTTGCAGGTCTATTTCAAGGCGGGCGTGATCACCGCAATGGCGAGCGCCGACCTCAAGCTGGGTTTCGACCAGGCGCGCGCGCGCGACGCACAGTGGCTCTTCACGAACCGCCGCATCCCAGCGAGAGGTCAGCGTCACGTCCAGGATCAGTACTTCGAGTTTCTGGCCGCGGTTGACGTGGACCCTGAGCCACTGACGTGGGACCTCGGTCTCTCCGAGCAGGAGCGCGAGTCTCAGGCTGCTTTCTTCGCCGAACTCGACCGCCCGGCGTGCGCCGTCGTGTTGGGAACGAGCAGGCCGGAGAAGAACTGGAACGCCGAGGGCTACGCCCGCGTGCTCGAGCAAGTCGAGAGCGTGCACGGTCTGAGGCCGGTGATCGTAGGAGGGCCTTCGCCCATCGAGCGGCGCATTGCCGACGAGGTGATCGCGTCGAGCGGCGCCGAGATCGTCGTCGCGCTCGGCGACGACGTCAGAAAGCTGGTGTGGATCCTCGAGAAGAGCGCGCTGCTCATCAGCCCTGACACCGGCCCTCTACACATCAGCCGAGCACTCGAAACGCCAGTGGTGGGGCTGTATGGCTTTACGAACCCTAAGCGCTTGGGCCCGTACCGCGCCTTCGAGGACTTGATCGTCGACGGATACGCTGAATACCCCGGCGAACCGTACCCCATCATGTCGACCTATCGGGCCGGCATGCAACGCATCACTGTGGATGCCGTGTTGGAGAAGGTGTCGCTCGCCATGGAGCGATACGTACAGCTCTAACGACCGGAGACCTCGATGTCGGAAGCCGCTGCTGAGGGCGCGCAGGACCCCGTCTGGGAGAAGGGCCTGGACCCCGACGAGCTGCCCGTGGGTCGCGTGCGCCCCGTGACCTGCCATCTGGCCACGGTGTGCATGACGCGCTTCGAGGGGGAGTACGCGGCGCTCGACAACAAATGTCCGCGGCATGGGGGTCAACTCGGCCACGATCTTCGATGAGCTCGCCAAGGCGGTGCCCGACGATGCCATCATTACGGTGGATGTGGGCGGCGACCCAGGAAGAAGACCCACGCTTCGCGGGCCGCAAAGTCGTTTCGGTTTCGGGAGACGGCGGCTTCGGGCAGTATATGGCAGAGATGACGACCGCGGTGAAGTACGGGATGAACATCACGCACGTGCTGCTGAACAACTCCGCGCTCGTGGAGATCCACTCCGACGCGCGATTAGTCTGACCTGCAACCAGCTCAAAGGACGCATACTCTAATGACGGTACCCGACGTCTGGAGCCGCCTGGGCGCGGTCGCGCCGGCCGAACTCGCCAACGCGACACTGGAGCTCCACTGGGCCACCCAGTTCATCGCCGCGGCCGGTCAGAGCTTCGCCGAGCCACGCGAGGACGACAGCCATCGTGGTATGACGTGGAGCGCACCCCGACGCGAGTTCGTGGGGGAGTCGTTCATGGGCCCTTACCCGTTCCGGGTCGGGCTACGCCCGGCGGACCTGACTCTTCAGCTACTCGACCGAACCGAGGAGCCGCTCGGATCGCTCCCTCTCGCGGGCAAGACGCGGGAGGATGGCTATGAGTGGCTCATGAGCGGTCTGGCCAACTACATGGGGAGGCTGCCCGAGATCGGGCGGCCCGACTACGAAATGCCGGAGCACCCTGTGCAGGACGGAGCTCCTTTCACCGGAGGCCGGCCAAAAGAACTCGGGACTCTGAGCGCGCTCTACGAGTCCGCCGCTGCCCTACTGAGCGAGATCGTCGACGGGCACGAGGCGGCCTCCCAAGTCCGCTGCTGGTCCCACCACTTCGATATCGCCACGCTCGTTACGGTCGAGCGAGGGGAGGACTCACGGGCCACGAAGACCATCGGAATCGGGATGGCACCGATGCTCGAGGCTCCGAAGGGCGGTGCCCCGGGAGGCTGGTACTGGTACGTGACGCCGTGGCCCTATGCAAACGGAGCGGCGCTGCCTGCCCTCGACGGGCCGGGATCGTGGCACACAGAAGGGTGGGTCGGGGCAATGCTGAGCGGCGAAGAGGTCGTGGCGGCCGAGCCCGCGTTCCGCGAAGCGGTTGTGCGAAAGTTCGTGGACGTGTCGGTTGGAGCTTCGCTGTCGATTCTGGGAGCGTAGAGCGGCTCAGCCCAACCACATCTGTTTCGTGGCCAGAAACGCGAACGCGGCGCCTGCTCCCAGCAATGCTTCCCACTCGTTGTTGCGCTTGTACTGCCCAAGGCGGAAGCCGCCCGACGAGTCGGGCTGGCTCGGCCGATAAGCCGTGAGCCTCGGCAGCAGGGCCGGTACGTGCTCCGAATAGTGCGAGAAGCGATCACCGAAGAGTTCGGTCAGCAACTCGGCCTCTCCAGACATCGTGCGCCCGTACACTCCGCCATAGAAAACCAGAAAGAGCGCGGGCCAGATCCAGTGCCCTCCCGCGAGCACAACTCCGAGCCCGATGAAAAAGCTGCCGACGTAAAGCGGATTGCGAACGTAGGCGTACGGGCCCGAAGTCGTGAGATCCTCTTCCTTGCGGATGGTCCCCGCGGCCCAACCGCGAATGATCAGTCCCGCAACGGCGAGCGCCGCGCCGAGAAGGAGCAACGCGCGGGTGGGCTGCGCGAACCAGAGGAACGGGAGCACCAGCAACCAAACCAGTTTCGTACGGATCCGCCTCATGCCCATGGAATCCACCCGGTCGCGGACCACCGAAACGACCCACCCCGGAGATGGGGCGAGCCTTCTCGCCCCTCCCTCACCGACCCGCGGCGGCTTCCGATTGAGCTCGGGCTTGCCTCGCCTCCGCCGCCTCGGTCCTCGAGTCGGCGTCGAGCTGCACGCCCGGCTGATAAGCCTTCAGGTACAGCTCCAACGCTCCAGGGAAGCCCTGAATATTGCTTTCCATGTAGACCATCAGCCGGCGGTCGTCGTCGCTGAAGTAGATTTCCGCCTCGCCGCCATCGGAGAACATGCCGGAGGTCTGGATGATCGGCTGCACGACGATGCAGTCGAACTCGCCGGCGTCGACCTTCTTACGCTCCCTGCGCAGCACTCGGATCTCGATCGGGTTTCCGTCCTGCTTGAAATAGCGCGACAACGTATACGTCTTCCCTACCTCGAGCTCCATCCGGCGCAGGAAGTAGATCATGGAGATGTCGTCGAGCGGGAGGGCCGATCCCAGCGGGCCGGATTTGTCCTTCTCGCCTTCTTCCTTGTCCTCGTTGTCCCAAATGCCGTCTTCGGGATAGAACTCGTAGTGCCGGGTGGCGTGGTAGTTCACCTGATTCATCTCGCGCAGGAAACGCCAGCTCTGCAGCGTGCTCACGTCGAAAAAGGTCGTATAGGTGTCGTGAACTCCGAGGCCGAGCATGCTGGCGTCGATGGCCATCTGCGCTCGATAGGTGCGGTTGCCACGCACGGTATCGAGCCCCTCCACCGTCATGTGGCCTTCTCCGACGTCGAACCAACCGATCTCGACCCGATACTTCATCTGCTCTCCGGGTCCGAACGGGGCGGCTGCGGCCAGCTCGTCGGTCGGGTACAGTGCGGCGAGGCTGTCGAGAATCGCGGCGGGCTGCCTAGTGTCGCTGTCTTGGCAGAACAACGCAGGGGGCACCACGAGCGAGGCCAAGGCGAGACCGCCGAGGACACTCCCTCTGGAGCGAAGTCGGACGTTACTCATGCGGCCTCCGTGCCGAGCGAAGACCAGAGAGCACCCCCGCGGAGGCGGGCGAGCTCAAAGAACGTCTTCCACGGCTTGAAGCGAGATTCACGTTGCTGTAGGTCGTAGCGAAGGCCGAGCGGCGACTCGGCGATGCGGCGCGCGTGGGGCGCGAGCCTGCCGAGCAGCTCCACGTTGGCAGCCCAACCCTCCGACCGCATGAGCGGCTCCTCCGTCGGGCCTGCACGCAACGCCTTCTTGAGCACGATCACGCGGTAAGCGCGCAGGCCGCTGAGTGGGTCGGACACGGGCGCGCGCGCGACGACGCCACGCAGGAGAGCGCGCGCGAACCCGCGCACCAGGCGTATGCTACGGGGCAGCGGGCGCTCGCCATCCTCCATGGTCCCCGCCACGATGTCGGCCCCTCCCTCGAGCACCCTCACCAGGCCGACCATGTCCTCGGGATCCTCCGTGAAGTCCCCCTGTAGCACGATCGCGCAGTCCCTCTTCGGGTAGGGCGCTTGCTCGACGACGTGCCGCAGCAGCTTTTCCACCGAGGCACGATACCCGATCCGCTGGTCCGACTCGAGGATCGTGAGCGGCAGCGACCGCCGGTAGCGATCCAGCACGGTGCTGGTTTCGTCCGTGGACGCATCGTTGTGCACCACGATCCGGTAGTCGCGATCGAAGTCGCCCAGAACGCGCCGCACCTTCCACATGAGTACACCGACCGTCGACGCCTCGTTATGCGCTGGAATGCAGACGTAGATCACGTTTGGTTGCCGCCGAGAGGAATCAAGGCATGCCCTAGAGGGTGCCAGAGCGCTTATACAGGGGAGACATGGTCCGGTTCCTGGGTTCCAGAGTTCCCTCAGGACTCGAGGGCCTCCCCTTCCGGGCGCTTCTTCCAGCGCTTGTGCTGCCAGAAGTACTGCTCAGGAGCCTCTTCGATCGCTCGCTCCAGCGCCGAAGTGTGCGCCACAGTGAGCGCTTCCACGTCGGCGTGGAGATTGCCCGAGCGCTGGAAGTCGATTCGGCGCAGCTCCACCGAGTACTCCTGCTTCCAACCCGCATGCCGGAGCGGAATGCCGAGAAACATCGGGGCGCCCGTGCGCAGCGCGAAGAGCGCTGGCCCACGAGCCGTCGACGCCAGTTTCCCGAAGAACGGCACGAAGATTCCGCCGCGATGCGCGTTCTGGTCGGCCAGCATCGCCACGACGCGCCCCGCACGCAGACTGCGAAGAACCCCACGTGGCGCTTCGTCCACGTCGATGATGCCCATTCCGGTCCGCCGGCGCGCCTCGAGCAGAGCCACACCAAACTCCGAGTTCGCCATGCTCTTTGCGACGGCGTCGAGGGCGATGCCCCGGGCCGTGAAGCCCGCAGCGCAGAACTCCCAGTTCCCGAGGTGTCCGGTCATGAGCACCACGCCCTTGCCTTCTTCGACCGCCGACTCGAACGCCTCGAACCCGACCATGTTCGTCCGCGACATGACCTGGTCCCGCTCGAGCCGAGTCAGCCGGAAGGTGGCCATCCACTCGCGTGCGAGATGCACATAGCTCGCGCGGGCGACGCGATCCCTCCAGGAGCGGTCTCGGTCCGGAAAAGCGAGCGCCACATTCTGGTCGACCACCCGTCTACGAGCGCGCAATACGCTGCCGGCCATCCACCCCAGGAAAACAGCCAGCGCGACGGCAGCCCTCTCCGGCACCATGGAGAAGAGAGCCGTCACGAAGTTGAATGCGCCATACTCCAGGCGATGTCGCAGCGGTCTCCTCGTCACGAGCGCCGGTCGTCGAACTGGAGCTCGTACAAGCGGCGGTACAGACCTGCCTGTGCCAGGAGCGTCGCGTGGTCTCCCCGCTCGACGATGCGCCCTCCGTCCATCACCAGGATCTGGTCCGCCCGATGTACGGTCGAGAGTCTGTGCGCGATCACGAAAACGGTGCGGCCGGCGATGAGGTGCTCGATCGCTTCCTGGATGAGACGTTCCGAGGCTGTATCCAGTGAGCTGGTCGCCTCATCGAGCACCAAGATGGGGGGGTCGCGCAGAAGCGCCCGCGCGATCGCGATGCGTTGCCGCTGGCCACCCGAAAGCTCCACCCCGCGTTCGCCCACGATCGTATCGTATGTGTCGGGCATCTCGGAAATGAACCCTTCGGCGTTCGCGGCGCGGGATGCGGCCTCGATGTCCGCCTGAGACGCGTCCGGACGTCCATATGCGATATTGGCGCGCACAGAATCGTGGAAGAGCACGGTCTCCTGGGACACCACTCCCATGAGGGCACGCAGGTCCGCCACGCGCACGTCGCGCAGATCGACCCCGTCGATCGTGATGCGCCCCGAGCCGACCTCGAAGAAGCGCCCGAGCAGATCGACGAGTGTGGTCTTCCCTGCCCCGCTGGGCCCGACCAACGCGACCACGTCGCCGCACGCGACCCGCAACGAGACGTCCGTGAGCACGGGCTCGCCCTCGCGGTACTCGAAGCCGACGTTGTCGAACTCGATGGCGGACTCGAAAGACTGCAAACTGATGGCACTGGGTGCGTCATCGATCTCTACGGGCGCATCCAGGAACTCGAAGACCCGCTCAGCCGCCACGAGACCCGGCTGCGCGACGGCTGGGAATTTGGCCACGTTCTTCACGGGGTTGTACAGCTTCATCGAGAGTCCGAGAAACCCGACGAAGAGCGGTCCTGTGAGGTCTCCTGCCACGACCAGTCGTGCACCGAACCAGAGCAGGATCACCGTACCGATCGCCGCCAACATCTCGGTCATGGGAGCGGCGAGCGCGCGTGCGAATTCGGCCCTGAGAAAGAGTCGATAGTAGTCCGCGGTCAGCCCCCGGAAGCGGGCCTTCTCCCGCTGCTCAGCGGACGACGACTTGACGAGCCGAATGCCCGCCAGCGTCTCCTGGACGTGTGCCGTGATCTCCCCGCCGAGGTGGAGCACTCGGCGGTCCCGGCGCCTCAGCACATTGACCAGCGGACCCCAGATGATCATCGCCCCAGGGATGACCACGAACGCCGCAAGCGTCAGTTGCCACGAGATCAGAACCATGAAGAAGACTGCCACCACGAACTCGAAGACTGCGGAGACGAGTTTGGAAAACTGCGCGGTCACGAGCGTTCGCATCGCCTCGACTTCGGTCGTGAGGCGGCTCACGATCTGGCCCATGCGCACCCGACTGAAGAAGGTCAGGTCCAGCTCGACGAGGTGGTCGTACACCTCGTTGCGCACGTCCCGGTTCACGTCCTGTTCCGCGCGTGCGACCAGGTAGGTTCGCGCGAAATGGAAGAAGTTTTTCACCGCGAAGACGAGCAGAATCAGGATGATGATGCGCCCGATCGCAACGAGCGGATCGCCGGAAAAGTCCACCCATCGGTAGACGGTCGCGTCGAGGAGTCCCGTCATCCCCGAGTCGTTCGCAGAGGGCGGTCCTCCTCCGCTGACAAATAGTGCCTCGATGAACGCGATGAGCAGCACGTACACGGATGCGTCGAGCACCGCGAAGAGCGCGGTCGCCACGATCGCCAAAGAGAGGACGCCGGAGTGCGGCCTCAGATACGAGAGGATGCGAGGGTAGGGAGACCCGTTACGCGGCGCCTGCGCCTCCGGCTTCACGGTCTAGGCGTGAGACTCGCGACCGGGACAATCATTTCTTCCGGGCTGATGCCGCCGTGCAAGAACGAATTCCTGTAGCGGGCCTGATACTCCCGGAGCTTCGTCGGATATACGAAGAAGTAGTCCTCGAGCGCGATGAGGTATGTCATGCCCATTCGGCCGGACGGAAGCCGCAGGTGCTTCTCGTCCCGGGTCGAAAATGCAGTGGTCGATAGCTCGGCACGCAGATCCTGGCCGACCTTGTAGCGGAGATTCTTCGTCGCGTCGCGTCGCGCGAAGACCGTGCTGGGGTGTTGGCAGAGGATGGAGCCATGGTCGGTCGTCATGATCACCTTGTGGCCCTGTAGCGCCGCCTCCTTGAGCACCGCAAAAGCGGTAGAACGCTCGAACCAAGCGCGCGTGAGGTTCCTCAACGCCGCCTCGTCGCGGGCGACCTCCATGAGAATCGGGGACTCCGAGCGGCCGTGTGTCATGAGGTCCACGAAGTTGAAGACCAGAGCGATCACCATGCCCTGCGTCTTGAGCGCGGACTTCACCCGCGCCCGGACCTGCTCGCCTTGGCGGTCCGAGAAAATCTTCTGGTAGTGAACGGGGACGTCGCGCCCGGTGAGACGCTTGAGCTGCTCGACCAGCAACTGGTCTTCGAACGCGTTCAGGCTGCCCTCGTCATCCGACGCATCCCACCATTCCGGGCGTTTCGCGGCGATATCGTCCGGGTACTGCCCGCTAAAGATCGCGTTGCGCGCATACGGGGTCGCGGTGGGAAGGATCGAGTAGTGGTACGACTCCTCGATATCGAAGTACTGCGAGAGTAGCGGTGCGATCGCCCTCCACTGATCGAGTCGCATGCAGTCGAGCACCACGAAATACACGGGATCCGAGCCGAGCCGAGGAACCAGGAACTCTCGAACAAGATCCACGGAGAGCCGTGGGCGGTCTTCCGAGTCCTCCATCCATCGTGGGTAGTGGTGCATCACCCACGTACCGAAGTCGCGCCTCAACTCGACCGTCATCGACCGGACCGTATCGAGCAGCCCGGTCTCATCCGCATCCTCCAACCTGATCTGCCAGTCGACCAACTCGGTGAAGACCTTCACGAATTCGTCGGCGGTCTGGGCGTCCTCCTTGAGCCTGGAGAGGCGGCCGAAACGCGCGGCGAAGTCCTGCGCCACCTGCTGCTGCCGAATCGACGAGCCCTCCAAAATGCGCGTCACGACCGACAGGACCTGCCGCGGGCTCGTCGGCTTCACGAGGTAGTCTTCCACACGCCGGCCGATCGCCTCGGTCATGGTGTAGTCCTCCTCGGACTTCGTGACCATGACCACGCGTTGATGCGGATCGTGGCGCCTCATGATCTTCAGCACCTCGAGCCCCCTACGGCCCGGCATCTGTTCGTCGAGCAGAACCAGGTCGTAGGAGTTCTCTCGGAGTAGCTCGAGCGCGTCGTCACCGTTCGAGATGGCGTCGACGTGGTAGCCGCGAGCCTGCAGGAACAGAAGGTGCGGTTTCAGCAACGCGATCTCGTCGTCGACCCACAGGATGCGTTTACCGGGGCGCACGTTCGTTGTGTTCGGCGTGTTCATGGCGGAAAGCTACACCCCCTGCGGGCCGAATACGACGCCGAGCCGGCGCTGCAGCTCGTCGCGTGCCGCGCGAAAAGCGTCGAGTTCGTGCTGCTCGCTGCCCTCCACCCCCACCGGGTCTGGCAAGGGCCAATGGGCGCGCCACGCAGCTTCGAGCCACACAGGGCACACCTCTTCCGCGCACAGAGTGATGACCGCATCGACCGGTCGCTCCACATCGTGGAGGGCGTTGGAAGCGTGGTGGGAGATGTCGATGCCAACCTCTCGCAGCACTGCGATCGCCTGAGGGCGCACCGAGGTGGGTTGTGAACCCGCGGAGGAAACCTTCACGTCGTGGGGCGCGAGGCTGCGGGCCAGGCCCTCGGCGAGCTGGCTACGGGCAGAATTCGCGACGCAAAGAAAAAGGACGTGCCGCGGACGCAACTCGCGCAGAGACTCGGCCTCCGCGAGCCAGGACTCACTCATCGCATGCTCGTGATTGGGTGGAGTGCGGTCCTAGCCCGATCGGCGCGGACGCAACCATTCCCATGGCCGACGCATCAGATCGCTTAGACCCTACCTAGAATTCTAGATGCGGAGGTCCGATGGGTCGGCTCTTCAGCCTTACATACCCGACAGCGGCCGTCTTGCTCGCAATCCGGAGCGGCCACCGCTACGGCTTCGACATCATGGACTCGACCGGCCTACCGGACCGGACGGTCTATGCGATCCTGCGGCGCCTCGAGCGCCGCAGCCGCGGGCGCCATGAGTAGAGTCATGGAAACCCTGCTTTTCAGAGTCAGCGCGACGGACCCCGTGACGTACGGGTGGGTGGCCGCAGCCCTGGTCGGCGTAGCGCTGGTCGCGAGCTAGATTCCCGCGATGCGGGCGGCTGGTGTGGATCGGGGCACGCCAACGAGGGTCGACGTCATCCAGCGCCCAGAGGGCCGCGGCAGTCTTCGAGACGACAACATCGCGGGCCTCCATGCTCCATACGATCCGGCATCCATTGAGCACTGCGTATGCCGAACGACATCGGTCGGGTCCGCACCGACGAGATTTACGTACTGGCCCGCCAACCAATGCGCGCGGTGCAATGCCCACGCGCTCAACGAACCGAAAGGCGTGCGTCAGCATGAGCCGCTTCATCTCTCCATTGTACGTGCCGCCCCAATGGGACCTCGCCAGAAAAGACCAACCGATCTCGATCTCGCTCCTGTTGGCGTCGTAACCGTGGTAGC
>JAYZBT010000419.1:0-9011 GCA_036338615.1 Gemmatimonadota bacterium
GGTCGGGATGCCCTCTTCCTCGAGAAGCGTCCGCGCCTCGAGCGCGAGGCCCAACTCGGACCCGCTCGCGATGAGGATCGCGTGAGGCTCACCCGCCGTCGCCTCGGCCAGTACGTAGCCACCCCGACGAAGCCCTTCGGCCGAAGCGAGCGACCCGCTACGGTCGAGCACCGCCACCTTCTGGCGACTGAGGGCGAGGAAGCTTGGGCCGTCGGTACGCTCGATCGCGACACGCCACGCGATTTCGGTTTCGGCCGCGTCGCCGGGACGAAGGTCGGCTACGTTGGGAATGGCACGCAACGCAGCGAGCTGCTCCACGGGCTGGTGCGTTGGCCCGTCCTCGCCCAGTCCGATGGAGTCGTGCGAGAACACGTACACGACCGGCTGCTGCATCAGGCCAGCCAACCGGATGGCCGGCCGCATGTAGTCGGAGAAGATCAAGAATGTGCCGGCGTACGGCCGGACGCCGCCGTGTAGGGTCATGCCGTTCATGATCGAGCCCATGGCGTGCTCGCGGACCCCGTAGTGAACGATCCGTCCTGCGGGAGTCGCGGGCAGCAGGCTGTCCGCCCCGACGATGTCGGTCTTGTTCGAGCCCGCCAGGTCTGCCGATCCACCGACCAGGTTTGGTATGCCCGCCGCGAGACCCTGTAACACCTTTCCAGACCAGCCGCGGGTGGCGTCGCCCGACTCCACACTCGAGAGGTCCGGCAGCGCAGCGTCCCATCCCTCCGGCAACTCCCCCGCCATGCTGGCCGTGAACTCGGCGGCGAGCTCGGGAAACTCCACCTGGTACAGCGCGAAACGCGCCTGCCACGCCTCCCGTAGGCGCTGGCCTTTGGCAACGCAATCCGACCAGTGAGTACGGGCGCTCTCCTCGACGTGGAACGGCTCCAGCGAGGGGTAGCCGAGGTTCTTCTTCGTCGCTTCGATCTCGTCGGCCCCCAGAGGCGCGCCGTGCGACGCCGAAGTGCCCGCCTTACCGGGGCTCCCATACGCGATCGTCGTTTGCAGCACGATCAGACTCGGGCGGCCCGTCTCCTGCTTGGCCTCCGTGATCGCGAGATCGATCGCCTGGAGGTCGTTTCCGTCGTGCACGTGCAGTGTGTGCCAGCCGTAGCCCTCGAACCGACTCGCCTGGTCGGTCGATGTCGAGAGCTCCGTGCCGCCCTCGATCGTGATCCGGTTGTCATCGAAGATCCAGATCAGCTTGCCCAGGCGCTGGTGTCCCGCGATGGCTGCGGCTTCGTGGGAGACGCCCTCCATCAGATCGCCGTCGGAGCAGAGGGCGTATGTGTAGTGGTCGACGACCTTGTGGCCGGTCCGGTTGAAGCGTTCCGCCAGCCAGCGCTCTGCCAACGCCATGCCGACGGAATTAGCAACGCCTTGCCCGAGGGGGCCGGTGGTCGTTTCGACCCCGGACACGTGTCCCACCTCTGGGTGTCCTGCGGTTGGAGACCCCCACTGCCGGAAGTTGCGGATATCCTCTTCGGAGATTTCGTATCCGCTCAGGTGCAGCAAGGAATACAGGAGCATCGACGCGTGTCCGACGGACAGCACGAAGCGGTCTCGATCCAGCCACCGCGGGTCGTCCGGGGCGTGACGGAGGTGTCGATGGAAGAGCACGTAACCGACCGGCGCGAGCGCCATCGGAGTGCCGGGATGACCAGAGTTCGCCTGCTGGACCGCGTCCATGGAGAGGACGCGGATGGCGTCGATGGCTAGCCGCTCGACATGGTTCATCCGACGACGAAGTTCACGAGACGCTCCTTTACATAGATAACTCGGCGTTCCTCCACCCCATCCAGGTACCGCGCCACGTTCTCGTCCGAGCGCGCGGCCGCGACGACCGCGTCTTCGGGCGTGTCCTTCGCTACGGGTATCTGACCCCGCAGTTTTCCGTTCACCTGAATCGCGACTTCGACCGTGTGCTCAACGACCTTGGCCTCGTCGCACACGGGCCAGTTCGCGCCGTCGAAGATGCTCTCGTCATTGCCGTAGCGCTGCCAGATCTCTTCTGCGAGGTGCGGCGCAAACGGAGCGATCATGGGCACGAGCGGCTCGATTTCGGCGCGCTTCGCGACTCTCCCGTCGGCGCGGATTGTGTTGAGACACTCCATCAGAGCGGCGATCGAGGTGTTGTATCCCAAGGCCGGGATCTGCTCGGTGACCTGCTTGATGGTCTGATGCACCTTGCGTTCGACGTCCGGGTCCGGCTCGCCCGACTCGGCACTCGTGGCGGTGTCCCACAGACGGTGCAGGAATCCGAACGGCCCCTGGATACCCTGCGGTTGGTAGTCACCACCGTCCTCGTAGGGCCCGAGGAACATCAGATACGTCCGGAAGGTGTCCGCCCCGAACTGTTCTATGATCGGGTCCGGGATGACCACGTTGCCCTTGCTCTTCGACATCTTGGCGCCTTCGGCGATGATCAGCCCGTGCGCGCGAAAAACGTCGTACGGCTCTTCGAAATCCAGGTGGCCCAGGTCCTTCAGCACCATCGTGATGAAGCGGGAGTACAGCAGGTGCAACACCGCGTGCTCGTTGCCGCCGATGTAGGTGTCCACCGGGAGCCAACGACGGGTAATCTCAGGGTCGAACGGTCTGTCGTCGAAATCGGTCGAGGGATAGCGCAGGAAATACCAACCGGAGTCCAGGAACGTGTCGCTGACGTCGGTCTCGCGGCGAGCGGGTCCGCTGCACTCCGGACATTGGGTCTGATACCACTCCTCGACGCGAGCCAGGGGACTGACGCCTGAATCGTCCGGCTTGAAATCCTCCACACGCGGCAGGATGACCGGCAGATCCTCTTCGGGCACGGCGACCGCGCCGCAGGCGCCGCAGTGGATGATGGGTATCGGCGGACCCCAGTAGCGCTGCCGCGAGATGCACCAGTCGTGTAGCCGGTAGTTCACGGTCGCGTCGCCCCAGCCGCGTCCGTGTGCCCAATCGGTGACCTTCGCCACCGACTCGGAGACATCGGTGCCGTCGAATTCGCCGGAGTTCACCATGGTGCCGGGTCCGACGTAGGCTTCATGGAGCGGCGTGTCCGCGTCGTGTTCGGGCGCGGCCATGACGCGAACGATCGGCAGCTCGAACTTGGTCGCGAATGCGAAGTCCCGTCCGTCGTGGCCGGGCACCGCCATGATTGCACCGGTCCCATACTCCATCAGGACGTAGTCCGCGATCCAGATAGGGATCGCTTCGCCGGTTGCCGGGTTGCGGCACCGCCCGCCGGTGAAGACGCCGGTTTTGGTCTTGTCGACTCTCTGACGGGCGACCAGGTCGGTCCTGGTCGCCTCCTCCCGATACGCGACGACGGTGGCGCGATGTTCGTCGTCCGTGACCGCATCGACCAGCGGATGCTCTGGAGACAACACCATGTAGGTGGCACCAAACACGGTGTCGGGACGCGTGGTATACACCTCGACGCTGAGACCACCCTCGTCGCCGCTGGCGTCGATGACCGGGAAGTGCAACTGCGCGCCCTCACTGCGGCCGATCCAGTTCCCCTGGGCCTTCATCGTCTTCTTGGACCAATCGATGTGGTCCAGGTTGTCCAGCAGCCGTTGCGCGTATTTCGTGATCTTGAAGAACCATTGGGCGATTCTGCGCTGTTCGACGGCGGTTCCACAGCGCTCACACGCGCCCGAACTGGCTTGCTCGTTCGCGAGTACGGTCATGCACGACGGGCACCAGTTGACCGGAGCTTCCTTGCGCTCCGCCAGGCCCGCCTTGAACAGCTGCACGAAAATCCACTGTGTCCACTTGTAGTACGCCGGGTCGGTGGTGTCGACGGAGTGGTCCCAGTCGTACATGCCGCCCAGGCGGCGCAACTGCCGCGTGAAATTCTTCACGTTCGACGGGATCAGGTCCATCGGATGCGTGCCGACCTTCAGCGCGAAGTTCTCCGAGTGGATGCCAAACGCGTCGAAGCCCATGGGCGCGAAGACCGTCTTTCCCTGGAGGCGGTGGAACCGACCGTGTACGTCGGCGCCCGTATACGCGTAGATGTTGCCCACGTGAAGCCCCTCGGCGGAGGGGTAGGGGAACATCACCAGGTTGTAGAAGGGATCCTCGGCGGACTGGATCTCTTGCAAAGTGTATGAGTTCGTGGCGCGCTCGTCCCACAGGCGCTGCCACTTCTCCTCGATGTCGGACGGGCTGTAGCCGTCGCGTTCTTCTGTGGCCATGACGGGCGACTTCGGGATCGCGGGCGCCTGCGGCGCCGGTGGCTCGGGTCGATTGCAAAAGCGGTCCCAAGCTAAGTCGACGGCGTGGGTCGCCCAATGGGTGACCCACTCCTTGGGCCCAAAGCGTGTGGTGTGGCGGACCCTGTAAGGTCCCGGAGGGTTCTCCTCCAGATGTCCGAGCCCAAGAAGAAGAAGAAGGTCACTCGCGCGAGTCTGAAGAGCGCGTTCCAGGAGTTTATTTGGCCCCGCAGGAAGCTCATCTCGCTGGGGCTCGTCTTGATCCTGATCAATCGCATCAGCGGCCTGGTGCTGCCGGCGTCGACCCGGCCCCTGATCGACGACGTGCTCGCCAACGGCGATCGCAGCAGGCTCTGGGTACTGCTCGGAGGGGTGCTGGTGGCGGTGATCATCCAGTCCGCCACGTCCTACGCCCTGACGATGCTGATGAGCGTCGAGGCGCAGCACCTGATCGCAAGTCTGCGGGCGGACGTGCAAAAGCACGTGCTCCAGCTTCCGGTGCGTGTGTTCGACAATACCAAGTCGGGCGAGTTGGTGTCGCGCATCATGGACGACGTCGAGGGTGTGCGGAATCTGGTGGGTACTGGGCTCGTGCAGCTCGTCGGCGGGCCGGTGACCGCGATCGTCGCGATCGTTCTTCTGGTCCGCGTGAGCCCCGTCATGACGCTGCTCGCAATTGTGCCTCTGGCTGCCTTCGGCTTCGTCTCCACCAAGGCATTCCAAACGCTACGCCCCGCGTTCCGCGCCCGAGGGGCGATCCGGGCGGAGGTCACCGGTCGGCTCACGGAGGCGCTCGGTGGCATCCGCGTCATCAAGGGCTTCCATGCGGTCGACAAGGAAGGCGAGATCTTCTACGCCGGCGTCATGCGCATTTTCGAGAACGTGAAGACCACGCTCAAGACCTCGAGTCTGGTGACCAGCTTGGGCGCGTTCTTCATGGGCCTCGCGGGCGTGCTGGTCATGGGCTACGGCGGCCATTTGGTCCTGCAGGAGCAGCTCACGGTCGGCGAACTGTTCATGTTCACGCTCTTGCTCGGCTTCCTCATCACTCCGGTCGTGCAGATGGCTAACATCGGGACCCAAATGACCGAGGCGTTCGCCGGACTCGACCGGACCGCCGAGTTGCTCGCCTGGGACCGAGAGGACGACGACCCGAAGCGCACGTTCGATATGCCGCCCATCAACGGCCACGTCGAGTTCGAAGACGTTCACTTCCGCTACGACGAGGACAAGCCGGTCCTCAAGAACATCTCGTTCAAGGCCACGCCCGGGACGGTGATCGCACTCGTCGGCAGCTCGGGTTCGGGTAAGTCGACGCTGGCGGGGCTCGCAGCCACGTTCCTGGAGCCCGACGAGGGGCGCGTCCTCGTCGACGGCATCGATCTCAGAGTTGTGAAGCTCTCGACGTACCGTGACCAGCTCGGGCTCGTGCTCCAGGACGATTTCCTGTTCGACGGGACCATCCGCGAAAACCTCCTCTTCGCGCGCGGGGACGCGAGCGACGAGGACGTCGTGGAGGCAGCGGAACAGGCTTACGTGACGGAATTCACCGACCGCTTCCCCGAGGGCCTCGAAACGGTCATCGGCGAACGCGGAGTGAAGTTGTCCGGCGGACAGCGCCAGCGCGTGACCATCGCGCGCGCGATCTTGGCGAACCCAAACATCCTGTTGCTTGACGAAGCCACATCGAGCCTCGATACCGAGAGTGAGGCGCTGATCCAGAAGAGCCTCAATCAGCTACTCAGGGGCCGCACAACCTTCGTAATCGCTCATAGGCTCTCGACGATTCAGCGAGCCGACATGATCCTCGTCATCGAGGACGGCGAAATCGTAGAGCGTGGCAAGCACGATGAGCTGATCGCGCGCGAGGGCCGGTATCACCAGCTCTATACGGTGCAGGCCCGCATCTAGGCGCGCCGAGACGCGAGTCGATCGTCAGCCGCCTGGCAGCATCTCGAAGGGATCGTCCACAGCGCTCGCGCCTCTCTTCAGCTCTTCCATCACCGCCCTGAGGTCCCCGCCTCGCGCGTCCAGGAGCGCGCTGAAGTCTGGGAGTCGATGATAGTAGCGCACGCGCGTGAGCAGGGTCGCGTTGTTGAGCGGTGTGTTGCGGAAGCCGCTGAATGTGACGGACTCGAAGGTCGGCGCGACGTCCGCGTCGAAGCGGGCCAACGATCGCTCGAAGATCACTTCTCGTCGTGACACTTTCTCGTCGTAGGAGAGCACCGTGTCGGCGTAGAGAGGGTTCAACTCATCCATCATTTCGTCGATGAAGACGCTGAAGCGCTGGTAATCCCGCCACCGAGCCTGAGCGCGAAGACACTTCAGGGTGTCGCTTCCCCCACCGTCGCGGGTGCAGAAGAACTGAGCCGCGGCCACACGACCGACGAAAGTCGCGAAGCTCTCGTTGAACCCGACGCGTCCGGGTACGAAGAGAAACTGGTGGGAGAGCTCGTGCAGGACGGTCTGCACGACCTCCACCTCATCGGCGCGCAGTACCGTCGAGAGAATGGGGTCATTGAACCAGCCGAGCGTGCTGAATGCCGCGGTGGGGCGCAGGTAAGTATCGAATCCTTCGGCTTCCAGGTCCGCCTGTTGGTTCTCTGCGTCCTCGAGCGAGAAGAAACCCTTGTAGGGCATGCGGCCCACGATGGGGAACCACCAGGTCTTGGGGACGAGTTGGTCGCGGTGGGCAGCGGACACCACAAGAGCCAGAGTATCTCGGTCGAGCTGCGTGAACATCGTGTAGGAATCACCCACGTCGACGCCGAGCTCGTCAGCCGCGAAGCGCCGGGCCTCGAGCACGAAGGTGAGCTTCCCCTTCGTGACCGGATCGGTGGTCGGATCGTTCAGGACCTCGGGGATGTCTCGTCGTGCCCGGAGGATCTTCATCTCCGCGAGGCCCGCCTTCATCACATAGATGGGGGAGCACGCGGCGAAACTCGCCGCCAGCACCACCGCGAAAAGAGCCAGGCTCGCCCGGGTCATCCCCCAGCGGGACGATTTGTCATCGGGCGATGAAACGGCGCCGCCGGGGGTCTCAGTCGTCATGCTTCCGAGTACCGGCCCGACGGCGCCAGGGTTTCACTCAGCGTAAGGCGAGGCAGGTGTACAGACCCGCCCAACATACTAGTTGCCGCCGCCCAGACTCCGCATCAGCGGTATGCCACCCTCGGTCGGCACGTATACCACCGAGCCTGGCGGCAACGTGCTGAGCTGCTCGATGTAGTGGTAGGTCAGGTACGCGGGCGTCAGACCCTCGGTGATGATCAACTGTGCTTCCGCTACGCCCTTGGCCTCTTCGATCGCCTGCTGGGCCCGCTCCCGGATGATGTCGGTCTGGAACGCCTCGGAGGCGACCTGCTGCTCGCGCGCGAGCTTGTCCTCGATCGCCTGGCGGACCGTCGCGGGCGCCTGTACGTCGCGCACGAATACGTCGAGGACCTCGATGCGGTCCCCGGCCTTGGCCTGAATTTCACGCAGCATGTCGTTGGCGACTTCGCGACGATCCGGCGAGAAAATCTGGTTGATCGACTTCGTCGCCACCGCGTCCCGCACGCCGTTGCGGACGGCATTCAGTACGATGCTTCTCTTGATCTGCGTCTCGGTCCCGAGCCGCTGAAAGAGATCAGGCGCGTTGCCGCCATCGAGCCGGAAGAGGATGGAAATTTCCAGCGAGACGTTGAGTTGCTCGCTGGTCTGGGCCTCGATTTGCTCTACGCTACCGTCCTGCGGATACGCCTGCTCTCGCACAGACATTTTCTCGATGCTCGACAAGGGATTGATGACGTGTATGCCCTGTTCTAACGGGGTCATGTAGATGGTGCCGAGGAAGTGCCTCACGCCGACTTCACCTACGCTGATGACCGTGATGGCGCTGCTCAGCATGAGGCCGAGGCCGCCAATCATCGCGCCGAGTCCCGCCAGCCGCGCCTGGCCGGCCGCACCGGGCGTGGCGGTCTTGGGGCCGACGACGAATATGACCGCACCGACCACGATCAGGAATATGGAAGGGATAATCATTGCTGACTCCTAAGGGGTATTGCCGTCGAATGACACGTTTGTCTATGGGTACGAAACGTTGTATGTCCGTCTTCTAGCTACCGCCGCCACCCTCATCCACGTAACTCCTCTTCTCCGGATCGACCGCCACTCGGATCTCGATCAAGTCGGTCAGCGGAGCGATCTCGTCAGGCAACTCGGCGGCAGCCGACTGAAGCGCGGCTTTGGCGTCGCTCGCGTCGACCAGGTACGTGTGGTATCGCTGGTACTTCCCGCCGTAGCGCGCCGTTACCTGGAAGTTCATGCGCTAATCTACCGGTGCAACGCGAGCCTATCTATCCTCTCAGCATGAGCGCAACCCTCGCCGCCTACAAGCTGGTGCTGAGTCTCGCCCGCGCGGTCAGTCCGCTGGCGGGCAGCGGTCCCTCCAAGCTCGCCCAGGGCCTCGTGGGTCGCAGGGCCGCGCCCGATACGCTCATCCATTGGGGGACCGCGCAGCGAGATTCCGAGCGGCGGACGGTGTGGTTCCACGCGCCGTCCGTGGGCGAGGCCCTGCAGGCCCGCGCGGTCATCGAGGAATTGCGGGAGCGGGAGCCGAACGCACAGGTCGTCTTCACGTACTTCTCACCGTCCGCGGCGCGCGTAGCGCGCCAGATGCCGGTGGATGTCGCTGCCTACCTCCCTTGGGACCTGCCGGGTCCGATCCGGCACGTATTGGATGCGATATCCCCTGATCTGATCGTATTCACCAAGACCGAGGTATGGCCTGTGCTCGTCAAGGAGGCGGGCCGTCGGGGC
>JAYZBT010000420.1:0-13496 GCA_036338615.1 Gemmatimonadota bacterium
GAGAGCCTGTCGCTCTCGGCGGGGGCGGACGATAATGCGCTAGTCGAGTTGCCCGCCTCCAACCCTCCGGCCCGTTGTCCGAGCGCAGATGCTCGGGCGGGCCGTGGCGCACGAACAGGCTTGATAGCCAGACACGGTCTCATGTGTTCGTCGAGCACGGTCAGCAGCTTCAGCGCACGACCGTCGTGGGTCCGTGTGCTCACGAAGTCATACGACCAGACGTGATTCTCGTGCAGCGGCCTGAGTCGGATACACGATCCGTCGCCCAGCCACAACCGGCCTCGTTTCGGTTGCCGCCTGGGCACTTTGAGCCCCTCCTGCCTCCAGATCCTCTCCACACGCTTGTGGTTCACCTGCCAGCCTTCGATGCGCAGCAGGTTCGTGATCTGGCGATACCCGTAGCGACCGAACCGGCTCACCAACCGCACCACATCCACCCTTGGCACGCCCCCCCAGGGCGTGAGGCCCGGCCCGGATGGGCGCGGGCTAGTTACTGGGTCGCCGATGCAGCTGGCTTCCCGGCCCTATTCATGCGACCAGTTGCCCGTCCAGGCGGATCACCAGCTCGGGCGGGACTTCCGCGAGGGATACGCCGCCGAGCGGGATCACTCTCGTGTAGCCGCCGTCGAAGTAGATCGGGTAGGCCCAGTGCTCGAACTGCACGACCTGGACTAGCTCGGGGTCGCTCGTGTTCCTCGGCTCGAGAACGGGCTCCGTGATGGCGCGCCAGACCCGGTCGATCAAGGTCATGCGGGCCGACACCGAGTCTGCCCACATCGCGAGCTTGATTCGCTTACGCTCCTCGAGATTGAGTGGACGGACGACCAGGCGGTGTCCGCGGAAGCTGTGGGACAGAAGGAAGGAGAGAGCTTCAGCTTCCGGCGCGGGCTCGACTGCATGAGCATAGTTTCCGGGAGTCTTGACCCTCCGCCCGTCCGTCAAATCGATATATCCATCGGCCGCTATGCGCATCAAGAGCCTCCTCGTATCTAGTTTTTCAAGGCGCCACTGTCGGCGCTGGTCTCATCGTTATTTCAAGTCTCGTGCCGTCATGCCGGGTGCGTCCCAAAGTGGACGTCCGAAGTCGTAACTCATTTGTACAAAATGATTTATAGAGGTTGGGGAGATCTCGAGGCCGAACGGCGTCGGACACGGGCCGGAGATCCGGTTCCCCCTTGAGCATTTTTTGCCGATCTGCGAGGGCCCATGCCAAGTAAGAACGATCCGATTGCTGCACTCGACGAACTCGGGGCCCATGTCTCGGCCGAGGGAGGCGTTCAGAATGCCCCCGCGCGCGCCGCCGACATCGGTGCATCGAATCTCCAGCTCTTCACCAAGCAGCCTAGTCGCTGGGCGGAACCCAAGCTCGAGCCCGAGGCCATCGCGGCCTTCGTGTCTGCGCGCGAAGAGCACGGAATCCGGGTCGCCGGCGCTCACGACTCCTACCTGATCAACCTTTCCTCCCCCGATCGGCGATTGTGGCGTATGTCCCAGCGCTCTTTTCAGGCAGAGCTCGGTAGGTGTTGCGCGCTGGGCCTCGACTTCATGGTCACCCACCCGGGCAACGCCACCGACGGGGACATCGAGGCGGGTCTGGAGCGCAACGCATCAGGAGTGACGGAATCACTCGTCGCGACCGATGGGCCGACGCGTGTCCTACTCGAGCTCACGGCGGGGTCGGGCACGAGTGTCGGCGCAACGTTCGACAACCTCCGGTCCATCCTCGATCAGATTCCGGACGCGCAGCGCCATCGGGTAGGCGTCTGCTTCGATACCTGCCACGCGTACTCGGCCGGTTACGATCTGGTGGGTGACTACGACGGTGTCTGGACCAGCTTCGACGAGATCATCGGACTGGACCAGCTGGGGCTGATCCACCTCAACGACTCCAAGCACCCGTTCGATTCCCGGAAGGACCGGCACGAGACCATCGGGGAGGGTACGCTTGGCGTCGAGCCGTTCCGGAAACTCATGCTCGACGGACGCCTCGCGGGGGTCCCGAAGGTGCTCGAGACGCCGAAAGGAGATGACGGGGTGGCTGCCGACCTCGCGAACCTGGATCTGTTGAGGAGCTTCCGCCTGGGCTAGCCCTCTGGCCCGTCCCCGCCGAGGTTGCGCACGATCACCTTGCCCTGGGGGCGAATGCCCAACAGTGGCCGCAGGCCCGCCGCGATCACCAGGACCACCCCGAAGGCGCATACGAGCAGCGGTCCGGTCGCGATGTCGAGGTAGAACGAAGTTCCGATGCCGCCTATGATGGCCACGGTTCCTGCTGCCCAGGCGATGAGTAGCGCACGACCGAACAAATGCGTGTAGAGGAATGCGATCACCGCGGGGATGACGAGCGCGCTGAACACCATGAGGACCCCGGCGATCTCGACCGAGAAGGAGATCATCGTGCCGAAGGACAGGTAGAACAGGAAGTCCGACATCCTGACGTTGCCGGCGTTCTCCGGGTCGAACGTGGCGGTGAGGAATCGCTTTCGCAGCACGAAGTGGAATACGCCCAGTCCGGCGTAGACCGCTGCCATCGTCGCGATGTCGCTCCAGCCGACCCAGATGAGTGTGCCGGTCATGGTTTCGCGCAGATGCTCGGCGCCTTCCGCGGTGAATCCGGCGATCAGGATCACGGCCGCCGACGCCACGACGTACGAGATACCGATGATCGCCTCTTGGGGAACGAGCGACTTTCCCATGCGTGTGAAGGAGAAGAGCAGCGCGCCCAACAGCGTGAAGCCGAGAGCGAAGAGCAGGGACGGCGTGGTGCCCATCTCGATGCCCATGAGTAGCGCGACCGTCGACCCCAGCGCAGCGATCTGGGCGAAGGCGAGGTCCACGAAGATCACCCCCCGCCCGATCACGTGCAGCCCCAGATACGCGTGAATCGAGAGGATCACCAACGCCGCTACGATGGGCGGGATTATGAAGTCTAGGTCGAGCATCTCGTATCCGGTCCTGCGGTCAGCGGCTGAGGAATGCCTGGGCGAGATCATCCACCCAACTGTCCACGAGTGTGAAATAGTCGTCGATGCCCTGTCGGGCGCCGGGCGAAAGGGGTACGTATACCGCGGTCGCGCCACCTCGGGTCGCGACGGTCTCCACCTTGTCCCGGTCGAAGTACGTCGCGGCGAGCAGAACGTCCAGGTTCTCCTCTTGCATACGTCGAATGAGCCGTGCCACGTGCCTGGGGGTTGGTGAGATACCGGGTTTGGTCTCGACGTAGTCGGTGCAGCGAATACCGAATCGGTCTTCGAAGTACGCCCAGTTCTTGTGGTAGCAGATGAGTCGTTGCCCACGGAAGGCCTCAGCGGTGGCCAGCCATCCGCCCAGGGCATCGATCAGGGGCTCGTTGCCGAACTCCTGCGTCTCGAGGAACTCGAACAGCGTGTGGTTGAGCGCCAATTGCTCCAGGGTCTCCGCTCCCAACAGAGCGATCAGCCTCTCGCCGAACAGGCGACGGTGCACCCGGTCGGCGAACGCTGCGAGCCCTGCGTCGAAATGGGCGGCACGGTCGGGCGCGACCCTCTTGAGTCCCGTGGTAATGTTGCGAGCGACCTGAAGTGTGCGCAGCGGATCCGTGGTCAAGTGCGGGTTGCCGAAGATGTGCACGTCACCGCCACTGCGATCGGCGGCGACGGGGATGTCGAGCAGCTGAATGCCTGTATAGGCCGTGATGTAGCCGCGACCGCCCTCCAGTACGTCGCTGTTCCCAGCGCGGTCGAGCAGGACTGGGACCCACAGCTCGAGGTCGAGGCCCGTCGTCACGAACGCCTGTGCCTGCCTCAGCTGGCGCGCGAAGCTCGGCTTGGGACGCACGAAGTGGGCGTCCTCATTGGGGTTGGCGATGGATGTCACATCGACCTCGGCGCCTCCGATCTCCCGAACCAACTCTGCGTAGATCGGGAGTGTCGTAACGACTCGAACCGGGTCGCGAATCGGGTCGCGGTCTAGTTCGGCGGGCTCAACGGGCGCAGGCCCCATCAGGAGCGTGCCGATCACGATCGTTCGTAGCATCACGCTATCTCCATGCCGGTCGGCACCCAGGCCACCGGCTAGTAGGTCTCATGCTTGTGGGGCCCCATGGCGAACGTCACCTGGAGCAATAAGTGCCCCTCGCGGCGGCTGGTGAGGCTGCGTCCGAGCAGGTCGTACTCCATGCGTAGACGCACGTACTCGCTCTGCCACCACGTCAGCGTCGGCGAGAACAGCCACGCGGTCTCCTTCGCGTCCGTCGGGCTTGCCGTGTGGTCGAAGCGCGCCCCGACGAGCCAGCTCTGCGAGAGTCGCATCTCTCCCAGGCTCCAATAACCCAGCGCGCGTTTGACGGACCCCGAGTCGGTCCCCACGGGGCGATCCAGCGCCAGGACACCCATGCGAACGTTGAAGCCGCGGTAGCGGGCTCGATCTGGTGGGCGCCACGTGAAGGCCATCTCAGCCCCGTACAGATTCCGATCGAAGCGTACGGTTTCGTCCCGGTATGATCCGCGAAGCCAGCTCAGTCCAACGTCCAGGTCGGTCGAAGTCGACAGATTCCAGAAGCCGTTGAGGTGGCTCAAGAACGACAGCCCTCCCGACTCCCGGAAAAGACGCTCGTTTTCGCTCCGCGTTACCTCGACGGTGGCCTCGTACGTTCCTCCGCCCAGCGAAAATGGAGCGAGCCAGTGCGCCGAAGCTCCGGTCTGCGCCAGCGACTCTTCGCCGATGAAAGCCAGATGAGGCAAGGACCGGGTCTGGAACGGAAGTGCGTGCGCGTGCCACCGGTTCAACTGACCGAACTGCTGGAAAAACTTCCCCAGCTTGAGCCCGATGCCTCCGGGAAGGCTCACCCACTCTACGTAGCCCTCCTCGACCGCGAAGCCGCCGCCCTCTCCGGCGCCGTGGTCATCCGGGTCGCCTGCCTCCGCGAAGGGCGCAAACTCCCCTCCCGCCTCGTGTCGGGAGAGAAACACCTTGGCTCGTGAGAACGGATCCAGATTCGAGACGATCGAGATCTCGAACTCGCGAGCGAAGAAGTTGTCTGCGTCCGTATCGTTCTTGTCGACGTGTCCGAAGAGGTCACCGATCACGCTGATCTCAGGATTCAACGCCTGCAATGAGCGCTGCCTGCCCACGAACTCCCCTGTCTCGGCTTCTTGGTCCGGAGGTGAACCGCTCGCGGACGCCGGCCCCTGGGCCGCCGCCTGCGCCGCCGCCCGGAGCCTCGCCAGCGCATCGTCAGCGGCGGCGTCTTCACCGGCACCTCGCAGTCGGTCGATTTCGACCCTTAGGCTGTCGACCAAAGCCGCCAGGCGTGCCAATTCGACCCTCAACGAGTCTGTCGGGCTCTGCCCGGTTGCCTTTTCCGGTGGCGCGATGATGATCGCCAGGAGCACGGCCCACAGAGAGTGGGGGACCCCTTTCCAACGCCTGTTCACGATCGAAGTGCTCTCTATCCCCGGATGCTGACGAATACAGGACGCTCGGTCCTGTACGGACGGCCGCCTAGCGGCCTGTGTGGCTCGTCAGGCCGAGGGGGGAGCGCGCGAGGGATACCCGTCCGCGAAGACGGAGTGGACCGAGACGGGCGCCTCGGTCGGGGCGTTCACCCGGAAGACCGCTTGACTGTGGTCTACCAGCGTTGGCGTGGCGACGGCCGAGAGGTTGGCACCCACCTGAGTGCACACGGTGTGGTCGTGCCCAGTGGGGCAATGGGCGGGATTGTGCTCGCTCTCAACCGCCGACTCGTGAGCGAACTCCGCGCGTTCCAGCGCGGGGACCGCGACGCTGAGCAATAACAGCAACGCCGTGAGACAGACCGATACGGTCTTCCGGACCATCCTGCTTCTCGAGTCCATAGCTGTCACGCTAATCGACGGCCAGTGCGCGTGTCAACGCATTCGTGTGACCCGTCGCTCATGCTGGCCCCAGCCCACGGCGCTCTCTATTATATTTGGGTCGCGTATCGGGGGGCACATGTATTGAGCCAACGCACCGAAGCCGGGACTGACTCTCGAGTCGGCCGCTAGGCCCCGGAGGAGGGGAAAGCGAAAAACTTGGGGAGGTCACCGTTAGTACATCCCGGGCTTCAATCTTCCCCCTCCGATGCGCACAGAGAGGGCCTGCGCCCAGCCGCTCCGGAGTGGTCGGGTGTGGGCCCTTTCGTTTATCTACCGGCCACACGAGCGCATAGATGCCTGTAGTGCGAGCCACCCGTCGCGTCCACTTCAGCGCCGCGCACCGGCTGTACAGGCCGGACTGGTCCGATGAGTGCAACGCCGAGGTGTTCGGCGATTGCTCGAATCCGAATTGGCACGGGCACAACTACGAACTCGAGGTCACCGTCGAGGGAGCCGTAGACCCGGAGACGGGGTTCGTGGTGGATCTGAAACAGCTCAAGCAGGTGCTGGAGCGACGGGTTCTTTCGGACGTGGACCACCGCAACCTCAACCGCGAAGTGGCGTGGCTGGCCGATGTGAACCCTACCAGCGAGAACCTCGTTGTGGCGGTTTGGGACAGGATCGTCGACGCAATGCCAGAGGGAGTAAAGCTGGCCAACGTGGTCATTCATGAGACACCCCGGAATTCAGCGCAGTACTCCGGGCCCGAGGAGAACGCATGAGCGACACCAGTGTGGAGGCCGCGAGCAGTGTCGACCTTTCGGCGGCCTCGTTCGAGGATCTCGTGTCCGAGATGATTCGCCGGCTCGGCGACGATCCCACCCGTAAGGGTCTGCTCAAGACACCGGCACGCGTGGCGAAGTCCATGGCGTTTCTGACCGCAGGCTACTCGCAGGAACCGCAGGAAGTAATCGGCGATGCGCTTTTCGAGGAGTGCCACCGCAATCTGGTGCTCGTGAAGGACATCGAGGTCTATTCACTGTGCGAGCATCACCTGCTGCCGTTCTTCGGCAAGGCCCATGTGGCGTACATCCCGGATGAGCGCATTCTGGGGCTCTCGAAACTGGCGCGGATCGTGGAGGTGTTTTCGCGTCGCTTCCAGGTGCAGGAGCGACTCACCGAACAGATCGCGCAAGCGGTCTGGGACACGGCGAAACCGCAGGGAGTCGCGGTCATCGTCGAGGCCTGTCATCTGTGCATGATGATGCGTGGTGTGCAGAAGCAGAACTCGAAGACGATCACGTCGGCCATGCGAGGGGTCTTCCTGGAGGACTCGAGGACCCGGGACGAGTTCCTGCGGCTGACCACCAGCGTGCATCACCCGCTGACATGAGCCAAGGCGACGGGCTCGTTGGACGTACCGCGCTCGTGACGGGTGCCAGTCGCGGTATTGGGAGAAGCGTGGCCGAGTCTCTCGCCCGAGCCGGCGCTCACGTGTGGTGCCTCGCGCGGTCGACAGAGGCCGTCCGTGGCCTCGCGACACAGATTGGCGGGGAGCCGCTGGTTGTCGATCTCGCCGATGACGCAGCGGTCTGGGACGGCCTCGATACCCTGTGCGATCAACTCGGGCACGCGCCCGACATCGTCGTGAACGCGGCCGGTGTCTTCGGTATCGAGTCCTTCGCCGCCGAGACCCTCAACGCGTTCGACCAAAACCTCACGGTCAACCTGCGGGGGCCTTTCGTCGTCCTGCGTACACTCCTGCCTCGCATGCTCGAGAGGGGTGACGGTGTCATCGTGAACATCGGTTCCGTCGCGGGGCGGCAGGCATTTCCGGGGAACGCGGCCTACTCCGCCTCCAAGTACGGGCTACGGGGCCTGCACGAAGTGCTGCTCGAGGAGACGCGCGGGACCGGGGTTCGCGCCACGCTGCTCGAGCCTGCCGCGACGGACACGTCGCTCTGGGATGAGCTCGACCCCGACCAGAATCCGGGGTTGCCCGACCGGGCCGGGATGCTGCGCGCCGAGGACGTCGCCCAGAGTGTGCTCTTCGTCGTGACCCGGCCGCCCTCGGTGCGAATCTCCGCCCTCCAGATCGAACACTCATGACAGACTTCACGTACACCATCAGCGCCCAAGCGCACTATGACGCGGCCCACTTCCTCAACAACTACGAGGGCAAGTGCAGTCGTCTGCACGGACATCGCTACGTAGTGGAGGCGGCGCTTCAGGCGACCGAGCTCGACGATTCGGGGATCGCTTTCGACTTCATCGACTTGAAGAAGGCGCTGCGGGGCATCGCCGACGAGCTGGATCACGAGAACCTGAACGAGCTCCCGCAGTTCCGGGGCGTCGAGACCAGTGCGGAGAACCAGGCGAAGTACTTTTTTGAGGAGATGAGCAGGAGGCTTCCGACCCAGATGGCGGCCGGCTTGCTCTATGCCAGGATCTGGGAGTCGCCGACGCAGTGGGCGCAGTACGGCCCGGCTGACGCGCCCCTACCCGCGCCGCAGAGTCCGTCGGGCTGAGGTCGCCTCCCAAACCACGCGATAGGACACTGGCATGCATCTGCTGCTCACCGATCGCCTTACTTGCCCTCGGTGCGGGCCCGGGTTCGGGTTGATTCTGCTGGCGCACGAATTGGTGAAGCGGGTGGTTGAGGAGGGAGTTCTGGGTTGTCCGAATTGCCGCGATAGCTTCCCGATTCAAGGGGGATTCGGCGACCTGCGCGCACCTCCTCGCCGGGCGCTGGAACCGGGGCTCGTCGGTGCTCCGCGTGCTGGCGATGCCGCCGAGGCCGAACGGATTGCCGCGCTCATCGGCGTCGCGCGTGGGCCGGGCACGATCGCCCTAGTCGGGGGGCCGGCGGCGCACTGCCTCGCGATCGCGGGTCTCACCGAGGACCTTCAGATCGTGGGCGTCGATCCGGACCTCAGCGCCTGGCCGGAGGACCCATCCTGGAGTCGGATCGCCTCACGCCCTGGCTTGCCGTTCTTCTCGCGAACGCTGCGCGGCGTCGCGCTCGATGGTCGCCTGGGGAGACAACGGGTCGACGAGGCGGCCCGCGTCGTGGCACCCATGTCCCGAGTCCTGGTCACCAACGCACGCGCCGAGACCGCCGGTTGGCTCGAAGAGGCGGGTCTGCGAGTGATGGCCGCCGAAGCACAAACCGTTGTCGGGGCGCGCGGTTGAGCCGTTTGCAGCGTTGCGCACGTGCCTATGCTACTCCTAACTTTCAGCGAGTCCTACCTCACTTATCGGTGGTCTGAATGGCCCTTTGGAACAAGCTTTTCGGAGGCGGCGATGCGCCTCGCGTCGACTACTACAACGAGGGTGAGGAACTTCTCAAGGCTGGCAACTTCCACGAGGCGCTTACGTCCTTCAGGCTGGCGCTGAAAGAAGCCCCTGGGGACGCGACCGTGCTCCAGCAAATCGCCGTCTGCTACACCCGTATCGGCATGACCGAGGAAGCGGCGAAGACGTATCGTCACGTGCTTCAGAAGGACGCTGCCTCGCCCGGCGCCCACTACGGGTTGGCCTTTTTGCTTCTGCACAGCGAGGAGCCGGCAGGGGCAGCGGAGCACTTGGAGGCGTTTCTGGCCCACGCGTCCGACGAGGGAGTACCGGAGGACAACATCGCCCACGCGCGCTCGATGCTGGCGCAGTTGCGCGGGGAGGCTCATGAGGCACCCTCCGATTTGCTCACGAATGACCTCTTCTAACAAGCGTTCGGTCCAGTTGCGATGGGCCGGTGAGGGACTCGTGTTCCGGGGGGGAGCCGACTCCGGACCCGAGATCACCATCGACGGCGACGGCAGCGAGGGCGCATCGCCAATGCAGTTGCTGCTCCTGTCTCTCGCGGGGTGCATGGGCGTGGACGTCGTTCTGATCCTGCAGAAGTCACGCGTGCCCCTCGAGGCGCTCGACGTCGAGGTCATCGGCGAACGCGCCGAGAGCGAGCCGCGCAAGTTCGTATCGATCGAACTGGTCTACCGATTACGGGGGCCCGGGCCGGAGCACGAGTCCAAGCTGCAGCGAGCGATCGATCTCTCGCGGGACAAGTACTGCAGTGTGCTCCACTCGCTCCACCCCGATATCGACTTCGCGATTCGGGTCGAGCGGGCCTGAGGCCCGCAGAGTCATACCTTGACGACTTTGACCGAAGTGGCCAACGAGGCCTCGGTTCCCGAGACGACGCTCACCCGACTGTTCTTCGAGGCCATCGACAAGTACGGGGAACAGGCCGCGTTCGAGCGTTTCGTGTCCGAAGGCGAGTTGGCCGGGATCAGCTACCGCGAAACGCTGCGCATCGTGAAGGGAATCGTCTCCTCGCTCTCCGCTCAGGGAGTGGAGCCTGGTGACCGGGTGGCGCTCATGTCGGAGAACCGCCCCGAATGGGCGTTGGCCGACTACGGCTGTCTGTGCGCGGGCGTGATCGATGTCCCGATCTATGCCACGCTGAAGGCCGGTCAAGTCGCCTATTTGCTCGAGGACTCCGGTGCCAAGCTGATCTTCGTCTCGACGGAAGAGCAGATGGACAAGGCTCGAGACGCAGCGTCGCAATGCCCTCGGGACATCTCCATCGTCGTGTTCGATATGGTCCCGGACCTGCCCGCCGGAGTGATGTCGTGGGCTTCGTTCCTGGCTGCCGGAGCGGCTCGGGCGGACATGTGGTCGGACGAGCATTTTCGTGAGACGGCGTTGCAGGCGAAGCCTCACGAGGTCGCGACGGTGCTCTACACGTCCGGCACGACAGGGGACCCGAAGGGCGTCATGCTGACTCACAACAACGTGGCGTCCAACGTGTTGGCGTCGCTCATGGTGCTCGAGGTCAGCGACGGGGACAACACGATCAGCTTCCTTCCGCTGTCGCACATCCTGCAGCGCATGGTGGACTTCCTCTTCTTTTACCGCGGTTGTCGCCTCGCCTACCCGCGTTCGATGGACACCTTGGTCGCCGACATGAAGTTTGTCCGCCCCACCGTGGTCGTCTCGGTGCCCCGCATCTACGAAAAGATCTACAACGGGGTGATGGGCGCGCGCGGCCTGAAGAAGAAGCTCATCGACTGGGCCGCTGGAGTCGCTGACCGCACGGTCGAACTCAGGCTGGACGGCGGAGAGCCGAGCGGCTTGCTCGCGCTCCAGTACCGCCTCGCCGACAAGCTGGTCTTCTCGAAGGTGAAGGAAGCTGTCGGTGGGCGCCTGCGGTTCTTCTTCAGCGGCGGTGGCCCGTTGGCCCCCGCCCTGAATCGCTTCTTCTACTCGATCGGGATGATCATCCTCGAGGGATACGGCCTAACGGAGACGAGCCCCGTCACCAACGTGAACTCGGTTGAGGCGTTCCGCATCGGGACGGTCGGCATGGCGCTTCCCGGGACCGCCATCAAGATCGCCTCGGACGGCGAGATCCTGGTGCGAGGTCCCCAGGTCATGAAGGGCTACTACAAGAAGCCCGAGGCCACGAGCGAGGTTATCGATGCCGATGGCTGGTTCGCGACGGGCGACATCGGGGAGATCGACGCCGATGGCTTTCTCACGATCACCGATCGCAAGAAGGACATCATCGTCACTGCGGGCGGCAAGAACGTTGCGCCGCAGCCCATCGAGAACCTGCTCAAGACGAACCGGCTCGTGGAGCAGGCGGTAATGATCGGTGACCGTCGCCGGGACTGCTCCCTGCTCATCGTGCCGGCGTTCGAGGTGCTCGAAGCCTGGGCGAGCGACAACGGCATGTCATGGAACGACCGAGCAGAACTCGTGGGTTCGCCCGCGGTGATCGAGTGCATGGAGCGCGAGGTGTTCGGTGCGCTCGCTCATTTGGCGTCGTTCGAGCAGCCCAAGAAGATGGCGTTGCTCGAAGAGGAGCTTTCCATCGAGAACGGCTTGCTCACCCCCACGCTCAAGGTGAAGAGGCGGGTGGTCCAGGAGCGGCTCGACGCACTGATCGACGAGCTCTACGCCGAAGAGGCCGCGGACTCGACCGCGTACTGATCGATGACAACTCCGTTCACCGACGTTGTAACCGTGATTATGACGGCGCCCGACTCCGAGACGGCCGAGGCGTTGGGGCGGACCCTCGTCACCGAGCGTTTGGCAGCGTGCGCCAACGTCGTGCCGGGGATCGTGTCGATGTATTGGTGGGACGACGAGGTCCAGCGTGACAACGAGGCGATGGTGATCTTGAAGACCGTGCGCCAGAAGGCGCAGGCTCTCGAAGCGCGGGCGGTCGAGTTGCATCCGTACGATGTGCCCGAAGTGCTCGTGCTCCCGGTCACGGGGGGGCACGCGCCGTATCTGGCCTGGGTCGGTGACGAGGTGGGGGTGTAGCCATGTCGCCGAAGCGACCCACGGAGAAACAGAAGCTAGCTGCGAAACTGGAAGAGCAGACGGACATGCTCTCCGACGTCGAGGGAGCCGAGACGCCAGCCGAACCCGAGTCGGAGCCTGAGGCCGCACCGGAACTCGAGTCTGAACTGGAATCTACATTGGAGCCGGATCAAGAGCCGGAATCCGATCCGGAGCCTGAGCCCGAGCCCGAGCCCGAACCCGAACCGGAGTCGGAGCCGGAGCTAGAACCGGAACCAGAGCCAGAATTCGAGCCCGCGTCGGTCGAAAGAGTACGGGACGACGCCCCCGAACTGCAGGCCCCGCTCGCCGGCGAGCGGCTCGTCCGTGCCAAGGAGCTGGTCCAGGATGGCCGCATCGATGAAGCGATCTCGCTGTATCGAGACATCCTCGCGTCCAACCCAGCGAACCTCAAGGCGCGCAACAACTTGGGCGTGCTCTACGATGAGATGGGCCAGCCCGAGCTCGCGATTGAGCAGTTCGAGGTGGCCGAACGTCTCGCACCAGAGAACGTCGAGGTGCTGACCAACTTCGGCTCGGCGCGCACTGCCATGGCCCAGTACGACCGGGCGGAGGAGTTGTTGCGTCGTGCGCTGCGGCTCGCTCCCGAAAACACGGCGGTGCGCGCGAGCATCGGTAAACTGCACTTCCGCCGGGGAGTCTATGCTCAGGCGGAGTTGGACCTCCGCTGGGTCTGCGAGCAGGACGACACGCATGGCCCGGCATTCTACTATTGGGGCGAGGCGCTCAACTGCCTCGATCGATTCGATGAAGCGCTCGAGGTGATGGAACGCGCCGCTGTGCTCCAGCCGAATAATCCAAAGGCCTTCTACACGCTGGGCCACCTGTACGACCGCAAGCACCGGGGCGAGGAAGCGATGGCCATGTACCGTCGGGCCCGGGAGCTGACCGGAGGATGATCCGGGTAGTGCTCGGCGTGCTGCACGAACAGGAAACGGAGGGCATTCTCCGGTCGATCCGGTCGGACCTCGATCCCGTGACAGCGGCGAGCCGCGACGTTTCTGAAGCCGCAGGCGCTTCGATGAACGACAAGTTCGAGCAGGTCGGCTCGATCCCGGTTGGGGGGGCGATTATCACTCCGGCGGGCGCCTTGACCGCAGACTTCGTGATCCACGCGGTGGTGTCTTCGCCGGACGAGCCCGAGAGTCCGTCTTCGGTCCAGAAAGCGCTGAGAAACAGCTTGAGAAGGGCGGTGGACCTGGGCCTCGAGTCCCTGGCTTTACCGCCGCTCGGTGCTGGAGCTGGGCAGCTCGATGCGGAAGGCTGTGCGTTGGCCATGCTGGAGGTCCTCTTCGTTCACCTGGACGAGGGTCA
>JAYZBT010000421.1:0-4129 GCA_036338615.1 Gemmatimonadota bacterium
TTGAAGCGGGCGAGCCGAACGACTACGGCCGTGGTGTACACGAACGACAGAATCCAGGCCCACTGCGCGTCTACGAAGAAGATCTGGTAGACGATGAAGCCGGGCGCGACACCAAAGGAGATCGCATCCACGAGAGAGTCGAGCTCGGCGACGAACCGGGACCAGGAGCGCGTGACCCGGGCGCCGCTCCGGTCCAGGACGTCGAGCGTGCCTGCGAAGACGATGCACCACCCGGCCCAGATCAGGTCTCCGCGGGTCGCGGCGACCATCGCGTAGAGCCCGAAAAAGAGATTGCCGAGCGTGAACGCCGATGGGAGGATGATGACCCCCTTCTGCAGCGTCTCTCGTCGCGGGGCGCGCGGCGTTCTCATGCGTCAGTCTCTAGAAGGCTGATAGGCTGTCGAGCCAGCACAGACGAACCTACCTGAACCCGGTCGCTGACGGAACTGATGACCTCCCAATCCAAGGGTAGGAAGAGGTCGACGCGCGAACCGAAGCGGATGATGCCGAGGCGATTGCCACGGACCACCGCGTCGCCTTCATTCGGATCGGTGATGATCCGGCGCGCGATCAAGCCGGCGATCTGCCGCACCAGCACGGGTCCGTGGCGTGTGGAGATCCCAAGTGAGGACTGCTCGTTGTCCGCAGACGCTTTCTCTTTCCAGGCGACGAGATACTTGCCCGGTGTGTACACGCGGTGCTCGACGATTCCGCTGACGGGTGCCCGCTGCACATGGACGTCGAAGACGCTGAGAAAGATGGTGATCCTACGGGCACGGTCGCCGAGAAACGTGGGTTCGTCCACTTCGGAGATGGAGATCACTTTGCCCTGGCCGGGAGCGACCACAGACCGCGCGTCAGCCGGTAGCGTTGGAGCGGGGTCTCGGAAAAACCACAGCGTGAAGAGCGCCAATAGTGAAGACACCCCGCTGATGGCCATCAACCACGCACCACCGATGCCCACCGCGACGCCGACCCAGCCGAGGACCGCCAGGAGTACCCCCGCCGTGACGAACGGGTATCCCTCGCGGGCAAGTTTCAACGATCGGTTCCGAAGAGCGGTGATCGGTAGTCCGAAAGTTCGATACCGGTCAGGCGACGGAAAACGTCTCTGTAGCGATTGCTGGTCTCGGTCACCACGCCATCCGGAAGGTCGGGCGCGGGCGGACTCTTGTCCCACCCCTGCAACTGATCCAGCCAATCGCGCACGGGCTGCTTGTCCAACGATGGCTGACCCCGGCCCACCGCGTAGCTCTCTTTTGGCCAAAAGCGAGAAGAGTCGGGTGTGAGCACTTCGTCGATGAGCAACAATTCGCCGGACGCATCGAAACCGAACTCGAACTTGGTATCCGCCAGGATGATCCCGCAGGTCTCGGCGACACCGCGGCCGTACTCGTAGATGTCGAGCGACAGGTCGCGCAGCCGCTGAGCCAGTTCCTGCCCGAGCAGTTCCTGCGTCTGGCCGAACGTAATGTTCTCGTCGTGCTCTCCCATCTCGGCCTTGGTGGCGGGAGAGAATATCAGCGGATCCAGTGGTTGGCTCTCCCGAAGGCCAGGCGGGAGCGGCTCGTTCGCGAGCGTACCGCTTCGTTCGTACTCCTTCCACGCTGAGCCGGTGATGTAGCCGCGCACGACGCACTCCACGAGCACGGGCGTCGTTCGCCTCACCAGCATCGCGCGGCGGTCCCATTGGTCCCGGGTGAGCGCGAGTTCAGGATGGCGAGCGACGATGGCATCCGGGTCTACCGCGATGAGGTGGTGCGAGAGGCGGTCCTCGAGCTGCTCGAGCCACCACGCGGTGACCAACGTCAGCACTTCGCCCTTGTGCGGGATCGGCTGGGGTAGAATGACGTCGAACGCGGAGATGCGATCGCTCGCAACCATCAGCAGCGTATCGGCGTCGACCTCGTAGACGTCCCTGACCTTGCCGCGATGAAGTAGACGCAGGTCCAACTCCGACTCGAGCACCTCAGTGTCATCAGACATGGATTTGTGTTTCGTGAAGTTGGTGTGCTTCCTCGCCGAGCCGGCTCAGTACCGGAGCGACAGTGGTAGCGAGGAAATGGGCGACTTGTTCCGGGGCACGTCCGACGAAGCGGAGTGGATCGACGAGCGCCTGTAACTCACCGGCATCGAGCCCGAACGCATCGTCGTCGGCGATCCGTTGCAAGAGGTCGGGGTCCGCACCCTGATCCTTCATGCGTCGTGCCGCGGCCATCGAGTGCGTGCGAATGCGCTCGTGGAGTTGCTGCCGATCGCCGCCTCGCGACGTAGCCTGCATCAAGATCGTCTCCGTGGCCATGAACGGAAGGTGCTCAGCGAGATTCTTTCGCACGACCGCCGGATTCACGATCAGGCCTCGGGCGACGTTCTCTGCGAGTACGAGGCAGCCGTCGACCGCCATGAACGCGTCGGGGACAGAGAGGCGCCGGTTGGCCGAGTCGTCGAGGGTGCGCTCGAGCCACTGGGTGGCGGCCGTGAAGGCGGGGTCCTGCGCGAGCACGATTACGTGGCGGGCGAGGGCGCAGATTCGCTCAGCGCGCATCGGATTGCGCTTGTAGGGCATGGCGGAGGACCCGATCTGCTCGGACTCGAACGGCTCTTCGACCTCGCGTAGGTGAGCGAGCAACCGCCAGTCGTGTCCTAGCTTGGACAGCGATGCCGCGACCCCCGCCAGGGACGACTGTACCGCGAAGTCGACCTTCCGTGGATACGTCTGACCACTCACCGGATACGTGCTCTCGAAGCCCATGTGTTTGCCGACGGCCTGGTCGAGCGCGTCGACCTTGTCGTGGTCGCCCTCGAAGATCTCCAGGAACGAGGCCTGAGTGCCCGTGGTGCCGCGCACGCCGCGGAAGCGGAGGGTCTCGATCCGGTGATCTAGCTCCTCGACGTCCAGCAGAAGGTCCTGGATCCAGAGCGTGGCGCGCTTGCCGACGGTGGTGGGCTGAGCCGGCTGGAAATGCGTGTAGGCGAGCGTCGGCAGAGCGGCGTGCTCTCGGGCGAAGTCCGCCAGTGCCGCGATACAACGCACGAGCCGAACCCGAACGAGGCATAGCGCTTCACGGTGCAGCACCAGGTCGGTGTTGTCCCCGATGAAGGCGCTCGTGGCACCGAAGTGAATGATGCCTTTTGCCGCCGGAGCGTCGTCCCCGAATAGGTAGACGTGAGCCATGACGTCGTGCCGGAAGCGGCGTTCGTATTCGGCCGCCTGTTCGAGGTCGAACGTGTCCAACGCCGAGCGCATCTGCTCGAGCGCTTCGTCCGAGATGTCGATGCCGAGCTCGGCCTCGGACTCGGCGAGCGCCAGCCAGAGGCGGCGCCAGGTCCCGAAGCGCTTCTGCGGCGAGAAGATCTGCTGCATCTCGCTCGAGGCATACCGCTCCGAGAGAGGATGCGAATAGCGCCCATAATCGGTCATACTCACCGTCCCCGGTAGAACTCTCGCACGTACCGGCCTCCGTCATGTTCGAAGATGGGCGCCACCCGACCGGTCCTGCGCAGTGCTTCGAAAGCCTGCGCGGTCTCGTCCGCGCTTCGCACACGCATGCGGTTGATCTGCAGAATCACGTCGTTCTCACGGAGCCCCAGCTGCCGAGATAGGCCCGTTGAGATGTCGGTCACGAGCGCACCCGATCGGCTCATGAGGTCTCGCTCCGCTTGCACTTGCGGCGTGGACGTGATGAACTGGATGTCGCGAAGCCCGCCAAGGACGCAGCGTCAGCCGTCTCCCGGCCACATGCCCCAAGGCACATCGCCGCCGCGAACAGTCCGATCAGAGCGCTTCTAGAGCTTCGCACCAAGCTTGTCCCAATCCGCCATGAATCCGTCGAGCCCGCGGTCGGTCAGCGGGTGCTTGCTCAGCTGCCAGAGCACCTTCGGCGGAATCGTGCAGCAGTCCGCCCCGAGCATCATCGACTCCACGACGTGCAGGGGGTGGCGAATCGATGCGGCTAGAATCTGCGTCTCGTACCCGTATCGATCGTACACCTGCCGAATCTGATGGATCAGGTCCATGCCTTCGCCCGAAATATCATCGATTCGCCCGACGAACGGTGACACGTAGGTCGCTCCCGCCTTGGCCGCCAACAGCGCCTGCGACACGGAGAAGCAGAGCGTCACGTTCGTC
>JAYZBT010000422.1:0-3214 GCA_036338615.1 Gemmatimonadota bacterium
GGCCACCACGAGGAGCGCGCCACCCAGCACCAATCGACCGGCCCTCATGCTCAGTCCCCTCCTAGCCCGCCGAGTAGAGATCGATGGCAATCCCGCGTGCCGCGCATACGGATGTTTCCGATTCCTGCCTCCGTGGTGTCAGCACAAAAAATGGCGGCGGCGAGCGTGGTGCGCGACCGAGGCGACTGCTCGTTGCACCGGGGACGCTGCTCCGCTACGCTGCTCGCCGGTCACGGGGGTAGTGTGCCGGGTCTCCGAGGGGGCTGGATGAAACGATTGTGGCGTTCCGTGGCTTGGCTCTGCGTGATCACGTGCCTCGTCGTCGTGGAGCGAACTCTCCAGCGGACCGCCGATGCGCAGGTGTCGGCGACGCCGACCTACCAGGTAGATCCTTTCTGGCCTCGGGTACCGGAGCGATGGACTCTGGGCCAGGTGTCGGGAGTGGCGGTGGATTCCCGCGACCATGTGTGGATCGTCCAGCGTCCCTGGTCGCTCGAGAGCGACGAAGAGGCGCAGAACCCTGAAGCGGAGTGCTGCCGACCTGCGCCCCCGGTCATGGAGTTCACGGCAGATGGCACCTATGTGCAGGGGTGGGGCGGACCCGGAGAGGGCTACGAGTGGCCGGCCGACGAGCACGGAATTCACGTCGACTACAATGACAACATTTGGATCTCTTCGGCGGGCGGCCCCCGCCTTCGGGAGCGTACGGAGAATCACCTCGTCAAGTTCACGCGCGACGGCCGCTTTCTCCTCCAGATCGGGAAGCGCGGGGCAAGCGCGGGGAGTCTCGATACGGGCAACCTGAACAACGCGGCCGACATGTACGTGTATCGGGAGACCAACGAGCTATTCGTGGCCGATGGGTACGTGAACCGACGCGTCATCGTTTTCGACGCGGGGACCGGGGCCTATAAGCGCATGTGGGGCGCCTATGGAAACGTGCCGGACGACGACGCGCCCAACACCCGCCGACTCGAAGGGCCAGGCTCTCCGCAATTCAACACCGTTCATGGGATTCGCGTCTCGGAGGACGGCCATGTGTACGTCGCGGATCGCCGGAACAACCGGATTCAAGTATTCACGATCGACGGGACGTTCGAGCGCGAGGTCTTCATCGAACGGAGGACCAGACTCCTCGGTACCGCATTTTCGGTCGCGTTCTCGGAGGATGCCGAACAGCAGTACCTCTATGTGGCCGATGCCGGGAACGGCCGTGTACGAATCCTCGATCGACAGACGCTGCAGGAGGTGGGTCGATTCGGTCGCATCGGTCGCTATGCAGGCCAGTTCGTCTTCCTACACAACGTTGCCGTCGATTCCCGGGGGGACGTGTACACAGCGGAGGTAGGGGGCGGACGCCGCGTCCAGAAGTTCATTCGCAACTAGGCGTCCCCGACGGCGTGAAGTGTCTCCTCCATCGATGTTCCTCCTTCGCGACACGGTCAGCTGGCCGCGGTCACATCGCTTTTGCCGTCCTTCCAGCGAATTGAACGTAGCGTGTGCTCCCATGCCCATCGGAAGCCGATAGGATCGCGGCCCTATCGACGTCGGGTCGGCGCATTGGGCGACGCGCCGAGTGCGATGAGGCGCAATGCCGCGTGGAGAAGGGGGTGGGGCATGCTCGGAAGCAGAGAACTTGCGGTACTCGTATTCGGATTGGTTGCCGCGGGGGTGACCACACAGGGGTCTGGCGCCGGCTGGCCTTCATGTCTGAACGCTCCGGGGGCGGCAACCTGTACCTCATGGATGCGGACGGTGGGAGCCTTCGGCGCCTCACCATGGGTCCGGGCGACGACTCGCAACCGGCCTGGTCTCCCGACGGCACGAGAATCGCGTCCTCCAGCCTCAGCGACGGGAACCGGGACATTTACGTCGTAAATGACGAACCCCCGCTGCCGCACGCTCACCTGTGCAATGCAAAGTACTTGGCATTCAGTTGGGTCTAGCCCCGCTGTTGAACAGTCCAAGTAGGTTGAACAGTCCAAGTAGAAGGAGGTGGTCATGAAGAAGTGGCTGAGACGAATCCGCGGCGCGGTCGGGATGGGCCTGACCTGGGCTGCCGGATGGGCGCTCGTCGTTGTGCTGATGGGAGTGACCACCATCCTTCTCCCCGGTACCTGGTTGGACCTCATCTTCGCGGCAGCTGATGATGAGTTGTTGATGGCGACGGTGTTACCCGCCTTCACTGGCGGTGTCGTCTTTTCGACCGTGCTTGGGATTGCGGGCCGCCACCGCAGGTTCGATGAGCTGTCGCTGCCGCAGTTCGCCGCCTGGGGGGCGATCGGTGGTCTGTTGCTGAGCTTATTTCCGGCTGCTGTGATGGCTATGGGTGCGGCGAGCGTGGCTCAGGCTGCCCTAACAATCGCTCTCGTGACTCTGCTGAGCGCGGTCTCAGCCTCCGGTTCCCTGATGCTAGCCAGACTGGGGGAGGATCGGGAACTACTCGACGCCAGTGCAGCAGTGGCCGAGGTGGGGCTTACCGGAGCTGAGGCGCAGGAGTTGCTCGGCGACGGCTGATCCTAGCCCGAGAACCTCAGGTGGCTGCAGCTGTCCCGCTTCGGTGGACGGGTAAGCACTAGAGTTTCGTATCGGTCCCTACGTCCGGGGAGAGCTACGCTTCCCCGCGTAGCGGGGGGACAGAGGCAACGTGCTAGCGGTATCACGCGGCGTCTTTCGCGGTCGCAAGATGAAGTCGCTCGAAATTGATCGGTGATTTCTGGCCGATGGAGGAGTGACGCTGGTGCGGGTTGTAGAAGCCCTCGATGTAGTCGAACACCGCCATCTTCGCCTCGGCCTGAGTCCTGAAGCGGTGTTGATCGAGGAGTTCGCACTCGAGCGAGGCAAAGAAGCTCTCACACAGGGCGTTGTCGTAGCAGTCACCGACCGAGCCCATTGAGGGCCGCGCGGGTTCGGCTGCTCATGTCCTTCTCCTTTGTCCTCGTCAGTGTCGTCCATGTCGGGGGCTCATCGCCTCCTCGGCTGGTACCCGTCCAGCGAAGGGCCACCGTAGAAGAAGCGCCAGTCCGCGGCGTCCGGACGTCCGTTGGCACCCGTCCGGGCGTAGTTGGCGTTCGTCGAGCCCACGAACTTACCGGCCCGGAGGGCCGCGTCCTTCACCTTGTCGAACATCGCGTGCCACTCGGGCGAATCCGTCGACAGGCCGCTGAAGTTCTGGAGGTCGCCGTTCGACGCCCAAAGCACGTCGATGCCGGGC
>JAYZBT010000423.1:0-5076 GCA_036338615.1 Gemmatimonadota bacterium
AGCCGCGCGAGCATCCAGTCGAGCTGGGCCTCGTGTCCCGGCATGCCGGGCACCCGCGGCCCAAAAGCGACCTGCTTTTCGACGAAGCCGAACGCGCGTGCGCCGTCGAAGCTCGGGGAGCCGGGGGTGGGACCAGGCGGCGCGTCCGCGCCGAGGCAGCCCGCGACCAAGAGCGCAGTGGTCACGCAGCAAGACCTCAGAGTCCGGCCTCTCGTGGTCGTCGCGCTCATGGTAGCTCTCGCACCCGTCCCGCCCCCTCGTTCTTGTAGACCACGCCACCCTTCATCACGAAGAGCACACGTCCCAGCGCCGTCGCATCGTGGGCCGGATCGCCATCCAGCGCGATGAGGTCCGCTGCGTAGCCAATCTCGATCCGTCCGATCTGGTCGTCCAGGCCGAGCGCCTCGGCGGCCAGCGACGTCGCTGATACCACCGCGGCCATGGCGTCTTGCCCGCCCTGCTCGACGCGATAGAGCAGCTCCTGATAGTTGCGCCCGTGCGAGCCCGCCACCGCATCGGTGCCGAAGACGATCTTGAGCCCGGGCACCTGAAGTGCCTGCTTGAACATCTTGAGAGCCCTGGGCTGCGCCACCCGCATTTGAGCGAAGCCCTCTTCCGTGTAGTTGCCGATCCCGACGAAGCGCTCGGCGTTTTCGAAGTAGTTCCGAAAGACGATATCGACATGTGGATCGAGAAAGACGCCCCGCTCCGACATCAACTCGAGCGTGGCCCGGTCGAGGAGGGCGCCGTGTTCGACCTGGGAACAGCCCGCCGCAACGACGCGCCGAACGCTCTCGGGGTCGTACGCGTGCACGAACGATCGCAGGCCGTGCTCCCGAGCCCGCCCGCAGGCGGCGTCGAGCTGGTCCTGGCTCAACGTCGGGACGCCGCCGTCACGGATGCTCGCCGACGCGAAGACCTTGATCGCATCCGCACCGAGCTCGGCCATGCGATCCACGTGTGCCCGGATCTGCTCGGGCCCTCCGGTTCTGGCGTTGACTGCGCGCACCGACGTGAGAAGTCGAGGACCCGGTACGGAGCCGCGCGCGATCGATTCGCGGAGTGGGAGATCGACGGCCGCGCCCAGACTCGAGGCCGTGGTGACTCCGGACCGGAGCGTCGTCCACGCATTCGCGGCAGCGTAGAGGGCGTGCTCTTCGCCGGACTCCTCGACCCGTCCGCTGTGCGTCATCCCCGTGGCTCGGTCAAAGTGCCAGCCGATGTGCACGTGCGTGTCGATGAGGCCCGGCATGAGCGTGAGGTCTCCCAGCTCGTAGCGCGCGTCGCCTGCGCCCTGCCCGCCCGGCACGATCGCGGCGATGAGGCCGTCGCGAATCACCACGTCACGGTCGCTGAGCGTCCCCCCCAGTCCATCCAGCAAGGTCTCGGCATGCAGGACGGCGGTCTCTTGCGCGGACACAGACTGCACGGCCGACGCCAGCCCCGACAGCAAGACGACACCGAGGCCCAAAGCCCCGTTCAACATGACGCTCCCTCCCGCAAAAGCCCTCCCATGAAAAGAGGCCCGCCCGGCCGAAGCTGAGCGGGCGTCGAGAGGCGCTGGCTCCAGCTAGTGGCTCATCCGCATTCCGAATAGCCGCAGACGTGGCACTTCTTACACCCTTCCTCGAAGGCGAGGTGCCCGGTAGCACATTCCGGGCAGGTGCCCATGTCGAATGCCATTGCTCCGGAGTCATGGCTCACCGACTGCGCCTGCACGGTCGTCTCGGCGGTGGTGGAAACCGCGCTGGGGCGGGCGCCCGTCGTCAGCGCCAGCGCCTCCTGGACGCCCTCCTTCTCCTCCAGGTAGCGCTCAATCGCCTGCCCGATCGCGTCGGGTAGCGAGCGGACCTTGTTCGGTCCGAGGCCGACCGCCCGGTCACAGGAGATGCCTCGCAGCTGATCCTTCACCTGGCTGATCGGGATGCCCGACCGCAGCGCGAGCGACATGAGCCGGCCGATCGCTTCCGCGTCCGCGTTGGCGGCGCCACCCGCCTTGCCCAGCGTGCAGAACACCTCGAAGGGCTTGCCGCCCTCGTCTTCGTTCAGCGTGACGTAGAGGTCGCCGAGCGGCGAATTCATCTTCATCGTGTAGCCGCGCAGCGCCTGCGGGCGCTGACGCTTGTGACGCGCGGCCCCGCGGGTCAGGTCCTGGTCCTGCAGCTCGTGCTTCAGGCGCTCGACCTCGATGCGCAGGTTGTGGGCCTCTTCACGGGCGTCCGCGAGGGCGTGCTCGAGCTCGAAAACACCCGCCGGAGCCTCTGCACTGCTCGTAGTCTGCGTCGTCTTTCCAGTGGACAGCACCTGGCCGTCCCGTGACCCGTCGCGATACACCGTCACACCCTTGCAGCCGAGGCTGAAGGCGAGCTCGTAGATCTCGCGCACCTGCTCCTGGGTCGCTTCGCGCGGGAAGTTGGTCGTCTTCGAGATCGCGGAGTCCGTATGCTCCTGGAAGCCAGCCTGCATACGCACGTGCCACTCGGGCGAAATATCGTGCGCGGTCCGGAAGCTCCGCTGTACCTGTTCGGGGACCTCGTCGAAGTGTATGTGACCCTCGTTGGCGATGCGCTCCATCAGCTCTTCGGAGTACCACCCGCCCTCTTTCGCCATCCGCACGAAGTCGGGATTCACGTCCGGCATGAGCACGCCCGCCTGGTTCCGCATGAACGCGACGGCGAAGAGGGGCTCGATGCCACCGGAGCAACCCGCGAAGATCGAGATCGTCCCGGTAGGCGCGACCGTGGTCAGGTTGCAGTTGCGCAGGGCGCGCGAGTCGTGAATCCGAGTGCCGTCGGCGCGAGTGGCGGCTTGCCCGTCCGGGCCCCAGATCGACTCCGCCCAAGCAGGAAAGACACCCCGCTTCTCGGCGAGCTTCTCCGAGGCGTTCCGAGACTCTTCGTTGACGAACTCCATCACGTGCCGTCCGAGCGCAACGCCCTCTTCGGAGTCGTACGCAATGCCGAGGCGGACCAGCATGTCGGCCCAACCCATCACCCCTAGGCCGATGCGCCGGATGTTCTGCGCCAGCTCGTGAATCGCAGGCAACGGATAGCAATTCGCGTCGATGACGTTGTCCAGGAAGTGTGTCGAGAGATGGACGATCGTGCGCAGAGCGTCCCAGTCGATGCCCTCGTCCGGATCGATACCCGGCCGGGCCTCGTCCCGCACGAACTTGCCCAAGTTGATGCTGCCGAGGTTGCAGACGTCGTAGGGGAGAAGTGGCTGCTCACCACACGGGTTCGTCGCCTCATAGCTGCCCAGCGCCGGCACCGGGTTGTACTCGTTGGCTCGATCGATGAAGAACGTGCCGGGCTCGCCGGTGAGCCACGCGCCGCGAATGATCATCTCGAAGATTTCGCTGGCGTTCTCCTGTCCGATGACGTCGCCGGTCTTCGGGCTCACGAGGTCGTACATCGCGTCGTTGCCGACCGCTTCCATGAAGACGTCGGTGATCGCCACCGAGATGTTGAAGTTCGTGACTTGAGACGTGTCGTTCTTGCACGTGATGAAGGAGCGGATGTCGGGGTGATCCACGCGCAGAATGCCCATGTTCGCCCCGCGGCGCGTACCGCCCTGTTTCACGACATCGGTGCTCGCATCGTACAGCTTCATGAAGGAGACCGGGCCCGAGGCGACGCCCATCGTGGACCGGACCGTCTCGCCTTCTTGACGGAGCCGCGAGAAGCCGAAGCCCGTACCACCGCCAGACTGGTGCACCAAGGCCATGGCCGTGAGCGTATCGTAGATGCCGCTTCGGCCGTTCGAGAGCGCATCCTCCACCGGAAGCACGAAGCACGCGGAGAGTTGGCCCAGCGGGCGACCGGCATTCATGAGCGTCGGCGAGTTGGGCTCGAACTTCCCGTTGATCATGGCGTCGTAGAACTGACGCGCCACCTCGTCCACCCCGGCCTCCGACGCACCGTACGCCATGTCGACATCGGCAATGGTCCGCGCCACCCTCCAGAACATCACCTCGGGTTCTTCGTTGGGGTTGCCGTCCTCGTCCTTTTTCAGATAGCGGCGGCTGAGCACGGTGCGTGCGTTGTCGGTCAATTCCGCGGTCGGCAGATCATCAGGAAGAACATCGTCGAAGATCACAGATTCACGGGGAGGGCGGGGCTCATGAACGCGCGGCATGGTCTTTTTTACAGCTCCCTGTGGAACACTCGGTGGAAAACGGCTGAAAACGGTGGAAACAGGCGTTGAAAAACGGCGGGAACACACCCCCGCCGTCGATCCTGCTGTGGAAAAGCTGCTACGGCACTACCAGATATTGGGTAACACCCATAGTACGGACACTATATCTCGGGGTCAAGAATCTTTTTGGTCGGCCCGACAACCAGTGCGAGACCCTCGCGGCATTCGGACTTTATTCGGGTAACCTCCGTCGTTTCGGGCCCGAGCGCAAGTCACATGCCCCTAGAACGGCACCCCCAGTCGCACGTACAAGCGCCCCCCGTCACCTTCGACCAGCGGCAGCGCCACACCGGTCCGGAAGCGCATGCTGACCTTGTAGAACGTCAGCACCTCCGCGGTCACCTCGGCGCCCACGGACGCCAGGGCGGAGCGCAGTCGGTTCCCGAACCCACCGGGCGACACCGTGGGACCCCAAGCGTTCCCGGCGTCGACGAACACCGACGCGAACACCCGGTCGAAGTGCAGCGGCCATGCCCCGACGCCCCGGTTGACGAGGGCAAGAGGGACCCGGTACTCCGCCGACGCCGACCAGGCGAATCGGCCGAAGCGCGCGAATGTGTCGTAGCCGCGGACCGGGAAAAAAATCGGGCCGCCGCCGAATAGGTCCAGGCCGGTCGCGGTCTCCGAGCTCCCGGACGCGCCGCCGACCTCGTAGTGACTCGCGTCCGCGTTGGGCCCGCGCGCGACACCGAAGCTACCCTGCAGCGCCAGCACGTGCGAAGCATACCCCGGCCCCGTAAGCGGCAGATAGACCCGCGCACGACCGATGACATCGTGTACGGAACGGTCGCTCCCGATCACGCCCGCGAGCGAATCGGGCAGACTCAGCTCGTTCAGCGTGCGCCCGCGAACGAACAGCGTAGCGCCCCTGGCCGCGCC
>JAYZBT010000424.1:0-3897 GCA_036338615.1 Gemmatimonadota bacterium
TCCATGGATGCGACTCCCTAGCGCCAGGAGATACTCCCGGCCGCGAGCTCCACCAGCGACGTGTGCTCGATCGTTAGCGTCACGAAGTAGTCACCGGCTTCGACGTCGATCTCGAAGTCGCGTGAGATGGACTCCTCGTCGGCCCCCCGAGCTGGAAGAGTCGCAGCGGTTCCTGACACGCGTCGAAGAGGTCGAACGCGCTCCATACCAACTGGCCGCCGCGCTCCGTGTAGACGCGCGGCCGCAACATGCAGTTACCACCGAGGATGCCGGCCTGGGCGTCGAAGTCTGTCTCATTCATAGCGGTCAGCGTGACTTCGAGGCCATCGTCGCCGAGAACGCGCACACTGGCGGTCATCAGGATGCCTTCTACGCGGAACTGATCCAGGACATCCGTCGCGGGCCCCATGGGTGCAGTCGTGGAGTCGCACCCGAAGAGCAACAGCCCGATGAGAAACGGGAGCGCGCGAGTGGGGGCCGAGCCTATCGATGTATGCATTCTCGAATCTACCGGTCCGGGTCTGCCCATAGAACGCGTGCAACGGTCGGCATGTGACACGGCCCGCGTGGCCATGGTCCCGGGCCGGGCGCCAACACCAGCCTTGACTCGCCGCAGGACCGTGACTACCTAGCGGACCATTCGCGGGGGAGCTGCCCCCAAAAGACGATCACTCTCGAGGGCCGGTCGGTCCCGTCGGTCGACGCCGACAGCCAATACGCCGCGAGCGTCGCGGCCTGTCCAGGACGGCACCCTCAGGGTGGAGCGTGGCACGTATCTGGCTTGGCTCGCCTTCGGGACGATCGCGCTGGTCTTCCTGATTCGGCAGGCGAGCGCCTTGGTGCGGCTACGCTACATGTCCGTCCTGGGGGAGTGGGTCGCGCGCGACCTGCGCACCGAACTCTACGAACATCTGCAGCGGCTTTCGCTCGGCTTCGACTCTAGGAAGAGAAGGTCGAGACACGACAGGGGCCCAGGTCGGTCCAGACCCGTCTCGACGACTGGCCGATGGATGCGCCCGGCGGCGGAATCGTCATCCGTGACGTGGCAGGGGACCTGTGCCACGTGGCGGCTCCGGACAAACTGGACCGCAGGAGTCGAACCTGGCTCTGGGCGTTCGTGGACTGATGTTGCGCTGGCGGAGACGGCACCGAAAGCTTTGGTGATGCACATGAACGGGCGGCTCAGGGTGTACGCGGTAGCGGCCGGCGCGGCGGTGTTCTCAATTGCCGCGCCGACCGGTGCCGACGCTCAGTTCGACGGCTGGAGCATCATCGACTCGGGCCCTGACTACGACTTCCTCGTGAACCCGAACTCGCTGGCGTTGTCGCCGGGAGACATCGACTCATTGACGGTGCATCGCGTGATCATCAACCGCATGCTCGTGCGACATCAGGAGCCCGAGCGCGGCCGGATGGTGGCCTGGCGGGGAGCAGCGGGGCTTCCAGTCGAGGGCTACGACCGGTACGCGTCGACCGCGCAGGTCCTGGAAATTCGCTGCGCCAAGGGGTACTACTCGATCTGGGAGTCGACCGACTTCGACGACTCCGGTACCAACCTCGGGAGCCGCCTCAACGAGCGAGCTTGGCGAGTGCCGTCCGGTGCCGACTCGGTCCCCATGCGCGCGATCCTGGACTGGGCATGCGCCACCCCCGGAAGTGGCGAAGAACAGACGATCGCTCTGCAGCCGGACGATGCCCCCTGGATGACGGTCACGTTCGACGGGCGAACGGGCACGCAGTACCGCCCCAGCGAGCGAGAAGGCCGCGTCTGCGTCGAGGCTGTCGCGGACCGCTCCGCTTCGGCACTCGCTGCGCCGATCCCGAACCGTACCGCGGGGCTGATCGAGTGGAGGTGGTGGGTCGATTCGCTGGTGCCCACGAGCCGGCTCGACAGCAAGGACGGCGACGACTACGCGGCCCGCGTCCTGGTGAACTTCGCCTTCGACTCCGACCGCGAGGGCTGGTTCTCGCGACTGAAGCATTCGCTCGCGGGCGATCAATACGGGGGCGAGGCTACCGGATCAGCGCTGAGCTACGTATGGTCGGCCACGGACTCCCTGGGCGCGGGAAGCCCAAGCCCATACACGGACCGGGTCGTGATCATGGTCGTTGACTCCGGCGGCGACCGGCTCGGGTCGTGGCGCACCCATCGACGCGACCTGGCCTCCGACTACCGGGCGGCATTCGGCCACGAGCCCCCGCCAGTCACTTCCGTTGCCTTCTTTACCGACGCGGACGACACCGGAACTTCCGCGCTGGCCTGCTACCGCGCGCTTCAACTCGGCCGGCCGCCTCGATGAGCCAGCCTCCTACCGTTGCCGAGCCCAACACTCTTCAGCGATACGCCTCCTCGATCGTCGTCGCGCTCATGCTGATATTCTTCGCGCAGGGCTATCTCTCCAGCCTGCACAAGTCTCTCATCTGGGATGAACCGTCGGGGCTGGGTGGCGGCTACGCGATCCTCGCCTGGGGCGACTACGATGTCTATCTCGAATCACCCCCTCTCATGCAGGTGCTTTCCGCGTGGGGCTTGTACCGCTCGCGGCCGACAGAGCCGACCGGCTGGCGAGACGCACCTATGCCCAAGGTGGAGCTCGGCGTCGAGCTCGCGCTTCGCGAATACGATGCCGCGGCCTCCCGTCTCGGGCACGCGCGCCACCAGGTCGGGCACCGATTGCGGCGTGTCCTCACCGTCGCCGTCCATGACCACCACGACATCGCACGGACGGTTTTCAAAGACGTATGCGAGACCGACGGCGATCGCCCGTTGGTGCCCGAGATTGCGCCTCAATTCGAGCACGTCTAAGCGGATGATCCTCCGCGGCCGCGCGCTCAGCGTCTCGGACCAGTCCTCTATCGACCCGTCATCGATGAAGAGCACTTCCGCGGCCCAACCCTCGGCGCGGGCGACCTCTGCGATTCCGGGCAGCAGCAACTTCGCAGACGTCCAATCGTCGAAGATGGGAATGCAGAAGAGAATCCGGGGGCCACGCGCGTCGTCCATCGTCATCGAACGGCTATTGCACCGACGCCAGTTGAAGGCGCCGAACCGTGCAAAGCCCGATCACCAAACAGACAGCGATGTAGCCGATCAGCCAAGCGATGCTCGCCCACTCCGGCCCCGAAGCGCCGACCAGCGCCGAAAACCGGCCCTCGGTGCGTGCAGTCGGTGAGAGCGTGAAGACGTGTGTGGGCGGGAAGACGATGTTGATCAAGAAGCCGCGAATGGTTTCCTCTGCGGGAAGAAGCGTTCTCAGAGGCGCCGCGACCTGATAGATGAGGAACGCGTACAGCCAGTCGAGTCGTGTAACCATCGACATCGCGAAGGTCAGCCCGCCCAAGAGCGCGAAACGAAACGACATTTCGAGCACTGCCGCCGGCTCCCAGGCATTGATTTGGAACGCGGCGAGCGCGAGCAGGGAAAGCGCCTGCACGATCCAGAACGTCAATGCGGCACAACAGAACATCATCGCATAATAGAGGGGCACTGAAATCGGCTTGGCGAACAGCGGTCGGAAGAATCCGAGCCGGAAGTCCTGGCCGATCAGGCCATAGCTCGCGATGAGCGTGAGAAACGGAGTCAGAGCCAGCAGCAGTCCCACACCCTGGATGTGCGTCACTTCAGGGGGGGGGACCTCGGTCGCCTGCGCGAGCGTGAGCACCAAGGGAAGCACGAACACGGCCGCGACCACCGCCATCGCTCCCCCACGCGTCAGGAGGTAGTCGCGCAACATGTGGGGCGCGTACGCAAGGAGGACCCGGTTCATGATTCGTCCACCGCCTCGAGGAAGGCGGACTCCAGCCGCGACCGTCTTGGAGAGAATCCGTGTACCGTCGCTCCTCGCTCCAACAATGTGCGCAACCCCGCATTGAGCGCATCCAGATCACCATCGATCG
>JAYZBT010000425.1:0-10209 GCA_036338615.1 Gemmatimonadota bacterium
GATGTCCGCGAAGCAAACGGCAGCGAGCCGGCGAGGTGCGTGAGGAGAGGGCATGTGCAAAAGATGCCTGACTGGACGACCAGACATCAAGAATCGATTTTTGCCGGCCGCTAACGCAGTGTCTTGGAATAGACCGTGGAGAAGGCCGCGACTCCGTCCGCTACGCAGGCGCGCAGGGCCGAAAGACGAGGCGTATGTACCCCGGCCTCAGGCTCGCCCACAGCAGTCCCCTGCGGAGCTCTCGATAGGGGCCCGAGTTGATGTCCTCCACGACGGCGCCTGCCCTGCGAAGCGGGGATACGATGTCGAAGCCAGTGGCGAGCCTCCCGTTGTGCTGGCCTGCGGTGACATATGGTGGGCGACCACGATGCCGACGGTGAGCAGCGCGACGAGCAAAGGTCGGATCATGCCATACCGTTCGCCGCCGGACCGGGTCTTGGCGAGGTTAGGGTTCGATATGTGTGAGGTTGGCGCGCACTCTCAACGAGACACCAAGCGATGATTTCGACTGTACCGTGTGGACGACTGGCTGCCGTGGCGCTTTTCGTGACGGCCTCCCTGCTCGCGCCTGCCTACGGGTGCGCACAAAGCACGCCCGATCTCGTTGGTTCATGGGCGGCAGAACGCTACATCATGGCGGCCGGTGGAGAGCACGAGGTTCAGGGAAGGATCTTCTTCTCGGACCGTGACTGGCAGGTGCTCTTCTTCGTAGTCGATGAATTCGGGATCGTGCAGCGAGGCTCCGCGGAGGGTGGCACCTACTTCCTGGTCGGGGACGGGCTGGTCTTCACGCACCTCTATAACCTCTCCGCGGGCGAGGCGATGCCGGGGCTGGCCGCTCAAGAGTTACGCATGGTCTCGCGCCTACCGGCGGATGCGCCGACCGAGCCCACGCGGCTGGCGGTCGACGGGGACTTGATGACGCTGTTCTTCCCTAGTGGAAACCGCATGACATTCCGGGGACGACGATGAGTCGGTCGCTGCTGGCTCGCGTGGGCTCGGTCCTGCTGCTGGGGTCCGCCGCCCTCGCGCTGGACGCCCCTGCGGTCGCGGCGCAGTCCGATATCGCTTTTCCGAAGGAAGTGTACGCCGAGCGCCGCGCCCGACTCGTCGAGCAACTCCAGGCTCCCATCGTGGTCCCGTCCGAGTACATGATCCGGGCCGGTGGAGAAAAAAGGCAGGAGCCGAACTTCTTTTACCTCACCGGAGTAGAGTCGCCTTACGCGATGCTCGTGATCGCACCGGACGGCTCGGGTGGGGTGAGGGAGCAGCTCTTTCTGCCCGCGCATCGGGAGTTCGCGGGTGCGCAGTATTCGTTTCAGGACCCACGGCTGCTCGGCGCGGCGTGGAATCGGCTGATCCGCCGGCTCGAACCAGGCGCAGCCGCCCAGGTATCGACGGGAATCGCGGAGACCTATGCGCTCGACGACTTCGCTACTGAGCTTCGCGCACTCACTGCGGGTGCAGAGCGCGTGTTTTTCGCAAAGGAGAGCGCGGACCTTTATGCACCGCCGGGCCTAGCCGCCCCGGTCACCATCCGCCAACAGCTGGAGGCGTCGGTTTCCGCGTCGCTCGGCGGTAGGGCGCTCGGAGACGCCACGCCTGCCATCGAACGATTGCGCGTCATCAAGGACGCCTACGAGATCGATGCTCTTCGGCGAGCCGCCGAGGTCAGCGCGGAAGGTCTCCTCGAGGCGATGCGCAGAATCGTGCCTGGCATGAACGACCTCGAGGTCGCGGGCATCATGGAATGGGCGTGGAAACGTGCGGGGTCGCCGCGTGCGGCGTTCGTCCCGATTGTCGCCTCGGGCTCCGACGCGGTGTCTCTCTTCACGATCCGCTCAGAGAACTACAACTCCGTGAATCGGGTGATGCAGGACGGCGACCTCGTATTCATCGACTACGGCGCGGCGGAGTGGGCGATGTACGGCTCCGATGTGTGCCGGACTTTTCCTGTCTCCGGGCGTTTCAGCGACTCGCAGCGACGGCTGTACGAGATCGTGCTCGAGGCCCAGCAAGCGGCGATCGCGGCGGTTCGACCGGGCGGCACCATCCTCGAGGTGATTCGGGCCGCGGCCCGGGTGTATCAGGAGCACGGGCTGGAAGCGAACGAGGACATCGACCGAATGGGTGCCGACCGTGTTTGGGGCCTCATGCCTTCCCCGACACACTATCTCACACAAGCCAAGGGCCTGACTCGATACACCGCGGTCGCTGGCTTGGGCGTACGCGACATCGGTCACCACGTCGGACTCGAGGCGACGGACGGTCGCGACTACAGCACGCCGCTGGAACCCGGAATGGTGTTCACCATCGAGCCGAAGCTCTACGCTCCCGAGCTCGACATCGCGATCATGATCGAGGATGTCATCTTGGTTACGGAGGACGGCCGGGAGAACCTCTCGGCTGATGCACCGCGGACGGTCGAGGAGATCGAGCGAATCATGGGAGGGGGATAGAGGGCATGGCAGGCGGGTTGACGCGGCGCATGGGCTGAGCCAGGATGTGACCTCATTCGCACATTCGGAACTCGACGACTAACACCGTCTCACAGACGCACAGCGCCTGATTTATCGGCCTTTCCACTCTGCGGGAGAGGTGCGTGCGCGCGTGTAGATCGTGACGTAGGCACCGAGCGTCCGAGGCTTCGGCCCGGGGCCCTCTCCCAGACGGGAGAGGGCCTTTTGTTTAGCCGCACTTTGTTGCCACAGGAACGGAGCAGTGAGATGAATACCACGACGGTGGACCGCACCGAGCCGCTGTCCGAGTTGCGCCAGAAGATCGATCGAATCGATCACGATCTCGTAACGGTGCTCGCCGAGCGCTTCCGCCTCGCGGAGGAAGTAGGAACGCTGAAGAGGAAGACGGGGACACTGCCGCTCGATCCCCGGCGCGAGGCGGAGATCGTACGACGGGTGTGCGACGTCGCACGCGTCGAGGGCATCCCGGAGGAAGGCGTTCGCCAATTGTTCTGGGCTGTGATCGACTATTGCCGAGAAGGCGTGCTCAGGCGTCACGCGTCCCGAGACGAGCGACCCGGCGCGCCGAGCGGGTCAGCGGGCACTTCTCTCGGCTAGCGCGATGCGAGTCGGGTTCCAGGGAGAGTTGGGTGCTTTCAGTGAGGAGGCCGTTCACGAACTCGTGGATCAGGCCGAGGTCGTGCCGTGCCCGAGCTTCCAAGCAGTCGTGCGAGGCGTGGAGGAGGGCACGCTCGATGCAGGTGTGCTGCCTGTAGAGAACACGCTCGCCGGCACGGTCGCGGGTGCGTACGACGCGCTAGCCGCTGGAGCCGTCGAAGTGGTCGGCGAGGTCGCGATCCCGATCCGGCACTTCCTGCTGGGCGTGGTGGGCGCATCGCTCCACGGCCTCGAGGAGGTTCGTTCCCATCCGGTGGCTCTCTCCCAGTGTCGCGCCTTTTTTGCCGCGCATCCCTCGATTCTGGAGCAGGCGGTGTACGACACGGCGGGCGCGGCCAAGGCGGTCGCGCGGGACGCTGTGCCCACCGTCGCGGCGATCGCCTCCAGGGGTGCTGGCGAGCGCTACGGACTCGACATTCTTCAAGCCGAGCTGCAGGATCGAGATGACAACCAGACTCGCTTTTTCCTGGTGAGCCGCCCCGGCGCGGAGGGCGGCGCGATAGGCGCACGCGCCGCGGGCCGGGTCTCTGGCGACTTCCCGTTCAAGACCGCATGGCTGGCCGAGGTGCCGAATCGCCCCGGCTCGCTGCACGGGCTCCTGGGCGTGTTCGTGGACCGCGGGTTGGACGTCACGCACGTTGCGTCCCGCCCCGCAGAGTCGCCCTGGACCTACCGATTCATCCTCGAGTTCGCCCACATCGATCCCGCGGATGCCGGTCGGGCTTGTCAGGAGGCTGCGAGCCGTGGGGCGCTCGTTCGCGAGCTCGGTACGTTCGTCGCATGGCAGCCTGTCGGAGACGCCGCCCTTGACGACTCTCAGCCGGGAGGGTAACAATGCCGACACTTGGTTCAGAAGACCGGCGCTGGACAATTCTGCGCGCCGGGGCCTTTTCGGTGATCAGACAATCGACATTCTGACGTTCCGCCTCGCTCCACTCGGCTCGCTCCGACTTATCGGGCTCTCCCTAGGGCTTACCGAGAGGGCGCCAGCCGTTCGTACCGGATAACCGGAACAAGAAACGAACCGAACGGCGGCGGGCCCTCTCCACTCAGAGAGGGCCCGCCGCTTTTTCTTACTCGTACCTCACCGGAAACGACAGATGGCACGCATCACGGTTTTTGACACGACCCTGCGGGATGGGGAGCAGTCACCAGGCGCGACTATGACCGCGCTGGAGAAGCTGAGGATGGCCCACGAGATCGCGGACCTTGGCGTGGACGTGATCGAGGCGGGCTTCGCAGCGAGCTCTCCCGAGGACGCGGCCTCGATCCGCGCGATCTCTTCGGAGGTGCGTGGCGTGGTGATCACGGCGCTCGCGCGTTCCACATCGGGCGACATCGACGCGGCGGCCAAGGTGCTGGAGAAGGCGGAGAGCGCGCGTATCCATACCTTCATCGCTACGTCCGATATTCACCTGGAACGCAAGTTCGGTATCTCGAGGGAAGAGTGCATCGACCGCGCGGGGGAGTCGGTCGTCTATGCGCGCTCCTTCATGGACGACGTGGAGTTCAGCGCCGAGGATGCTACGCGCACAGACCTCGATTTCCTGTGCGAGGTCGTCGAGGTCGCCGTCTCAGCCGGTGCGACGACCATCAACATTCCGGACACCGTCGGATACACTTTGCCGACAGAGATGTCGCATATCATTGGTACGCTGCTGGCGCGCGTACCGGGACTCACCGATCGGGTCGTGAGCGCGCACTGTCACGACGATCTGGGCCTCGCGGTCGCCAACTCACTCGCGGCCGTCGCTGCCGGCGCCCGCCAGGTCGAGTGCACCGTGAACGGTATCGGTGAGCGCGCCGGGAACGCCGCGCTCGAAGAGATCGTGATGGCGCTGCACGTGCGCTCCGACCTGCTCGGGCACGAGACCGGAATCAACACGGAGCGGTTGTATCGCACGAGTCGGTTGCTCGCGCACCTCACGGGCATCGAGCCGCAGCCGAACAAGGCCATCGTCGGCCGAAACGCTTTTGCGCATGAAGCGGGCATCCATCAGCATGGCGTGCTGAGCGACCCCAGAACGTACGAAATCATGACGCCCGACCTGGTAGGTGCTCCGGGCACCGAGCTCGTGCTCGGCAAGCACTCCGGGCGCCATGGCATCGAGGCGCGCTACGAAGCGCTCGGATATACGCTCACGCGGGAAGAATTGGACCGGGTGACCGAGGACCTGAAGACGCTCGCCGAGCGTAAGAAGACCGTGCTCGATGAGGATCTGATCTCGATCCTGCATCACGGCATCATGGAGGACGTGGAGCAGACCTTCCGCCTCGCTTCGCTCGATGTGCACTGTGGCGGTGACGTGTCGAAAGCCAGCGTTGTCATCGAGGGCGGGGACGGCGCTCAACTGGAATCCAGAGCAGCCGGCGACGGCCCGATCATGGCCGCGTTCGCGGCGATGGAATCGGTGCTCGATTTTCGGGTCGTTCTCGACGACTTGACCGTGCGCTCCGCCACCCCTGGCAGGGACGCTCTTGGAGAGGTCTCGATCCACGCGCGTGTCGACGGCCACACGTTCACCGGCCGCGGCGCCCACACGGACGTCGTGCACGCCGCTGCCCAAGCGTATCTGCACGCGGTAAACAAAGCGGCGGCGGCGCGCAATCTCGAGGAAGCACACCTGGAGAGTACCGCCAACCACTGGGGCGTTTAGTGGCTGACGCTCGCTCGCACCGGACTCACTGATGGCCAACATCGAAGTAGTCGCACTGCCCGGCGACGGTATCGGACCGGAGGTCGCCAGTGCCGTCACGCGAGTGCTCGAGGCCGTAGCTCCGGCGTTTGGCCACGAGCTCACGATCCACAGGCACGAGGTTGGATGGGCGGCGTACCAACAGCACGGAACCCCGCTGCCGGACGACACGCTCGATGCATGCCGCCGGGGCCGCGCGGTCTTTCTCGGTGCCGTCGGTGATCCGCGCGCCGATGGGCTGCTGCCGGAGAAGCGACCGGAGGCGGCACTTCTGCGATTACGCCGCGAACTCGGTTGTTTCGCCAACCTGAGACCGGCCAAGATCGACGATGCTCTGGTCGGGATATCGGCGCTCAAGCCGGTGGTCGCGACCGGGACGGACTTGGTCATTGTTCGCGAGTTGACCGGGGGCATCTACTATGGGACACCTCGGGGGGCGGAAGCGGGCTCGACTCGCACAGTGAACACGCTCGCGTACACGGAGCTGGAGGTGGAGCGCATCGCTCGGGTCGCGTTCGACATCGCGCGACTTCGGCGGGCTCGACTGACGTCGATCGACAAAGCCAATGTGCTCGAGGTGTCCCAGCTGTGGCGGGCGGTGGTCGACCGCGTCGCTGGTGAATATCCCGACGTCGAACTCGGCCACATGTTCGTGGACCGGGCGGCGATGGAGTTGGTCACCGAGCCGACGCAATTCGATGTCGTGCTCACGAGCAATCTCTTCGGTGACATCCTGAGCGACGAGGCCGGAGCGATCTGCGGCTCGCTCGGGCTGCTGGGGTCGGCGAGCGTCGGCGCCGAGGTGGGCCTGTACGAGCCGGTGCACGGCTCTGCGCCCGACATCGCCGGCCAGGGTATCGCCAACCCCATCGGCGGCATCCGGTCGGCGGCTCTGATGCTCTCCCATACTTTCGGCCTCCACCCGGAGGCGGCGGCTCTCGAGGACGCCGTGGTCGAGGCTCTCGATCGCGGCCTCCGGACGCCGGACGTCGCCGGGCCGGGCGAACCGTGCGTGACCACGAGCGAATTCACGGACGCCGTGGTTCAGTCGATCCGATCTGCGACGGCCCAGGAATCGGAGGTCACGACATGAGCGATGGCTCGACTGGGGTATCGCCTCGAACGTTGCTCGACAAGGTATGGGCCGGCAGCCTGATGAAGGCGGGTGAGGGAGAGCCGGACCTTCTCTACGTGGACCTGCACCTGGTCCACGAGGTCACGTCACCACAGGCCTTCGAGGGCCTGGAAACGGAGGGACGTGCCGTCCGCAGGCCGGATCTCACGATCGCGACCGTGGACCACAACGTTCCCACGACGGACCGCTCGTTGCCGGTACTCGATCTGATCGCCCGCCGGCAAATGGACGCGCTGCGTCAGAACGCCGCGCGCTTCGCTATCCGGCTGCTGGATGTGGACGACCGGCGGCAGGGCCGCGTGCACGTCATCGGGCCGGAGCTCGGACTCACTCGACCGGGGATGGTCATCGTCTGCGGCGACAGTCACACCTCCACGCACGGTGCGTTCGGCGCGCTGTCGTTCGGAATCGGGACGTCCGAAGTCGAGCACGTGCTCGCGACCCAATGCATCCCCCAACGTCGGCCGGCTTCGATGGAGATTCAGCTCGACGGCCTGCGGCCCTCCGGGGTGACCGCGAAAGACCTCATTCTCTCGGTCATCGGGCGAATCGGTGTTGCCGGTGCGTCGGGCCACGTGATCGAGTACACGGGTCCCGTCGTCCGAGCGCTCTCCATGGAGGAGCGCATGACCGTGTGCAACATGTCGATCGAAGCGGGTGCTCGTGCGGGCATGATCGCCCCGGACGAGACGACGTTCACATATCTGAGAGGGCGAGAGATGGGGCCGAGCGACGACGAACTCGACGCACTCGAACCGCGCTGGAGGGCGCTTGTGACCGACGAGGGAGCGACGTACGACCGCTCGGTCTGCTTCGACGCCGGCGACTTCGAGCCGCAAGTCACCTGGGGAACCAACCCTGGGATGGTAGCGCCCATCTCGGGCGCCGTGCCCGATCCCGAGTCGATCGAGGATGCCGACGCCCGGGACGGCGCGCGGCGCGCGCTTGCGTATATGAACCTCGAGGCCGGAACGCCCATGGAGTCCATAAGCATCGATCGGGTCTTCATCGGGTCGTGCACGAACGGCCGACTGGAGGATCTGCGGGAGGCCGCCGCGGTCCTGCCCGGGCACCGGGTGCACGAGGGAGTACAGGCGATGGTCGTGCCCGGGTCGGCCGCCGTGAAGCGGCAAGCGGAGGCGGAGGGGCTCGACCAAATCTTCAAGGAGGCGGGCTTCGAGTGGCGGGAAGCCGGCTGCTCGATGTGCCTGGGAATGAATCCAGATATTCTGGAGCCAGGGCAGCGCTGCGCCTCCACATCGAATCGTAATTTCGAGGGACGCCAGGGGAGGGGCGGGCGCACACACCTCGTGAGCCCAGCGATGGCGGCCGCCACCGCCGTCGCCGGCCGCTTCGCCGACCCCAGGAACTGGAGCACTTGATGGAGCCGATTCGTGTTCACACCGGCATCGTCGCGCCGCTCGATCGTGCGGACATCGACACCGACCAGATCATTCCCAAGCAGTTCCTGAAGCGGATCGAACGGTCCGGGTACGGTCGGTTCCTCTTCAACGACTGGCGCTATACCGAAGACGGATCGCCCCGTTCCGACTTCGTACTGAATCGGCCCGAATACCAAGAGGCGTCGATCCTGGTGACGCGGCGGAACTTCGGATGCGGATCTTCGCGCGAGCACGCGGCTTGGGCGCTGCGGGATGCAGGATTCCGCGCCGTGTTGGCGCCATCGTTCGCGGACATCTTTCGCGAGAACGCGGACCAGAACGGCATCGCTGCGATCGCACTCACGGACGACGAGATCGACCTGATACTCAGCAGGGCGATCGACCATGCACCGCATGAACTCACCGTCGATCTGGAGAGCAGAACGGTCGCGCACGCGGGCGGACTGACGGCCACGTTCGAGATGGACGACTTCCGGCGCACGTGCCTGCTGGAAGGGCTGGACCGCATCGGCCTCACGCTGCGGCATGGGGCCGAGATCAGCGCGTACGAGCGGGCTAGGGGAGGCGCGTCGCTCTAGCGCCAGACTTCCCCGAAGAGTCGCATGAAGTTGGCGCCCAGCACTTTCTCGATGACGCGGCTCGCGTGCCCGCGAGCCGCCATCCGGTCGGCGATCGTGTCGAGCCGCCTTGGGTGGTTCAGATCCGGTACGTAGGGAATCGTGTCCTCGCGCGGCGCGGCAATGCCGGCCGTCGTGCGGTCGCGAGAGACCGCCTCGAATCGGGACGGGAAGTCTCCGCTCACGTCGAGCGGCACGATGCCTTGATCACTCCCGATGCCCACGTGGTCTTCCCCGCACACGTCGAGCGCATGCTCGATGTGGCGGAGCACGTCCGCCAGTGACGGCGCTCCGTTCGGATTCAGGAACGGCATCAGGTAGATACCCACCACCCCACCTCGGTCTGCCAGTAGCCGTAGCGTCGTGTCGTCCTTGCTGCGTGGGTGATCGAAGACCGTCTTGCATCCCGAGTGCGTGATCGAGACGGGACGGTCGGAGAAAAGAATGCCGTCGTTGGTCGTGCGCGGCCCACAGTGCGATAGATCGATGAGCATGCCTACGCGGTCCATGCGTGCTACGGCCTCGATTCCGAGTTCGCTCAGCCCGCCGTCGTCGCTGGCTAGGCAGCCGGTGCCGATCTTGTTCTCGACGTTGTACGTGAGCTGGATGATGCGTATGCCGAGGTCGTAGAACTCGCTGATACGCTGCAGGTCGTCCTCAACGGGCACGCCGTCCTGGAATCCCAGGATGAGGCCGAGTCGACCCGTGGCCTTGGCGTCCCTGACGTCGTCGATGGCTCGCACCCCGGTGAGAACCGCCGGCTGCGCTCTCAGCTCGCTGGTCCAGTCTGCGATCCGGGCCTGGGTGTTCTCGAAGGCACTACCACCCTCGTTCGCGCGCGCATTCACCGTGAGGTTCACGGCCGTGATTCCGGAGCGCCTTATGTGGTCCAGCGCGGCGTCTTCCAGGGGGAGGGTCTGCTGCGGGATGTTGAACTGGATCGGACCCGCGAGCGCGTCGATCACGAGGGCGTCGTCGTAGCCGGGCCACGATGGTGCGGTCCGCGTGCGGACGAAAAGGTCCGAGTCGATGGCGCGGGTCAGCCCGGGCGCGAGCGCCGCGGTCCCGGCCAGTCGAACGAAGTCCCTGCGCCTCATCCCACGTCGGAGGCCGCCCTCACCGTCCGCCCGCCGCTGAGGCATCCGCACGAAACAGACAGAGGGAACAACTCATCGAGCACACGCTGCGTGATGCGAATTCGGAGCTCGTCCGTCTGCGGGT
>JAYZBT010000426.1:0-7974 GCA_036338615.1 Gemmatimonadota bacterium
GACACGGGGGTGGAAGGTATTGGACCGATCGGAGAACACCATGGCGGCCACCCACGAAGGACAACGGCCCCGCCACCCAAGGGGTGACGGGGCCGATCAGGTCCGCATGGACCCGACGACCACCTAGGCGTTCGTGGGCGCGAGTACATGCCGCCCATTCCACCACCACCACCCGGCATCGGCGGCGGCGGAGAATCCTCCGCCTGCTCGACGACCACTGCTTCGGTTGTCAGCAACAGCCCCGCGATCGATGCGGCGTTCTGCAGAGCCGAGCGCACGACCTTGGTCGGGTCGATGACGCCGGCCACGACCAAGTCCTCGTACACGTTCGTCTCGGCATTGTAGCCCAGGGCGCCACTCTCGGCGCGCACGTTGGAGACCACGATGCTGCCCTCTACGCCGGCGTTCTCGGCGATCTGACGAATGGGGTGTTCAAGCGCACGGCGCAGGATCTGGACCCCGATCTGCTCATCCTCGCGTTCGAGGGTCAGGTCGTCGAGCGTCCCCTGCGCGCGCAGCAGCGCAACGCCACCACCCGGAACGATGCCTTCCTCGACCGCGGCACGCGTGGCGTGCAACGCGTCCTCGACGAGCGCCTTCCGCTCCTTCATCTCGGTCTCGGTCGCGGCGCCGACGTTGATGACGGCCACCCCGCCCGCGAGCTTCGCGAGCCGCTCCTGCAGCTTCTCACGGTCGTAATCCGACGTGCTCTTGTCGATCGAGACGCGGATCTCATCGATGCGGCCCTTGATGTTGTCGCTGTCGCCACCACCGTCGATGAGCGTCGTGTTGTCCTTGTCGATGACGACACGCTTCGCCGTGCCGAGATCACCGCCAACGGCGTTCTCGAGCTTGAAGCCGACCTCTTCCGAGATTACCTGACCACCCGTGAGGATGGCGATGTCCTGGAGCATGGCCTTGCGACGGTCACCGAAGCCCGGTGCCTTGACCGCTGCGACCTTGAGCGTGCCCCGCAGCTTGTTCACGACCAGCGTCGCCAGCGCCTCACCCTCGACGTCTTCAGAGACGATCAAGAGCGGCTTGCCCATCTGCGCGACCTTCTCGAGGATCGGCAGCAGGTCCTTCATCGAGCCGACCTTCTTGTCGTGGATGAGGATCATGGGATCCTCGAGCACCACTTCCATCCGCTCCGGGTCCGTCACGAAGTACGGGGAGAGATAGCCGCGGTCGAACTGCATGCCGTCGACCGTCTCGAGCGTCGTCTCGAGGCCACGTGCCTCTTCGACCGTGATGACGCCGTCCTTGCCGACCTTCTCCATCGCGTCCGAGATGAGTTCGCCGATCTCGGGGTTGTTGTTGGCCGAAATCGCGGCAACCTGCGCGACTTCCGTCTTGCCCTTGGTCTCGACCGAGAGGCTCTCGAGCTCTGCGACGACGGCCTCGACACCCTTGTCGATGCCGCGGCGGATGCCCATCGGGTTGGTGCCGGCCGTGACGTTCTTCAGGCCCTCGCCGAAGATCGCCTGCGCGAGCACCGTGGCGGTGGTCGTACCGTCACCGGCCACGTCGGAGGTTTTGGTGGCGACCTCCTTGACCATCTGGGCTCCCATGTTCTCCACGGGATCCTCGAGCTCCACTTCCTTGGCCACGGACACGCCGTCCTTGGTTACGGTCGGGGAACCGAACTTCCGATCCAGGACCACATTCCGGCCCTTGGGGCCGAGGGTCACCTTCACGGCCTGTGCGAGCTTATCGACGCCTTTCTTGAGGCTTGCACGCGCCTCGACGTCAAAATGGAGCTCCTTAGCTGCCATGATTCGTATCTCCTATTTCGTCGAATGCGCGTTACGGGACGATGGCGAGGATGTCGGACTCGCGGAGGATGAGGTATTCCTCACCGTCCAGCGTGACATCGGTGCCGCTGTACTTCCCGTACAGCACCTTGTCGCCGACCTTCACGTCCATCTCGAGTCGGGCACCCTCATCGGAGAGCTTGCCCGGACCCACTGCGATGACTTCGCCCTGCGACGGCTTCTCTTTTGCGGTGTCGGGGATGTAGAGCCCACCCCGCATCTGCTCCGCCTCGTCGAGCGGTAGTACTACTACGCGGTCCGCCAGTGGCTTGACCTCGCTTGCGGCTGTACCCATCTGGCCTCCTCCTGATGAAAAGGGCCGTATTCTGTTGGGATTCGGTACTAGCACTCAATTGAGGTGAGTGCTAACAGCCTTAATTTCTCCGATCCGGAAACTCTGTCAAGCCAATCGATCACATCGGCCGGCGGGCCGGGTGCAAGCGGCCGCGAGAGCGGTGTTCCAGGTCAGCCGGCGAGCGCTTCACCCGCCATCGCGAGACCATATAGCGTGAGATATGGCTCGATGCGATCGACGGTCATGAGATACGGACCCATCGTGTTCGCGAAGCCGCCGGTTGCCACCACATAGGCGTCCGGCCGGAGCCATTCGGCCTTGATGCGGCGCACGATTCCGTCCACGGCGTCGATCGCCTGGTAGAAGACGCCGCTCTGAATGCACGTCTCCGTCCGGCGCCCGATCACGACCTCCGGCGGCTGAAGCTCGACCTTCGGGAGCTTGGCGGTCCGAGAGGCCAACCACTCCAGCCCCGCGTTGAGCCCGGGGGAAATAACGCCACCACAAAAGACGCCCTCGCTGGTAATGCAGTCGAACGTGGTGGCGGTACCCAGATCGACAGCGATGGTGTCGCGCGCGTACAACTCACGGGCGGCGAGCGTGTTCACGATCCGGTCGGCACCGACCGACATAGGCTCCTCGACGTCGAGCTCGATGGGGAGGCCTGACGACGGCCCCACGGCGATGACCTCGCCTCGCACGATCTCACCGAGCGTCTTCATCCATACGTGGTTTAGGGAGGGGACCACAGAGCCGACGACCCCCCGCTCGATGCGGTCGACGTCGACATCGTCGCCCGAGAGAAACGCGCGGATCAGCGCCGTCATCTCGTCGACCGTGCGCGGAACGCCCGAACTCACCCTCCAGTGCGCGGCCAATTCCGTCGTGCTCGTGGCGAGCCCCACGACGGTCTCCGTGTTCCCGACGTCGACGACCAGCTGCATTGGAATCTCCGTTTAGTCTGCGCAACCCGGGATCTACTCCAGACCCACGCTCCCGGCCACGACGTGTACCCGCGACCCATCGGGGCGCTCCAATACCAGCGCTCCGCGCTGCGCGATCCCACGAGCAGTCCCACGGCCCTCCTGCTCCGTGCGCACGCGCCGACCCGCGAGCACGTCGCGACGGTTCAGATCGTCCAGCAAGGGCTCCGGCAAGGCGTTGCCCAATCGAGCAGCCACGAGCCGTCGGAGCCCGCGAAGCACTTCGTTCGCCAGCGAAGCGCGGGAGACCGAGCACCCGAGCAACGCTTCGAGCGAGCCCGCCCGCTCCGCAATGTCGGGCGCGAAGCCACCTGGTGGTGTACGCACGTTCACACCGATCCCCGCCACCACGCGCCCGCCCTCACCAGCCTCGCACAGCACACCCGCCACCTTCGTGCCTCGGACGATCACGTCGTTCGGCCACTCCAACCCTGCCCCAGCCCCCGGCACAGAGTTGTCGACGGCCCGGGCGGTCGCGAGCCCCACCAACAGGGGCAAGTATGACACCGACGGGCTCCGCGCAGGCAGCAGGACCGACATCCAGAGGCCGGAGCCCGAAGGAGAGTGCCATACCGCTCCCCGGCGTCCCCGCCCGGCGGATTGAGATTCGGCAATGACTACCGAAAAGCTACCGGCCCCCTGCTCCGCCATCTCACGCAGTCGATCGCTGGTCGATCCAAGCTCGTCATGGACCTCGAACGTCGGCGGGACCTCCCCAAGCGCACCGTTGAGGTCCCACAGTTCGGCCCACACTGCGATAGGCTCGCCTTCCCAGTGGGTCAGTCGCGCCATGGGGTGACCAGATGCCTCACTGCAGCCACAGGTAGCTGAGGAACGCTGTGCCAACCACCCAGCAATAAGGGGCAAAGAGGTGGAAAGCGCGCTTGTTCAGCATCCCGACGAACGCCCGAATCGCGAGCACACCCGTGATCGCGGCGACGACGCAGCCCGCCAGGAGCGGCACGACGCCCACGGTGGTTACCGAACCCAGATTCGGGATCTGGAGCACGCCCCAGCCCGCGATCACCGGCACCGCCATGAGGAAGGAGAATGCCGCCGCCGCCTCGGTGCGCATGCCCAGCCAGAGCGCAGCGACCACCGTAACCCCGGATCGGGACATGCCCGGCACGAGCGCGCCTACTTGAGCCACTCCGATCAGCACCGCGGCTGTGAGTGCTGGCCGTTCAATCGCGCCGCGGGTGATCGCTCGGCGGCTCGACCACAACACGACACCCGTCACCAGCAAAGCGACGCCCGATACCATGGGGGCCTCGAACAGCGATTCGATCTGCTCCATCGCCAGCGCGCCCACCGCCACGATGGGGACAGTCGCTGCGACGAGCACGCCCACATAAGCGAGAGCCTGGCGATCGCGCTCGACAACACCGGTCACCAGCTTCCCGATGCGCGCCCGATAGACGATCAGGATCGAGAGGAGCGTAGCCAGGTGCACACACGCCTCGAAGAGCACTCCCTGCACAACAGTGCCCATCAACGACTGCGCGATGACCAGGTGACCGGAGCTCGAGACCGGAAGGAACTCCGTCGCTCCCTGTACGAATCCCAGAATGACCGCCTCCCAAACGGTCACTGCGGTGCCCCCAGCACCTGCTCGTAGTATTGCTCGTACAGCGACACGACACGGCCGGCCGAGAAGCGCTCCTCCGCGAGCACCCGGCCCGCCTCGGACATCGAGGCCCTGAGGTCGTCATCAGCCAGCACGCGCACGCCGGCCTCGGACATACCCCGGATGTCCCCGACGTCGAACATATAGCCGGTCGTGCCGGCCTCGATGACCTCGGGCAAACCGCCGATGTTGGACGCCACGACCGGCGCGCCGCACGCCATAGCCTCGAGCGCGACGAGGCCGAACGACTCGCTCGCCGAAGGCAACAAGAAGAGGTCGGCGCACGAGAGCAATTCGTGCACGGAGGTGTGCTTGCCCAAGAACAGAACCTTGTCTCGCACGCCCAACTCTTCCGCGCGCAAGAGCACCTTGGGCCGCTCCGGCCCGTCACCGACGAGCACCAGCCGCGCCGGATGCTCGGCGCTCATGCGGGCGAAAATCACTACGACATCCTCCACGCGCTTCACAGCGCGGAAGTTGGAGATGTGCATCACGATCTTCTCGCCGTCCGGCGCCAGCGTCGCCCGGTGGCACGGCTCGAGACCAGGGCGGTAGACGGAGGTGTCGATGAAGTTGGGGATCACCTCGATGCGCTGTTCAGGAACCCTGAAGTCCCGAACGGTCTCCCGCCGCAGGAACTCCGAGACCGCAGTCAGCCCGTGCGACTTCAGGATCGAGAAGCGGGTGATCGCGTGGAACGAAGGATGCAATCCGACCAGCGTGATGTCGGTTCCGTGCAACGTCGTCACGATCTTCAGGTCGGTCTGTTCGCCCAACATCTCGTGGGCGATCCAGGCGGACGTAGCGTGTGGGATCGCATAGTGCACATGCAACAAGTCCAGCTCATGCTTGCGAGCGGTGTCGTGCAACGCGACCGCGAGCGCGAGAGAGTACGGCGGATGCTCGAAGAGCGGGTAGTCCTCCATCTCGACTTCGTGGAAGAAGACACGCTCGCGGAAATGGTCCAGGCGGAAGGGCTGATCGTACGAGACGAAGTGCACCTCGTGCCCCCGCTCGGCCAGCGCGAGCCCGAGTTCCGTCGCCACCGCACCGGACCCGCCATAGGTGGGGTAGCACGTGATCCCGATCTTCACGAGGCCCCTCCCCGGGGTCCGGCCACGGACGCGCCCGCGACCGCCCACGCCTCCAGGGTCAGGCGCACCTGATCCTCCACCGGTGACGTCGCGTCGATGCGCGGCACCGAGGCCGGGAGTTGATTACGGAACCACGTGACCTGTCGCCGAGAGTATCGACGCGTGTTTGCCCGGATCTGCTCCATCGCCTCCTCGAGTGTGATCTCCCCCGCCAGGTGTCGGGCCGCTTCCCGATACCCCGTCCCCGTCATCCCGGGCGCGTGCTGGTCATAGCCGGCGTCCAGCAATTCACGTACCTCGTCGAGCAGTCCTCGTTCCACCATCCTGACCACACGGTCCTCGATTCGTCGGTCCATTTCCTCGCGCGGGAGCTCGAGCACCACGACGGCTCCAGGAATGGCCTCTGCATCCGCCGGCGCGTCTCGATGCCAGCGCGACAGAGGCACTCCGGTGAGTAGAGCGACCTCGAGTGTCCGGCTCATGCGCTGCGGACCGCCCTCGATGGCCAGCCGCGCGCGCTCGGGGTCCAGCCGCTCGACCCAGGCGGCGAGCACCTCCGGCGCTCGTGCCTTCAGGTATCCGCGAAGCGCTTCCACGCGCGCCTCCTCCATCGGAGGCTGCGCGAAGATCGGCTCCATGATCGCTTTCAGGAAGAACCCCGTACCCCCGGCGATCACGGGCAGCCTTCCTCTCGCGGAGATCTCGTCTACCCACCGGCGCGAGTCTCGCGCGAACTGGCCCGCGGAGTAGCGAGCGTCGGGCCCGATCAAATCGAGACCGTGATGGGGTACGCGGGCCCGGTCCGCATCGAGCACCTTGTCGGTCCCGATGTCCATGCCTCTGTATACCTGCCGCGAATCCATCGAGATGATTTCGATGTCGAGGTGTGCGGCGAGCGCGAGCGACAGATCGGTCTTTCCGGAAGCGGTCGGCCCGGTGACCGCCAGGAAAGCGGGCAGGCTGTCGTCGACGGTCACGACCGCCCGAACTTCCTCGCGAGCTCCGCCCCGGAAAGCCGTACCACGGTTGGGCGTCCGTGCACATCGTGGTGGGGTAGGTCCGTTGCGAAGAGCTCGTCGAACAGCTCCTGCATCTCTGGCACGGAGAGCTTCTGGCCGGCCTTGATGGCGCCCTTGCAAGCAAACGTCATCGCAATGCGTTCGTGCTGGTTATTAGCGGAGCGCACAAGCTCCGAACCGTGGGTCAACTCATCGACCATTTCGCGGAACGCGCGCTCGGCGTCGAAGTAACGGTGCGGATTCGGCACCGAGTGCACGATCACGGTGTCGCCGCCGAAGGGCTCGACTTCGAAGCCGGCGCGCTCGAGCAGGCTCTTCAACTCCACGACCTGCTCGATCTCCGCTGAACTCAGTCGAACCGTCAACGGGAAAAGCAGTCGCTGCCCTTCCTGCCCGCCCCGCCCGAAGCTCTCCATCAGGCGCTGGAACAGCACTCGTTCGTGCGCGGAGTGCTGGTCCACGATCAGGATGCCGTCGCGCGTTTCGGCGAGTATGTACGTATTGAGTACCTGCCAGAGACGAGGTCGAAGCGCACCGGGCTCTAGCTCGGATGCCACGTCCAGTTCCGGAGAGCCCGCCTCATCGTTCGCTTCGGCGCCGGCCACGAAGAGCGCCATCTGCGCGTCGGCATCAGCGGTCACCACGGACTCGCCGCCTTCCCGCACGAGGAGCGCTGGCGCCGCGAGCTGCGTATCGAACGTCGCGGCACTTTCCTCGACCGCCAGGGCACCGCGCACGGCTTCTTCGACCAGCGCTTCGACGCGCGGCCATTCCTTGAAGCGCACTTCCGCCTTGGCAGGGTGCACGTTCACGTCCACGTGGCCATTGGGCACCCGCAGATAGAAGAACATCCAGGGGCGTGCGCCCTCCGGAATGGTGGTGCGGTAGCCCCGCTCGGCGGCCCTGATGAGTCGCGGCGCGCGAAACGGGCGACCGTTCACAAAGAGATAGCTGCGCCTCACGCCTGGTCTCGCCGCATCCGGGCGTTGCACGAGCCCCTTCAAATCCAATCCATTCTCGCTGTGCGAGGTCAGGAGCATGGTGCCACCGTGCTCCGCGCCCCACAACTGGCCGACGCGCGCGGACGCGTCGTCCGCGGCGGGAAGGTCCAGCAGCGTGCGGTCGTCCGAAGTCAGCAGGAA
>JAYZBT010000427.1:0-4226 GCA_036338615.1 Gemmatimonadota bacterium
CAGGAATACTGCGCCGAGCGCGAGGGTTTTCTGTTCGACGGGCCAGTCGCGCGGGAAGGTCACGCCGAAACCGAGTAGAGGTGTCGCGGAATCGAGAAGTGCCGTTCGAGCGTCCCGATGAGCCTGCCCGAGCCGTCGAAAATCTGGGCTGTGTGGAAGTAGAACCGGAAAGGGCGCTCGATTCGTAGCAGCTTTTCGCCCGCTCGATTCACGACGTCGATGGCAAAGGGCCTGTACGCCTTGAGAAAGAGGCGGGCGAGGACGGATCCAGGTTCTTCGACCGCGTAGAACAACTCGTGCCCGCCTTCGTCGGAGACGACGTACTTGTTGCTGCCCTCGAATCCACTGAGGATCTCGCCCCACTCCTTCTTCTGACTCACCGCTAAACCGCCGACGGATTCCAACCTTCTCATTGCCGTTCCTCGACCCTTGAGATGCCTTGGCGTGTACACACATCACCAGCTACGGACGCCGCCGAACTCCATTCACTCGCCCGCGTGCCGGCCGAATCTCTTGCACGAGGTACGAGATGCACCAGCGCGACTTCATCCTGCGAATGATCGAACAGTTGGAGGCTTCCCTGGTCGCACTGCGGAACAGGATTCTGGGCCGGAAGGTCGACGTGCATACGGTGAACGAGGAGCTGTCCGGACTCGCGGGAGAGGCGGGGTTCGACCTGAACCTCCTGCGGGGCTTCAGCATCGAGACGCTGTACATGCTCGTCTCTCCCACCGGGGAGGTGGAACCCGCACGCTGCTGGCTCATGGCTGAGCTCCTGTACCTCGACGAGTTGCTCGAACAGCTTCCGGAGAGCTGAAAGCGAAGTGCCTCCTCGTTGGTCCGCCGGACGGCTGAGCGGCTGCCTGCTAGCTTGGAGGCTGGCGGCCGTAGGAAAGATCGAGGCCTCCGGGGACATCCATGGATCATCTGCTCCAAGACATCCGTTTCGCGGTTCGCTCGTTGATCAAGAGTCCGATGCTGGCGCTCGCATCAGTGGCGTCGCTCGCGCTCGGGATCGGCTCCAGCTCCGCGGTCTTCAGCGCGATCGACGTCTTCATGTTCAGGCCCCTCGAGTTCGAGGACTCTGACGACCTGGTCCTGGTGTCGTCGACGAACGAAGCGCGTGGATCGACCTTCGGTACTTCGGCCGATGACTTTCGGGACTGGCGCGCCACCGCGCGGACCGTCGAGCTCGCGGCGTACACCGGAGCCGGCTTCAACCTGACCACCACCGACGGCGCCATCAGGCTCGATGGGCTGGCCGTCTCTTCCGCCTTCTTCGACATCCTGCGTGTGGCGCCGCAATTGGGTCGAAGCTTCGGCCCGGATGACGAGCGCTTCGGAGGCGGGCGTGTCGCGATCCTAGGCAGCGAGGTCTGGCAGCAGACCTTCGGGGCCGATCCCACCGTCGTGGGTCGCGTGCTTTCCCTCGATGGCGAGCCCACCGAGGTGGTGGGCATCATGCCCGACGACTTCCAGTTCGGTCAGCGACAGGACGCTTGGATCCCGCTGCGCTTCAGCGGTGAGGAGCGGCGGGCGGAACGCTTCCTGACCGTGCTCGGGAGGATCGCCGCGGCTTCCTCACTGGACGCGGTGCAGTCCGAACTCGGGTTGATTGCCGCCCGCATCGCCAACGAGTTCCCCGACTCGAACGCCGACGTCGGGGTCGAGGTGCGCACCGTCCAGGACGAGTGGTTCGACGAGGGGTTCCGCGAAGGCACGCTGATCGGCGGCGCAGCGGTCTTCTTCGTCTTACTCATCTCCTGCGCCAACGTCGCGAACCTTCTCTTGGCGAGGGGCGCGGACCGCGAGCGCGAGATCGCGCTGCGGGCGGCCATCGGGGCGGGCCGAGGTCGCCTCATCAGGCAGCTGCTGACCGAAAGCCTGATTCTGGCGCTGATCGGCGGCATCGTGGGCCTCGGAATCGGCTACATCGGAATGGAGGGCATCAAGGGCATCTTTCCGCCTGGCGTTCCCGGTGCTCACCGCCTCGCGCTGGATGGGCGCATGCTCGCGTTCACCGCCGGCGTGACCGCGCTGGCTGGTGTGCTCTTCGGATTGGCCCCGGCGCTGCAGACGAGCATGACGAACCTTCGCGACTCGCTGGGCGCAGGGAACCGCGCGGGCGCGAGTCGCCGAGGAGGACGTATTCGAAGCGGCTTGGTCATGGCGGAGATCGGCCTCTCCGTCGTGCTGCTCATATCGGCGGTCCTGCTCGTGAAGGCGTTCGCGCAGATCCGCGCGAACGAGATCGGTTTCGACTTGGACGAGGTCGCCAGCATGCAGCTGTCGCTCTCGCAGGTGAAATACCCGGATCCCGAGGATCTCAGGGCCTTCAACCAAACCGTGCTCGATCGCGTCGCGGGCCTTCCCGGTGTGGAGCTCGTCGCGGCGGCGAACCTGCGACCGATGCAGGGAAACACGTCGGCCATCTATACAGTCGAGGGGGAGGACCCACCAGACCCCGGACGCGAGCCGTCCGTGAACGTGCGCTATGTGTCACCCGATTACTTCAATGTCATGGGGATCGAGCTGTCCAGGGGGCGAGCCATCACCGAGGCCGATCAGCACGACACCGCGCCCGTCGTCGTCGTGAACGAGACGTTCGCCGCTCGGCACTGGGACGGTCGTTCTCCGCTTGGCGAGCGAGTACACATTTGGGAGATGGATTCCGAGATCGTTGGAGTCGTGCCCGACACCCGAGACTCGGGCCCGGACAGCCCACCCGGTGTGATGGTCTACGCCCCCCTGACGCAGCGCACCTGGAGAAACCCGATGCTGATGGTGAGGACGGAACAGGAGATCGCCACGATCGCGACATCCGTGCGCGAGGCCGTGCGCGAGATCGATCCCGAGCAGGCCGTCTACGACTTCAGGACCTTGCGCGAAGTGCTCGACGAGAGGCTCTCGGGGAACGTGGCGATGGCCAAGGTCCTAGCGGTGCTCGCGCTCATCGCCTTCGTACTCTCAGCGGTCGGTGTGTATGGGGTCATGGCATATTCAGTCGCCCGCCGGACGCAGGAGATGGGAATCCGGCAGAGCCTGGGAGCCGACAGCAGAGACGTGCGGACTCTGGTCGTGCGCCAGGGCCTCACGATGGCCGGCATCGGCATCGTCGGCGGCCTGATACTCTCGTCCGCCGCCACGCGGCTGCTCGGGTTCTTCCTCTTCGGTGTGCCCCCTTTCGATCCGGTGGCGTTCGGTGGCGTACCTCTGGCGTTGCTGCTCACGGCTCTCGCGGCGAGTTGGCTGCCGGCGGTCCGGGCGACGCGGGTGGACCCGGTGGTGGCGCTGAGGAACGAGTAGCGGCGCTTCGGCGGAGCCCGGCCTCAGCCCTGCGGCTGACGCCACACCACTTCGCGAGGGTTCTTGGGCTGAAGGATTCCGCCTGGGTGCACGAGGAAGTCGAACGACATGTCTCCGTCCACGCTCTTTGCACTGCTGGGGGGGCTTCTATTACTGCACGAGACCGTTGGCCGAAATCGCCACGGTCTCGGTGTGGTCACCCTTTGAGAAAACGAATCCGCCCGAGCCGGAGCAGCCCTCTCGAAAGTCGACTCCATTGCCGTCGTAGCAGACGGAGGTCGTGGTGGCGCGCAGCCGAACTCGGCCGTCCGAGAAGTCCGGCACACTGCCAAACGTGGTCCGGACGCCGGTCCCTGCCGAGGTCGTGTCGACTTCGACCCAGATCCGGCCCGCGCTCGAGTCGATTCGAAGTTCGGCGGTCCGACCGAACTGGAGCGCCGCGGAGCGCGCCATTAGGTGCACTCCCACAAACTGGGTCCGGGCGGTCGCTACGAATGAGGTGGCGACGCCTGCAAATCCGAGCTCGACGAAGGTGAAGCCGCGGGGCGGCCGACGGGGGGAAGCGGCTGCAGAGTCCGGCGGCGGCGGTATCGGCGAGTCGTCTTCGTTTGTGTGCTGTTCATCCTAGCCCCCTGGCTTCCGAGTATTTGCGCTCTTCTTAAAGCAGGTCTCGTCCCGAAACCGCGAAGATCTCGTAAGTGGTGTGTAATCAACAAGATACGGAGACTGACGGCGCGGTGAGACCCCGCCACCATTGCGGATGACTTGGCTGAATCAGCCAAGATGGCCGGCTATTGGGGCCGAATCGACCCTTCGAGGGAGTGACGCAAGGGTCCGCTGGCGCCACGATTCACGCGCGAAGCCCTGATCATCGGCATAGGTTGCTTCAGGGGCGTGGACGACAGACCGTGATCTCGCAA
>JAYZBT010000428.1:0-4210 GCA_036338615.1 Gemmatimonadota bacterium
CGGGCCGCTCAGTGGTGGCGCGGCTTACTACGGTCGGAATGTGCAGCGGGGCGTCATGATGGCCGCGGATGAGATCGCGGAGGCGGGGGGGTTCGAGGTGAACGGGCGCATGGTTCGGTTCGAGATCGTCTCGCTGGACGACCGGTACCTGCCGTACGAGACCGCAACCGCGGCGCGCCGGCTTCTGCAGCAGAACCAGACGCCGGTGATCCTGGTGCCGCACGCGGGCGGTATTCGTGTGGTTCAGGAGATGAACACGCGGGAGCCGAAGTTCCTGCTCGCCGCCTATAGCAGCGAGCCGAGCATCCTCGAGGCTGGCAATCCTCTGACGCTGATGCTGCCGCCGCGCTTCGACGGCTATCAGCAGCCGTGGGTGGAGATCATGATGGAGCGATTCGGGAAGCGGTTGGCGCTGCTCCCGACCACCACGGCCTACGGGAAGGCGTGGACCGAGGCGGTCTCGGTCGAGTGGTCGCGTCAGGGAGGGACGCTCGGACGCGACCACGGCGTGGACTACAACACCACGACGGACTTCACGGGCGCGGTGAGCCGGGCGCTCGCGGACGAGCCCGACGTGCTCTTCATCGGAGGCCCGTCGCAGCCCACCGCACTCGTCATCAGGGCCGCCCGGGAGCAAGGCTTCGAAGGGGGCTTCATCATCATGGACCAGGCCAAGTTCATGGAGATGCTGACCATCGTGCCCATGGAGGCTCTCGAGGGAGCCATCGGAGCTTATCCGCAGGAAACCTACCCGACCCCCGGCGCTCCTCTCTTCGCCGAGCGCTACTATGAGCGTTTCGGGGACGACTTCCAGTCCCCGACCAGCGAGGTGGCGATCAACTACCAGGGTATCCGCCTGATCGCCCAAGCCATGCATCTCGCAGGGACGACCACGGACCCCGAAGCCATCCGTGCCCACGCGGGTGAGGCGGCGCGCACGCTCCCGGACGAGTACCGGATCTTCGAAATGGACGGTGTGACCGAGACCGGTCACTTGGTGCGAGCGGTCTTCTCCGCTCATGTCGTGGACGGGGAATTCGTGGCATTGCGAATCCCGGCTCCCACCAGCGCGCCCTCGCACTGAGCGATACCCAAGAAACGCCGTTGACCCTCCTCACTCATCCCGCGTCTCGCAGTTGACCCTCTTCCTCCAGCAGTTCGTGAACGGGATTGCGCTGGGAAGCGTGTACAGCCTCGTGGCGCTGGGTCTGACTCTGGTCTATGGCGTGCTCAAGGTGCCCAACTTCGCCCACGGCGCGCTCTATATGGCCGGGGCCTACGTCACGTATGTGATGCTGACGTCGTTCGGCGCTTCCTACATGGTGGCGATGGCCGTCTCCATAGCCGTGCTGGCCGTCTTGGGCGGGAGCATGGAGTGGCTGGTCTTTCGGCGACTCGAAGGCAAGACCCCGGTGCACGCGATGATCGCGGCGTTGGGCATGCTCTTCTTCATGGAAGGCACGGCCGATGTGATCTGGGGGCCGACGTTTCGTCAGGTGCCATCCCCCTTCAACGACGTCGTCACGCTCCTGGGTGTGAGCATCACGGAGCAGCGGATCCTGGTCATCGTCGCGGCTGTCGCGGTGATGGTCGGACTCTACCTGCTTCTCAAACGCACTCTGGTGGGGATGAGCATCGAGGCCATGGCCCAGGATCGAGAAGGCGCGCTGCTCGTCGGCATCGATACCCGCCGGGTGGCTTTGCTCACGTTCGCCATCTCCGGAGTCTTGGCAGCCGCCGCGGGGTCGTTGATCGCACCCCTCTTGTTGGTGTTCCCGAACATGGGCGAGCTCATCATCCTGAAAGCGTTCGTGATCGTGATCCTGGGGGGCATGGGAAGCGTTCCCGGAGCCATCCTCGGGGGATATCTGCTCGCCTTGGCGGAAACCATGGCGGGGACCTACGTCTCGTTCGCGTTCTCCGAGTTGATTGCCTTCGGCCTGCTGGTGTTGGTCCTCGTGGTCCGGCCGACCGGCCTTTTCGAGAAGGGGGTCTGAGGCGTGGAGTTTCCTCGCGCCCGGGGCGTCGGCGTTTCCCTGCTGCTGCTCACCGCGATCGTTTTTCCGCTGATCGTCGACAACCCGTACCTCGTCAGCGTCGTGGTAACCGCCTACGTGACCGCGATCGCGGTGTACGGGCTGGACGTCATGCTCGGTTACACCGGGCAGCTGTCTCTCGCGCAGGGCGGATTCTTCGGCGTCGGGGGTTACACCGCCGGCATCCTCATGGCCTCGTACGACGTGTCGTTCTGGATCGCCTTGCCGGCCGCCGTGGCGATGACCTCCGCGTTGGGGTACCTGATCGGATTGGCTGCGTTGCGCACGCGCGGGGACTACTTCGCGATTTTCACGCTCGCGGTGGGCGTGATGATCGTCATCATCATCGAGCGCTGGGAGGACGTCACAGGCGGGACGGACGGGCTCATCGGGGTTCCGGCACCCTCCGGCGTCGGCCCTCTCCAGTTCGACTCGCTGACGGCCCAATACTACCTGATCCTTTTCTTCCTCGTCGTCACGATCTATGTGGTGTGGAGCCTCATGGATTCATTGGTGGGTCGCACGTTCGTAGCGGTCCGCAACAGCGAAGAGCTGGCACAGGCGGTGGGCATCGACGCCGGGAGAACGCACCAACTCGCCTTCGTCCTATCGGCTGCCCTGGCGGGCCTCGGCGGAGTCCTCTACGCGGTATTCCTGGGCTACATCGGGCCCGCCATGGGCGGCGTGCAGATGACGTTCATGATGCTCGTCTACCTCATGATCGGGGGAGTCGCCTCGCTCGCCGGTCCCCTGCTCGGTACGCTGCTGGTGACCGGCCTGATGCAGGTTCTGCAGGCGTTCGCGGAGTACCAGATGATGGCGCTCGGGCCGATCCTGGTGGTCGTGATCATCTTCTTCCCTCATGGCCTGGCCGGCCTCGCGGGCCACGCCAAGCGGCTCTTTCAGCGTAGGGGAGGCTGAAAGACCATGCTGCTTCGTGTGGAGCGCCTGGCCATGAATTTCGGCGGTCTGAAGGCGGTCGATGATGTCGACCTCGACGTACCGGACGGAGAGATCACGGCGGTCATCGGACCCAACGGCGCCGGGAAGTCGACCTTCTTCAACGTGGTGAGCGGCTTCTGCAAGCCGAGCGCCGGTCGCGTCGCCCTCGACGGAGTGGACATCGCCGGGCTGCCCCCGCACCGGATCGCGCGCCTGGGTGTGGCCCGCACCTTTCAGACGACGAAGCTCTTCCCAGAAGCCCAGGTGCTGGACAACGTCATCGTCGGCCGACGCCAGCATACGCGCAGTAATGTGTTCGACGCCATCCTACGTACCACGCGACTTCGCGCGGAGGCGGCCGAGTGCCGGGAAAGAGCGAGGGCGGCCCTGGAATTCGCAGGAGTCCTACACCTCGAATCTGAACCGGTTGGGAGCATCTCTCAGGAGGCGTGCAAGAGAGTCGCAATCGCACTCGCGCTCGTGAGTGAACCGCGGCTACTCTTGCTGGACGAGCCTGCGGCGGGCATCAACGAAGAGGAGACGAGCGGACTGACCGCTCTGATTCGAAAAGTCGTCGAGAGCGGCGTCGCGGTCTGCCTGGTGGAGCACAAGATGCGCATGGTCATGGACCTCTCCGACCGAATCGTCGTGCTCAATCAGGGAAAGAAGATCGCGGAGGGCACGCCAGCGGAGATCCGACAAGATCCCACGGTTATCGACGCTTACCTGGGGGGGAGCAGCCATGCTTGAACTCCCCGTTTGAACGCTTTGCTTGAGTTGAGCGCGGTGAGCGTGCAGTTCGGGTCCTTCCTGGCGCTTCGGCAGGTCAGCGTGTCGGTCGCAGAAGGAGAGATCGTCGTGCTGCTCGGTGCCAACGGCGCTGGTAAGAGCACGCTTTTACGCACCGTAAGCGGCCTGGAGGCGCCATCCGAAGGAACGATCCACTTCGATGGCCAAGACCTCACCCGGCTGCCAGCCCATCGCGTCGTTCGCGAGGGTGTGGCTCACGCGCCCGAAGGGAAGCATCTCTTCACCGAGGCCTCCGTACGCAAGAATTTGCTGCTAGGGGCCTACGTGAGACGCGGGGACGCGGCGGGAGTCCAGGAGTCCATGGAGGAGGTCTTCGAGCTCTTTCCCATGCTGCGCACGAAGGCAGGCGATGCCGCCGGGACGCTGAGTGGTGGCCAACAGCAGATGCTGTCGATCGGACGGGCCCTCATGGCCCGTCCGCG
>JAYZBT010000429.1:0-9291 GCA_036338615.1 Gemmatimonadota bacterium
CCCCATAGGTCGTGGCCTTTTCAAGACCGAGGGCGTAGCCGACCGTGAATCGACCCGAGCCGTTGTTCAGGTACACCTCGTTGAGTTGCGCCCAATGGCGTCCGTTCGCGTACACGATGTCCAGATCCTGGTCGCCGTCGACATCCACGAACGTCACCGACGCCGTGAGGTCGTCCGAAGCTCCCAATATCGTGCGGTCGTTCGATACGAACGCACGCTCCTGCGCCCTACCCGGGGCAGCGCACAGCCCCACGAGAAGTAGCGCCGCAACACATCTCATCCTTGCTCCCGTTCGAATGTCGTCGCATCGCGCGATGAAGAAGATGACGGACGCGAGCCCAGCCGGCGACCCTCACGCAGTACCGACGGAGCGGTGATCGTCAGTCCCGCCAGCCTGGTCCGAGGTATTCCCGTTGGAACTGACGATGGGCGGTCGCTTCCGACGGAGATCCCAGGTGATGGGTGGTGCCGGCCACGGACCAGAGGATCACGTCCGAAATCTCCAAGAGCACTCTGGCATCGTGGCGCATCGCAGAAAGACCCAAAGCACCGTTGTGCGGACGACGACCGCGTCGAGAAACGGCCTCGGAGGGAAGACTCGCGACGTCGACCTCGCTCAGATGAGGGCTACGACACGCCAAGCCGGTCGAACGTCCTACTAGGCCTGAGCCGGTCGAGTTCCGAGGCGTCAGCCCGCCACCCGCATCTCCGACTGGAAGCCATTCGTACCCGCGTACGACCACTCGGCCTCCGCACTCCTATGCGTGTGCACGACGGACTCGTACTGCACGTAGTCGTGATAGGACCTCGACGGGAGGCCGCTGATGGTGATGGCACTGCCGTCGAGGCCCGGAAACAGCTTCATCTCGACCGTCGACTCGGGCACCGTGAACCGGAATGTATCAGGCGACTCCGACACCGTCAGGGGCACGCGTTCTTGGACGTGTGCGAGTCGCGCGAAGCCTGCGAATGCGACGGGGAGGAGTCGATCCAGGGTCGCGATCTTGGCTTCGGTGAGTGAATCATCCACATAGATCCGAGTCCAACGCCGCATGTAGAACGTGACCACGAAGTTGATACCCGCCAGTTGGTCTCCTTCGAATTGACCCTCTCGAATTTGGATCAGCCGCGTCCCGTGGCAAGTCTGCTCGGGTCTTCCGAAGTTGCAGGAGCACGGGATGTCACAGCTGCAACACTCGGCGATATGTGCCGTGAAGGACCAGCGCTCGTGGAGTGATGAAACACCGGGCCCCGGTCCCAGTACCGGCGTGATCGCCGCCGCCCCGACCAGCTTGCTAAACTCTCTCCTGTTCATGGCGACTTCGCTCCTTGCCGAGAATGAGCCGGGCCACAATGGCGAGACCCCCTTATTCGGGCACCCGCGCCGACGTGGCGTAAATGTGAAGGTCGGCCCGCAGCGTCAGGGCTGACCCTTGGGCTTCAGCTCGTCGCACGTCGCTCCAGACGCTGGCCATTCCCTCGACATACCCCTCCTCGGTAAGAAGGGCCAGCTGCGACGTGACGTGCTTCGCTGCGGCACCACGCTCAAGATACGGCCGGGCCTCCACAACGCGACTCATGCGTTGGGCCAGAACGGTGCTGGTGGCCTGCAACCCGGCCTCGAGATGGGCAGGTACGAGGACGATTGGTTCTATGCCGGTACCGGTAACCTCGATGAGTGCAATGGGGCGTTCGATATCAATGGTGACTACGGCTACTACATAACGGACAAATACCCGTTTACCCCCCGTGTACCTTTGGCGCTCGTGATCCGTCGTTCGGCAAGAGAGCACCGACGCTTCGCTAGTGGCGAGGTCATGCTCCCTGGAGAACGAGCGCGCTACCCGTCCGCTCTCGTCACCTCAGCCGACCAATTAATCTCGACCGAGTCCTTGATGGACTGAGCCGTCGGACACTTGCTCGCGTGCGTCTCCAGCGCCCGATCCACCCTGTCCTGCGGTGCGTCGGCCGACAGTCGCAGCGTATAGTGCACGTGGATCTTCGTGAGCACGATGATCCGGTCGACCACCTCGTTCGTGCCTTCCGCCGTGCAGCTGATGGCGTCGTTCGCCATCGGGATTCCGCGCACCTCCAGCGCGCCATTGAGAGTCCCGAGTAGTCAGGTCGCGGCCGCAGCGACCAGGTAGTCGACCGGCAGCGGCAAGTCCGGCTCTCGGTCGAGCCGGTAGTGGCCCTTGATGGGCCCGTGCACGCCCATCTCGAGGGTCGTGCCATCCTCGAGAGTCGCCCGGCGATGGATCCCGTCCACCTTGGTGACCGTCGACTTGGTCGTATAAAACGCGTCGCTCATGAAAGCTCCTCATCCGTGTCTTCAGCGTATCGCGCCCATGGATCGGCCCCCGCCCGGCTCGTAGCCCTTGCAGTCGATCACTGGGAGCGGTGGATACTTCGGGAACCGTGCATCGTCCTTCGACCGCCCGCAAAGATAGAACCGCGAGCCCTTTCGGTTTCCGGTCACCCGGTGGTGCAAGCAGTCCCGGCAGCGTCCAACCGCATCGAAGGCGTGGGTTCCGTCCGGAGTCACGCGCGGACACCGATGTATGCGACCTGGCGTTCATGGTCCCCGCCGCGATGCGAGAACAGCCCGCTGGCGCCGCAGAGCGTGCAGTGTTCAGACACCGTGATCTGGGCCTGCGGAACACCACTATCGACCGCCCTCCGCGCAAGCACGGCCCGAAGGTCGATCGGCTCGGGGGCTACCGGAACCCGCTGCCCCAGTGCCTCGAACACTTCAGGCCCGACCTCGTAGCAGCGACCACAGATCGCCGGTCCCAGGTGCAGATGCACCCGGTCGGCGGTCGTGCCGACACGCTCCGCCAGGAGCCGCAGACCCTGCTCGAGCACGCCCCCCGCAGCGCCGCGCCAACCGGCATGCAGCACGGCAACCGCTCGCCTCTCCGCATCCACGACGTACACGGGCACGCAGTCGGCGGCGGCTACACAGAGGACGATGCCGGCCGCAGCGGTTGCGTGACCGTCACACCGCTCGGAGATGTGCAAGCCAGGTGGCCCGGACTCGTGGAACCGGACGCGGGATCCGTGTACCTGCTGAGCATGCACAACGCGCGCCTGACCGGTCGCGGCCCTGAGACGCTCCCAGTTTTCGAGCACGCGCCGGGCCGGGGAGGCATCGCTGAAGAGACCCAGGTCGAACGGACCCTCGCGTCCGCTTCCTCGCGTGGTACATCCCTGGATCAGCCAGGGAAACGCATCCGCCCACCCGGTGTGCACGAGTGCGGGCAGAGCATCGGTTCTGTTCTCGAGGACCTGTGTCACTCGCACTCCTGCGCCCCAACCATTTACGGTAGTATTTGTTGTCGCCGACACTAGCGGCCTACCTGCCGGTTCTGCACTGGATATCGCGGTTACAATGGACGATCCACTCTTCGACAGTCTGAATACCGCCTACGCTCAGGCAATGTTCGAGGAATACGCGCGTAACCCCGAAGGGGTCCCCGCGGAGTGGCGCTCTCTCTTCGAGACGCAAGGCGAGCGGGCGGTCGCCGAAGGGTTGTTCGTCCCCGACCAACTCAACGACAACCGACCCGCTGCCCTCGAGGCCGCTCCTCTTCCTCCGTCGCCGAGTTCGCAGGCGGCCGATCACCTGCGTCGGGCGCTGCCGGTCGTCTCTCGAGCCACCGCATTGGTTCAGGCTTTCAGGGATCACGGCCATCAGCTCGCGCGTGTCGACCCGCTGGGCAGCGAGCCGGTCGGTCACCCGCAACTCACGCCGGCGTTCTTCGGCACCTCGATGGAGGAACTGGCCGAGTTGCCCGCGTCGCTCGTCATGGACGAAGTCGACGCCGACCGCTCGGTCGCGGACGCGCTTTCCGACCTGGAGGACATCTACGCAGGCAGCATCGGCTACGAGTTCGAGCACCTCGACGATCATGTGAAGGTCGACTGGCTCTGGGAACAGGTAGAATCACGAGGCCACCTGCCGGAGATGAGCCCCGAAGAGAAGCGTGCGCTCCTGTATCGCCTCTCCGAGGTGGAAGGCATGGAGCAGTTCATCCACCGCGCCTACTTGGGCCAAAAGCGTTTTTCTCTCGAGGGAAACGACGCACTGGTGCCGATGTTGGACCTCGCGATCGAGCTCGCCGCTCGCAAAGGCGGGAAAGAGGTCGTGCTGGGCATGGCACACCGTGGCCGCCTCAACGTGCTCACGCATACGGTCGGCGTATCGTACGGGGAGCTACTGGCAGAGTTCGAGGGCCCGTCCGTGAAGGGTGGACAACTCGACATCCCCGGCACGGGCGACGTGAAGTACCACCACGGGGCGCGCGCAGAGCGTGAGATCGATGGCGTCGGGACCATCCTGGTCCGGCTGGCCCCGAACCCGAGCCATCTCGAGTTCGTGAACCCGGTGGTCGCCGGAATGGCCCGCTCGAGACAGTTCGAGAGCGGCAGCAAGGACTCGGAGCCCGACTGCCACGCGGTGGTCCCGATCCTCATGCACGGAGATGCCGCGTTCGCGGCGGAAGGCGTAGTCGCCGAGACCCTGAACATGGCGCGCCTCCACGGATACTCCGTTGGCGGCACGATCCACATCATCGTCAACAACCAAGTCGGCTTCACGACCGACCCGCGGGATAGCCGCTCGACGGTGTACTCGAGCGACTTGGCGAAGGGGTACGGAATCCCGGTCGTGCACGTGAACGCGGACGACGCGGAGGCGTGCCTCGCCGTGGTGCGGCTCGCGATGATGTATCGGGCGCACTTCCGGGACGACTTCGTGATCGACCTGGTGGGGTACCGTCGACACGGCCACAACGAGGGCGACGAGCCTGCGTATACGCAGCCGCTCAGGTACAAGAAGATCGCGCAGCACCCGACCGTCGGAACCGTCTACGGGAACCGACTCGCGGCCGAAGGCGTCGCCAGCGAGGCACAAACCCAGGCTGTCCGTCAGGAGATTGCAGATCGACTACGCGACGCCCAGGACAAAGTGCGCGATCACGAGCCGGTCACGGACGACAAGCCCGACGACGAGCGTGAAGTCCCGGTCGTGCCGGAGACGACCGGCGTCGACTTCGAGGTGCTGGCCCGCATCAACAGGGCCACGCTCGAGCTTCCCGACGGCTTTACGCCTCACCCGAAGCTGTGGAGGCAGCTGGAGCGTCGCGCCAAAGACTTCGACCTCGAGCGAACGCTCGACTGGGGTCACGCCGAAACGCTCGCGTTCGGTTCGCTGCTCGTAGACGGCATCCCGATCCGCTTCACCGGGCAGGACGTCCAGCGCGGCACGTTCAGCCATCGGCACCTGACACTCCACGATGTCGAAACCGGTCAGACGTGCACGCCGCTACAAGAGGTCTCGGACGCCCGACTGGAGATCCACAATTCGCCTCTGACCGAGACCGCGGTGATCGGCTTCGAGTATGGATACTCCGTCGGGGCGGATACCGACGTGGTGCTTTGGGAGGCGCAATTCGGGGACTTCGTAAACGTGGCCCAGGTCATGATCGACCAATTCCTCTCCTCGGGGCTGATGAAATGGGGGCAGTACTCCCGTCTCACCTTGCTGCTCCCGCACGGATACGAGGGTCAGGGACCGGAACACTCGAGCGCTCGCCTCGAGCGCTTCCTCCAGCTGTGTGCGGAGGAGAACATGAGGGTCACATACCCAACGACTCCGGCGCAGTACTTCCATATGCTGCGGCGTCAGGCGATGCGACGGCCCGAGCGCCCGATGATCGTCATGACCCCGAAGAGCCTCCTGAGACGCCCACTGGCTTCCTCGACGGTGGCGGAGCTCACGACCGGTGGATTCAGGCATGTTCTGGACGATCCGACCGTGGAAGACCCCAACGCAATCGAGCGCCTCGTGCTCTGCACGGGAAAGATCTATTACGACATCCAGGGCCACGCGCGGCGAACCGAAGCCAAGACGACCACGATCGTCCGGCTCGAGCTGCTATACCCGTTCCCAGTCGATGCGCTCAAGGAACTGCTGGCCCGCTACCCCAGCCTCAAGGAAGTCGTGTGGACGCAGGAGGAGCCCCGCAACATGGGCGCGCTCACCTTCGTCGGGCCACGCATGCGGGGGCTGGTGTCTCGTAAAGTGCCACTGAAGTATGTGGCGCGTCCGGAGCGTGCGAGTCCGGCAGGCGGTAAGTCGAAGGATCACGCGGCGGAGCAGGAAGGGTTGGTGCTAGAGGCGTTAGGGCTGTAGGGGGACTGGCCCTGAGGGATCACCACTTCAATAAGATCTTCCCGAAGTTCTGGTTGGACTCCATGTGGCGATGGGCTTGGGGGGCTTGGGCGGCGGGGAAGACGGCGTCGATCACGGGGCGGAGGGTGCCGTCGGTGAAGCCGGGGAGGACGTCGGTTTCGAAGGCGCGGGCTAGAGCGGCTTTCTCCCCGATGGGGCGGGCGCGCAGGACGGTCCCGCGAATCGATCCGCGGCGGCCCATGAGCGCGCGTAGGTCGATCTCGGCGGTTAGGCCGCCGGGCACGCCGACCACGATGTGGCGGCCGCGTTGTGCGAGCACACGCTGATTCCCTGCCAAGTAGGGTCCTCCCACGAGGTCCAGGATCACGTCGACGCCCCGCCTTCCCGTGAGCTCCAAAACGCGGTCCGGCCAGTTCTCGTCCGCCAGCACCGCATGTTCGAGGCCGAGCTCCTTTGCTCGCTCGAGTTTCGTCGCGGTACGCGACGTGCCGATCACGGTCACCCCCGCTCGGGTGCCGAGTTGGAGCGCGGCAGTGCCCACGCCACTTCCTACCGCGTGCACGAGCAGCGTCTCTCCTGGTTGGAGGCCTTCTTGCACGAAAGCGGCGTCGAACGCCGTCATGAAGACCTCAGGCAGCGCGCCCACGCGAGCCATCTCGAGCTGGGCGGGCGCTGAGACGGCGGTCACAGCGGGGACGACAACAAAGTCGGCGTAACCGCCGCCCCCGGTGATCCCCATGACCGTGTCGCCTGGCGCGAACCGTTCGACGCCTCCCCCAATCTCTTCGACGGTGCCGGCGTACTCCAGGCCCAGGATATCCTCAGGGTAGCCAGGAGGAGCCGGATACCGACCCATCCGCTGCAGCAGGTCGGCCCGATTCACGCCGGACGAAGCGACACGCACGAGCAGCTCTCCGTCGGCGGGTGCGGGCCGCTCTACCTCACGCATCTCCAGGACGTCCGCGTCGCCCGGTTCGCGCATGACGATCGCGCGCATGGAGTCACTCATCGAGTCTCGTGGTTGGAGTCACGCATCGCACGCTGGCACAGGGGTCTTCCGGGAGACGGGACGAGCGAACACGGTAGTTCTTATTCGGCTCGCCCACTACCTTGCCGGTCCCATGAAATTGCCCTTCGAGTTGGACCGACCCCTCATCTTCTTCGACCTCGAGACCACCGGCCTCGACGTGAAGAACGACCGTATCGTCGAGTTGGCGCTGATCAAAGTCACGCCCCAGGGGGATGTGCTCGAGCGCGTGCGCCGGTACAACCCGGGCGTCCCGATCCCGCCCGAGGCGACGGCTGTACACCACATCACGGACGAAGACGTCGCCAACGAGCACCCGTTTTGCCGGACCGCCAGGAGCCTGCATGACCAGTTCCTCACGGGCTGTGACCTGGGCGGGTTCAACATCCGACGCTTCGATCTGCACATGCTGGTCGCGGAATTCAAGCGCTGTGACATCCGCTTCACCCTGGAAAGGCGGCGGGTCCTGGACATGCAGAACCTCTTCCATCGCGAAGAACCAAGGGACCTCTCTGCCGCGGCTCGCTTCTACCTGGGCAGAGAACACGAAGAGGCCCACACAGCGCTGGGTGATATCCGGACAACGGCCGCGGTCCTTGGCGCCCAGCTCGAGCGCTACCCGCATATCCCGCAGGACCTGGACGGACTGCACGCCTATTGCGAGGAATTCGCTCCGTTCCGCACCGAGCTGGAGCGCTGGTTCGGCCCGTCGGAGGAGGGACGTGTCTTCAGGCGTGGGAAGCACAAGGGCCGCGCGCTGAACGACGTCGCGACCGAGACGCCCGATTACCTACGATGGATGCTCGGCGTCGCAGATATGGATGAAGACGTATTGAGCGTCGTGAGAGAGGCCGTCGCCTCCTCCTCACCCCCCGGGTTGCCAATTTCTGACCCGTCGAACGGGAGCGGATCATCATGAAAAGCATATGTCGTTTCTCAGTCCTCGCTGCTATCACGACCGGGGCGGCCGCCCAAGCGTTGTCGGCGCAAACGCCGATCACGACTCAGGACATGATCAACCTCCACTCCCGGGTGATCGGCCCGGCGGTAACCGGGGGTCGTGTTCACGACATAGAAGCGATCCCCAGCGACCCTTCGACGCTCTACGTGGCTTCGGCCTCCGGCGGGCTCTGGAAGAGCGTCAACCGCGGCCAGACCTGGATCAACGTCTTTGACGACATGCCGGTGAGCACGTTCGGTGACGTGGCGCTCGCGCCTTCCGATCCCGAGATCGTGTACGCGGGCACCGGCGAGCAACAGAATCGACAGAGCACGTCGTACGGAAACGGCGTCTACCGCTCGGACGACGGGGGCGGGACGTGGCGCCACCTCGGGCTCGAAGAAACCCGCCACATCGGCAGAGTACGCATCCACCCGAGTAATGCCGACGTCGCGTACGTCGCGGCACTGGGCAACCTGTGGGCTCCTTCTCAGCAGCGCGGCGTCTTCAAGACGACAGACGGCGGACGCTCTTGGCAGAAGGTGCTCTACGTCGACGAGAATACCGGCGCCGTGGATTTGGTGATGGACTCTTCCGACCCGAATACGCTCTACGCGGCTACCTATCAGCGGCAGCGTCGTGCGTGGGGCTTCAACGGTGGAGGTCCGGGAAGCGGCATCTACAAGACCATCGACGGAGGCGCTCATTGGAACGAGCTCGAAGGTGGGCTACCGGCGGGAGACAAGGGCCGCATCGGCATCGCCATCTCCGAATCGAACCCGAGTGTGCTCAACGCGCTCATCGAGCACGCCGACCGCAGCCTACAGGGCACGTACCGGACTGAGAACGGCGGCCTTACCTGGGAGCGCGTAAACGCGCTCAATGGCCGCCCCATGTACTACTCCCACATCTTCATCGATCCCAACGACGAAGACCGCGTCTACGAACTCGCCACGGACTCCAACGTAAGCCGCGACGGCGGGCGCACCTTCTCGGGCATCGCGCGACGGCCTACCTACGACGTCGGGGTCCACGCGGACCAGCACACGCTCTGGATCGACCCCAACGACTCGCAGCACCTCTACCTGGGTGGGGACGCCGGGCTGCACGAGACCTACGACGGCGGCG
>JAYZBT010000430.1:0-5837 GCA_036338615.1 Gemmatimonadota bacterium
GCCCCGTGGGAGGACAGGAGCACCGGCCTCGCGCGCGAGCCTCAGGACAGTCTCGACGTCCTGGGTCGACTTCGGGAAGACTACGCCCAGCGGTTCGATCTGGTAGTGGGATGCGTCGGTTGCGTAGAGGCCCCTGGTGAACGCATCGAAGCGGACCTCGCCGCGAAGCGCGTCGCTGAGTTTGCGCGCGAGTCCCGGATCGCCGGGGGCGACTTGGCTTTCTGGCATGCGCCAAGCTACGCGGTGCCGCTCTGGGTCGCATCGCCCCTCCCCTTGATCACTTAGGGTAAGTGGTCGCACAGTTCGCGCTGGCGGTGATGGTGGTGCTGAGCGCGACCCTGCTGACCCGCAGCTTCGTGCGCTAGCAGAACGTCGAACTCGGCTTCGAGCCGAGCGGGCTGCTTCGCTTCGCGGTGCGGCTCCCGGACGACCGATTCAGTCAGGCCGCTCGGGAGGACTTCCTCCGCCTGCTGAGGGAAGACGTGGAGGCGATCCCGGATGTAGAGGCGATGGGGGCGACGAGTGCACCTCCGTTCTCACGCTTCGGTCCCCTCGAACTTCGTGGCGCGCTCCGACCAGGAGCCTGACCGCCAAGAGGATTTCGTGCCCGTCAGCTGGAGGGCGATCTCAGGAGACTACTTCGCCGCCGCGGGAATCCCCTTGTTGGCGGGACGCCTGTTCGGCCCCGAGGACCGCCCCGCGCCGGCGGACCAGATCCTGAATCCCCCGGTCATCATCGACCGGGCCCTCGCGGACATGCTTTGGCCCGGCCAAGACCCGCTCGGCCGTCTTGTAACCTGGTTCCTTCCAGGGGGACGGCAGTGCCAGGTGATCGGCGTCGTGGCCTCTGCACGGGACGAACAGATGGAGGGTGTGCCCCGCCCCCGCATCTACCGACCGTTCAGCTACACGTTCTGGGACCAACCGTCGGTTCTCGTCCGCACCGCGGGGGACCCGACCGACCTGATCCCCGCTCTACGACGCGCGGTGCTCTCGCTCGATGCCGGTGTGCCGGCGATCTCTCCGGCACCGGTGGAACAGGATCTGCGCGAGACCATCGCCTGGCCGCGTTTCACCATGCAGCTGCTCACGGTGTTCGGCTTCATCGCCTTGGCTTTGGCCGCGATGGGCATCTACGAGGTGACGGCATTCTCGGTGGCACAGCGGCGTCGCGAGATCGGCGTTCGTGTTGCGTTAGGGGCCGAGCCCGCCGGAGTGCACTGGATGGTCATGCGCGGGGCCATGCGATTGGCGCTGCCAGGGATCGCCGTCGGCGTCGCCGTGTCACTGGGGCTCATGCGCCTCCTCGAGACGCTGCTGTTCGACATCTCGAGCGTAGATCCGGTGACCTACCTGTTGGTCCCGTCGACCCTCGCGCTCGTGGCCGCCACGTCGGCCTGGCTGCCCGCAAAACGAGCCGTGCGGGTCGATCCGCGGAGCGCTCTGGTATCGGAATGAACTGCTAGACCGGACGTCACTCCTCCGCCGGTTCCTCGACATCGGAACGGCCTCGGCGGTCGACTTCCATGAAGATCCAGCCTAGTAGGGCAAAGAACACGACGCCGACCAAGCCCCAGCGGTCCAGCCCGGTCAGGAGCCCCGTGCCCAGGAACGACGTCTCGAACATTTCGGCCGCGGCGAGCAGCCCACTGGCTCCCATGCCGGCGAAGGCCGCCATGGACATCGCGCTGAGCTTTCCACCGAATCGCTTCAAATGGGGGGTCGCGGACGCCATCACGAACAAGCCGATCCAAATCAAGGAAGCCGCACCAAATTGCACCACCTGTTGCACGAGCTCGCCCACGCCGATCACGTCGGCGACCAGGAGTGCCACCATCGCGGCCCAACCCGCGCCCGTCAGTACCACACCCTTGAAGATCCGATTCACGGCGAGTTCACGAGATGCAAGCAGGGCGAGCTCCGTGGAAGACGGAGCTTCGTCCGCCAGAATCAGCTCTCTTTCGTCATCGGTCATCGTGATCCTCCGTCCTTCTGTGCACAGAACTTCGCGCAATCTCGGGTACGCGCGAGCACGGCCTCCGCCCGCCCGAGTGGCTCTATCAGTTGGCGGGTGTAAGTTCTGCGTTCCAGGTGGCCGGCGAAGCTGAGCCGTCCGAGGTCGCACCCCAACTCCCACGCCCGTGACGTACCACAGCGGAAAGCACTTCCTGCAGCTGCCCGGCCCGACGAACGTGCCGGAGCGCGTGCTGCGCGCGATGTCGCGGCCGACCATCGACCACCGTGGGCCCGAGTTTCAGGCCCTGACGAGTCGATTGCTGGCCGAGTTGCAGTGGATGTTCAGAACCGAACATCCGGTTTTGATCTACCCGTCCTCGGCGACCGGAGCATGGGAGGCGGCCCTGACGAACACGCTGTCGCCTGGGGACCGTGTGCTGTGCTTCGATCAGGGGTTTTTCGCGGGGAAGTGGGGCGCAGTCGCGGAGTGCTTCGGCCTCGACGTGCATCTCGAGTCGTGGGACCCTCGACGCGGTGTCACGGCGGACGCGGTAGTGGACGCTCTGCGCGCCGACACCGGTCACGAGATCAAGGCGGTCCTCGTGGTGCACAACGAGACCTCCACCGGAGTCACGAGCGATCTTGCGGCCATAGGGTCGGCCATGCACGACTCCGGGCACCCCGCGCTGCTTTTTGCCGATACCGTCTCATCGCTGGGCGTGACCGAGCTTCGCCACGACGACTGGCACATCGACGTCACCGTTTCGGGATCGCAAAAGGGGCTGATGCTTCCTCCCGGCCTCTCGTTCGTAGCGATCGGGCCACGCGCGCTCGAAGCGCATCGGGCCGCGCGCCTGCCGCGGTCCTACTGGGACTGGGACGATCAACTCGCGTTCAACGAGCGTGGCTTTTTCCCTTATACGCCCGCGACGAACCTGCTCTTTGGCTTGGATGAAGCGCTGAAGATGCTGCGTGAGGAGGGACTCGAAGCCGTCTTCGCGCGTCACGCTCGCTTTGCAGAAGCGACACGCGCTGCCGTGGCCACATGGGACCTCGAAGCTTTCGCGTCCGACGCCCGGGAGGCGAGCAATGCACTCACCGCCGTCATCATGCCGGATGGATCGGATGCGGAAGCGTTGCGCGCGACGATCCTGGAACGCTTCGACATGTCGCTGGGCACCGGGCTCGGGCCCCTGAAGGGGCGGGCCTTCAGGATCGGGCACCTGGGCGATCTCAATGCCCTCACGCTAATGGGCACGCTCGCCGGATTGGAGATGGGGCTCGCCCTCGCCTGCATTCCACACCAACACGGCGGCGTCGCTGCCGCGATGGAATTCCTCACGACCGAACTCGCGCCGGATACCTGATGAGCAAACACAGTCGCTGGATGCGACTCCTACGCGGCGCCACCCGCCTCGCTGTATTGCTGCTCTTGGCGGCGTGCTCTGCAGACGCAGGAGGGCCTCGCGAGCTGAGGTTCGGGCACGTCGGTGAACCGGGCTCGCTCTTCGCGCTCTCGGCGGAAGAGTTCGCACGCCGCGCCAACGAGCGCCTCGACGGCTATGAGGTCGTCGTCTTCGGCTCCAGCCAGCTCGGCGGTGACGAGTTGCTGTTGCAGAAGATCAAGCTCGGCACGGTGGAGTTCGCCCTGCCGTCGTCCGTGATGTCGTCGCAGATCGATGCGTTCGGGCTCTTCGAGATGCCCTATCTGGTGCAGGACCGCGCGCACATGCGCGCCATCGAAGAGGACGTGGTGTGGCCCGACCTCGCACCCCTCGCGGCGGCCGCGGGTTACCGCATGATCGCGGTGTGGGAGAACGGGTTCCGCCACGTGACCAACAACGAGCGACCCATCGTGGGACCGGACGACCTGGCCGGAATCAAGCTGCGGACACCGCGGGGCGTTTGGCGTGTCAAGCTCTTCCAGGAGTTCGGAGCCAACCCTACGCCAATGGCGCTCTCCGAGGTCTTCATCGCACTACAAACAGGCGTGATCGACGGGCAAGAGAATCCGCTCGCCCAGATCTGGGGCTCGAAGCTCTACGAGGTGCAGGAATACCTGTCGCTCACCGGGCACGTATACACGCCGGGGTATGTCGTCGTCTCACCCTCCGCTTGGGACCGGCTGCCCGAGGACGTGCGAGCGATCCTCGAGGAAGAGGCCAGGTCCACGCAGGCGTTCGTGCATGAGACAGCGACCCGCCTAGACCTGGAGCTGGTCGCCCAGATGCGTGTCGCCGGAGTGCTCGTCAACACGCCCGAGCGAGATGCCTTCGAGCGCTCCAGCACGGCGATCTACGACGAGTTCGCGCAGACGGTCGAGGGCGGCAGCGACCTCGTTCGGCGGGCCGTCGCCGCTGGGTCCGACTGACCTAACCAGCATGGACAACGCCCGCGGCCGCCTGCGAACGCTGCTCGAGGCGATCGTGCTGTTCCTCATGGTCGCGCTCGCGATCGTCGTCGTGGTTGGTGTCGGCTTCCGGAAGGCCGGGGCGTCTCTCGTTTGGTACGACGAAATCGCGTCGCTCATGCTGGCGTGGCTCACCTACTACGGCGCCGCGTTGGCGGCGCTCCACCGAGGCCACATCGGTGTGCCGACCCTCGTGGACCGCCTCACCGGGAGCACACGCACGGCCGTCGTGCTCGTGGGGGAAGTGTGCGTGATCACGTTTTTCGTCGTGCTCGCGTTCGCCGGCACGAGAGTGCTCACGGTGCTGGGCGGCACGACGCTCGTATCGCTGCCTTGGTTCCCTATGGCGGTCGCCCAGTCGGTGATCCCCATCGGAGCGGTACTCTTCATCGCGGCACAACTGCTGTCGTTGCCTCGGGCGCTCGCTGGGCCCGCGGGTCCCCCGCGCGATGACGCCGAGCAGTCAACATGAGCTTGCTCGGAATCGGGCTGGTCCTGCTGGCACTCGTGCTCATAGGCGTGCCGATCGCGGTCTCGCTGGGGCTCACGGCCGTGGTCGCGATGCTCACCGGCCCGGGCGGTGTGGCCTCTTTGCCCAACGCGGCCCTGGTGATGTTCGACGGCGCCACATCGTTCCCACTGATCGCGATCCCGCTCTTCATTCTCGCCGGCGCGATCATGAACGCGTCGGGCATCAGTCGTCGACTCATCGACTTCGCGTCTTCACTGGTCGGTTTCATCCGCGGCGGGCTGTCGATGGTGACGATCAGCGCTTCGCTCTTCTTCGCGGAGATCAGTGGCTCGGCCGTCGCGGACGTCGCGGCATTGGGGTCGATCCTCATTCCCGCCATGGAGAGGAGGGGGTACTCGCGTAGCTTCGCCGCCGCGGTCATGTCCTCTTCGGCCACGCTCGCCGTCATCATCCCACCGTCGATCCCCATGATCCTCTACGGGGTCATGTCGGGCAGTTCCATCGTCGAACTCTTCGTCGCCGGCATCATCCCGGGTGTGCTCGGCGGGCTCATGATGATGTTCGTCGCATACGTGCTCTCGCGTCGATACGGCTTCCCGAGGGAGCAGCGGTTCCGACTCGAGCGCGTCTGGTCGACGTTCAAAGAAGCGGCCTGGGCCCTCACGCTCCCGGTCATCATTCTGGGTGGGATCTTCGGTGGATGGGTGACCGCCACCGAGGGCGCCGGACTCGCTGTCGTGGCCTCGGTATTCATCGGCGGGGTCGTTTATCGGGAGCTCGACATCGCAGGCCTGCGCAAGGCGATCCTCGAAGGCGGCACACAGACTGCGGTCGTAATGCTACTCGTCGCGGCATCGGCGCTGCTGAGCGACTATCTCACCGAGGTTCGTGTCCCCCAGCGCGTCGCCGAAGGCATCATGGGCATGACCGAGGACCGGTGGGCGATCCTGCTGCTGTTGAACGGTTTCTTCCTCGTGATCGGATTGTTCCTCCACTCGG
>JAYZBT010000431.1:0-5589 GCA_036338615.1 Gemmatimonadota bacterium
AGTGAGGATGCGTGAGCAGGATGATGTCCGCCTGGGAATCGGCTGAAACGTGGATCGGATCCACGTGGATCTCCAAGTCCGCCCGTCGGATGCGCACGGATGAGCCTCGAGACCAAGTGATCCCTTCGAGCTTGTCACTCATATGGATCCCCGACGGTGGCGCTAGGAGGTACGAGGTGCCAACCTAACTGCCCCCGCCAAGGCGAAAAAGTAGCGTGTCGCCCAAGAGGGGAGCCGCCAGACTGGCAGCTTTTCATGCGAATGGGGCACGGATCGGCCTGTTCTTCGTGGCAAGGATCGTGCACCGACCCCTGTACCGCTGCGGTTCCTCGATTTCAGGTTGGGTGCCGGAGTGACGACGCTTACACGTAAAGGGCTGCCCCGTCGGTAGACGCGGGCGAAGAGAGAGAGCGCACTCCATGGGCGAGCGATTTACGCTTCCTGTCCTACCACTCCGCAACACCGTCGTCTACCCGGGTGTCGCGGTACCCATTTCAGCCGGTAGATCGGGAACCGTCGAGGCCGTGCAGGAAGCGCTGGACGGAGATCGTCGCATGTTCGCCGTGGCACAGCGCGAGAACGTGGACGAGCCGCTTCCCGAGTTCTTGTACAACGTGGGGACGGTGGTTCGCATCATTCAGACCCACCGAGTACGAGGCGGCGTGCAATTGCTGGTGCAGGGCGAAGGCCGCGCACAAGCCCTCACGTACCACGACGAGGGACAGGCGATGCTGCAGGCGGTGCTTCTGGAAATGAAGCCCCAAGAGTCGCAGAACCCGGATGACCCCGCGTTCCAGGCCCTCGACCGCGAACTGCGGGATCGGGCGGCCGAGCTCGGGACCCGGCGCGGTGTGCCCGCTGAGGCGCTGAACCAGCTCATCCAAGGCGTGGACGATCCCGGCCCGTTCGCCGATCTCGTCGCGTTCTATCTGGAGCTCGAGACGCCGGATAAGCAGGAGTTGCTCGAGACTCTCGACGACGAGGTCCGCATGCGCGCATGTCTCGTCGCCGTGGAGCGCGAACTCGCGCGCATCGACGCCCAGGAGGACATCCAAGCCAAGGTGCAGTCCGAGCTCGGGGAGCGTCAGCGCGAGATGCTGCTCAGGGAGCAACTCAGGGCGATCCAAAAAGAGCTCGGCGACGGGGAAGAGCGCGACGACGTCGAGGAGATGCGCGAGCGGATCGAAGCGCTCGAGCTGAGGGAAGAGCAGCGCACCGAGGTCGATCGCGAGCTCAGGCGTCTCGAGCGTACCAGCCCGCAGTCTGCCGAGTACCAAGTCATCCGCACCTTCCTGGAGTGGGTGACTGAGTTGCCGTGGGACGAGCGTGCCGAGGAGAAGATCGACCTCGCGAAGGCATCCGAGATTCTCGAGGACGACCACTATGGCCTCGAGGACGTCAAGGATCGCATCCTCGAGTTCCTCGCGGTGCGTAAGCTCCAGTTGGATCGCTCGAATGAGGCCACGCGCGAGGCGGCAGCCGGAGGCGATGAAACGGAGGACCCGTCCGACGCTGCCGATGGTGGCGACGAGGACTTGGACGACGCGGCCGAGCCGCATATGGGTCGCGGTCCCATCCTCCTCTTCGTGGGACCGCCCGGAGTGGGGAAGACCTCGATCGCCCAGTCGATCGCACGCTCCCTGGGGCGCAAGTACGTACGCATCTCGCTGGGTGGTGCGCGTGACGAGGCCGACGTTCGCGGACATCGTCGCACCTATGTGGGTGCCATGCCGGGCCGAATCATCCAGGGGATGAGGCAGGCCAAGACCAAGAACCCCGTCTTCCTGCTCGACGAGGTCGACAAGCTCGGGGTCTCGTTCCAGGGCGACCCTAGTTCCGCGCTGCTGGAGGTGCTCGACCCGGGCCAGAATTCGACGTTCGTCGATCACTATCTGGGGATTCCCTTCGACCTCTCCGAAGTGCTTTTCATCGCGACGGCGAACTACTTGGACCGAATTCCCGGCCCGTTGCTCGATCGCATGGAACGTGTCGACTTCGCAGGCTACACCGAACTCGAGAAGCTCGAGATCGCCAAGCGGTATCTGCTGCCTCGCCAGCGCAAGGAGAACAGCCTCACCGACGAAGAGCTGCAGATGGAGGACGATGCGGTTCTCAGCATCGTGCAGAGCTACACGCGCGAGTCGGGTGTGCGGCAGTTGGAGCGGGAGGTTGGGAGATTCGCTCGCAAAGTTGCTCGCAAGATCGCCGGGGATAAGATCGCCAAGATCGACGCGACCACTGATGACGTGCGTGAACTCCTGGGCCGGCCCCGGGTTCACCCGGAGCGCATCTCCCCCGAAGACACGGTGGGCGTCGCGACCGGCATGTTCTACACGCCGATGGGTGGCGACATCATGTTCGTCGAGGCGAGCATCATGCCAGGAGAGGGCAACGGTGGCTTTACGCTCACCGGCCAGCTGGGCGACGTCATGAAGGAGTCGGGTCGCGCGGCGCTCTCGTTCGCGAAGGCGCACTGGAAGCGTCTGGGCATCGAGGAAGATTCTCTGCGCGGCCGAGATGTGCATATCCACGTTCCGGCCGGAGCCATCCCGAAGGACGGTCCGTCTGCGGGGATCACGATGGCGACCGCGCTCGTGTCCGCCGTGTCGGGCCGCAAGATCCGACGCGACGTGTCGATGACGGGAGAGCTGACGCTCACCGGGCGGGTACTGCCGATCGGTGGCTTGAAAGAAAAGGTGCTCGGCGCTGTGCGTGCGGGGGTCACGGAAGTGATCCTGCCGATCGACAACGAGGCGGACCTCGAGGACATCCCCGAGGAGGTGCGTTCGCGCACGACGTTCCACCTGGCTGAAACGCTGGATGACGTGATCTCGACCGCGCTCGTCGGCGGCGAGAGCACCGCCCGGACGATCACCCCGCTTAAGGGGCCGTCCAGGACGAAGATGGCAGCCAGGACGAAGAAGGCCACCCGGAAAAAGAAGACCGGCGCACCCAAGAGCGACGGCGCGAGCACGGTGACGCAGGGAGGGGTTGGCGCCTAGCCTACGTGAATCGGCTCCAACATTTGGATGAGCCGTGGGGGCGGTTCGAGCCGGGCCCATTGCGTTCTTGGCTCATCCATCTCTGCCGCTCGATGCCACCCAGGTGGGCCGGAGAGCGGGCGGCGCTGTTGTTGCGCAGGATCGCGCGCATGGGGCTGCGCACTCCGCTCGACACCGAGGTGTGGGGCCTGAATCTGAGGCTGTTTCCGGTCGGGAACCTCGCAGAAGCCCGCATCCTGTTCATGCCGCAACAGTGGGACTGGCAGGAGCGAGAGCTGCTCGCCCTGCGCGCACGGCCAGGCTTCGTATTCGTCGATGTCGGCGCGAACGCCGGGGGATACTCGTGGTGGATGCACCACGTGCTGGGCGAGGACGCCACGATCATCGCGATCGAGCCGGACCCGCAGATCGTTGCGGGGCTCGCGGCGAACGTAGCCAGGAACTCGTGCACAAACCTCCACGTCGTTCCCGCAGCGGTCGGAGCCTCCGCGGGCCAAGGCACGCTCTTCGTACGGTCCGCGAACCTGGGTGAGAGCAGCCTCGAACGGACGGACGCATCCGACTCGGAGATCGTTCGCACGGAGACGGTCTCGGTGCGAACGCTCGCCGCGGTGCTCGAGGCTGAGGGGGTCACGCGGGTCGATGCCCTCAAGATCGACATCGAGGGGATGGAGTTGCCTGTGGTCGAGGCATTCTTCGAGGAGGCTCCAGAGGATCTGTGGCCCACGCTCATCATTACGGAGTTCAAGGACACCGAGCGGCACCGTGGGCTGCACGAGCTGCTGGAGCGGAACGGCTACGGGCCGTTACTCAGGACGAAGCTGAATCTCGTGATGGAGCGGCGGCCGGGTGGGTCCGGTTAGTCGAAGGGCGACCGGATGGCTGGACGGGACGTCTTACTCGATGCTGATCCGCCCCGGCTCTCCCTCCACGATCTCGCCGATCACCGCCGCAACGGGGCTGCGACCGTCCAGATCGAGCAGTAGCGCTTGTACGGCATCGGGGGGCACGCACATGAGCAGGCCCCCGGAGGTCTGCGAGTCGCCCAGTAGCGTGCGCGTGACCTCGTCGACGGAATCGGCGAACGAAAGGCTGTGCGAGAGGTCGTGCAGGTTACGCACGGTGCCGCCGGGCACATGACCGGCTGCGACCAGCTCCTTCGCGCCCTGCATGATCGGTACGTCACCCGAACGCAGTACCGCAGCGACACCCGAAGCACTCGCCAGGCTGTGCAGGTGCCCTAGGAGGCCGAAGCCGGTGACGTCGGTCCCGGCTACGACACCAGCGCCGCGCATCGCCTCGGCGGCAGCGGCGTTGAGCGTCACCATCATCTCCACGGCGTTCGCGATGACATCATCCGGCGCCGCGCACTTCTTGATCGCCGTCGCGATCACCCCCGAGCCCAACGGCTTGGTAAGCACGAGCACGTCCCCCGGCTTCGCACCGGCATTGGTTACCATGCGGTCGGGATGGACCTCTCCGATCGCGACCAGCCCATACTTCGGCTCCGCGTCGTCGATCGAATGCCCCCCCAGAGTCGGGATCCCTTCCGCACGAGTTACGTCGCTGCCCCCGCGCAGGATTTCATCGAGGATGCCATCGGGCAGCAACTTCCTCGGGAAGCCCACCAGGTTGAGCACGAAGAGCGGCGCCGCGCCCATCGCGTAGATGTCCGACAGCGCGTTGGTAGCCGCGATGCGCCCGAAATCGTACGGGTCGTCGACTATGGGCGTGAAGAAGTCGGCCGTCACGACCAGGGCTCGGTCGTCGGATAAACGGTACACGGCAGCATCGTCGCCCGTCGTATGCCCGACGAGCACGTTCGGATCTTCCACCGGAAGGACGTGACGCAGGACCTGCGTCAGTTCGGACATCCCGAGCTTACAAGCTCAACCGGCACCGTGACTGAGCTGGGACAGCCGAATCGTCGGCCTTTGGTCCCGGGGCTCGTTCGTCATTGCCTCCTCACCGTTGGGGTTGAGTCGAACATCCAGTGTCCTGTAGCGCGCAAGATGGGTGCTCACCTTCAGCGGCGCATCCCGACCTTGAGCACAATCTCGCGCGACCTGGGGCGGATGTCTCCTGTTGCTGTTCTGAAGGCGGGGGAGAGTTGATAGTGTGCCCGCGCTTCCAGTCGGGCGGACCACCGTTGTCCGATCGGCACCTCGATGCCGGCCGCGGCGATTACCGCGAAGACCTCGGTCGCGGGCGCCGTGAACAACGGGGTGAGCTCTGCTGTGGAACGTGTGTCCAGATCTGATTCCCGCGCGAAGCCCACCGACATGGAGAGTCTGAAGCGACCGAAGTCGTGCTTCGCGGTCGGCAGGAGTGCGAAGCTCCAGTAGTCGATGCGCGCGGTCTGCGTAATCGAGCTACCGTCGGTCCCGGTCTCGTAGTCCCCGCCCCGGCGTGCGAGGGAGCCCTCCAGCGCGATATGCAGCCAGGGGGCTGGTGTGGCGACCTCTATGAAGCCGCCGAAGACGACATCGCGGCGGGGCTTCGAGTCCTCGGCGTGACTGTGGAGTTGTCGTGACTCGACCTGGCCGATGAAGCCGCCGTATGTAGCGGACCCACGCGCGGTGTTCTG
>JAYZBT010000432.1:0-6008 GCA_036338615.1 Gemmatimonadota bacterium
CTTGCCTTGATGGGCATCCACCGCAGGGGTACGGACATCGCCTCGCTGTTGCGTGACGAGATCGAGCGAGCGTCCGGCGAGCGGGTGGCGTGCGGCTCGATCGACATCACGCTGTACCGCGACGACTTGATGACGATCGGGCCGAGACCTGTCGTCGGCGCCTCCGAGCTCCCCGGGAGCGGGATCGACGGCCAGAACATCGTGATCGTCGACGACGTGCTCTACCGCGGTCGCACAGCCCGTGCCGCGCTCGACGAACTCACGGATTGGGGCCGACCCCAGCGGATCCATCTCTGCGTCCTGGTCGACCGGGGAGGACGGGAACTTCCCATCCAACCCGACATCGTGGGTCGGACGGTCCCCGTGATGGAGCATCAACGGGTCGACGTGCTGGTGCCGGAGCTGGACGGGCGGCTGGGTGTCGACATCGTGCCACGCGCACCGGAGTCCCGGTGAATCCGACGGTCTCTCCTCTCGGAAAAGACCTCGTCGGCCTCGAGCCTCTCTCGCGCGAACAGATTCTCACGATTCTCGACACCGCAGAGCCTTTCAAAGAAATCTCCGAGAGGCGCATCAAGAAGGTCCCCGTCCTACGCGGGCAGACCATCGTCAATCTCTTCTTCGAGGCGTCCACGCGGACGCGGGTCTCCTTCGAGTTCGCCGAAAAGCGACTGAGCGCCGACACCGTGAACATCTCGTCCACGGGCTCTTCGGTGTCGAAGGGCGAGACGCTGGTCGACACCGCGCGCAACCTCGAAGCGATGCGCATCGACATGGTGGTGATGCGCCACGGATCCTCCGGCGCGGCGCGCTTCCTGGCGGAGCGTATTCCGTCGAGTGTCATCAACGCGGGCGACGGCCAACACGAGCATCCCACGCAGGCGCTGCTCGACCTGCTCACGATCCGCGACCATCGGGGACGCATCGAGGGACTGAAGGTCTGCATCGTGGGAGACATCCTGCACTCGCGCGTCGCGCGCTCGAACCTTTTCGGGCTCGTCAAGTTGGGTGCAGACGTCGCCGTCTGCGGGCCACCGACGCTGGTGCCCTCCGCGATCGCTGAGTTGGGCGCTACGGTCTTCACTCGCATCGAAGAGGCGATCGAGTGGGCGGACGTGCTCAACGTTCTGCGGCTTCAACTCGAGCGTATGGAGGGCGGCTTCGTACCGAGCCTGCGGGAGTACAACCGGGTTTGGGGTGTGACGACCGAGCGGCTCACTGCCGCCCCGAGAGAGGTACTCATTTTACACCCCGGTCCCATGAACCGCGGCGTGGAGATCGATTCCGACGTGGCGGACGGACCGCATTCGGTCATCCTGAACCAGGTCACGAATGGCGTGGCGGTCCGCATGGCGGTCCTCTACTTACTCGCGGGCGGCCAACTGGAAAGCGCGGAAGCGGCCAAGCATGGAGGGGAAGGGTGAGCGAAAAGCTACTGCTCCAGAGTGGGCGGGTTCTCGATCCGAGCCAGGATCTGGATGCCACGCGGGACGTCCTCCTCGTCGATGGCGTGGTTGCCAGGCTCGGCGAGGACATCGTTGCTCCCGAGGACGCCCAGGTCATCGACTGCGGAGGCCTCTTGGTCACGCCCGGGCTGATCGATGTGCACGTGCACCTGCGTGAGCCTGGCGGAGAGCACAAGGAAACGATCGCCACGGGGGCTCGCTCGGCCGCCGCCGGGGGGTTCACCGCGGTGTGCGCGATGCCCAACACCGAGCCCGCGATGGACGACCCCGCAGCCGTCGGGTGGGTCGCCGCCGAGGGGCGCCGGGCGCGCGCGGCGCGCGTATACCCGCTCGGTTGTATCTCGGTGGGACGCGCCGGAGAGCGCCTCGCGCCCGTGGGTGAGATGGTCGACGCCGGAGCGGTGGCGATCACGGACGACGGCAGTCCCGTCATGAACTCGGGGCTCATGCGCCTCGCGCTCGAGTACGCCCAGACGTTTGGAATTCCGGTGGCGGACCATCCGGAGGACGTCAGCCTGTCGCCGTGCGGACAGATGAACGAGGGGCTCGTCTCCACCCGTCTCGGCCTGACCGGGAAGCCGAACGCTACGGAGGACATCCACATCCTCCGTGACATTCTGCTCGCGGAGCTTACGGGTGGGCACATCCACCTGCAGCACGTTTCGACGCGCTTCGGGGTGGAGTCGATCCGGCAGGCCAAGGCCAGGGGCGTGCACGTCACGGCCGAGGCCTCGCCGCACCATCTCGTGCTCACCGATGCGGCGGTGGAGGGCTACCGGACCGAAGCGAAGATGAACCCGCCGCTGCGTGCGGACGAGGACGTTGCAGCGGTGCGTGCCGGGCTGGCGGATGGCACGCTCGATACCATCGCGACAGATCACGCGCCGCATCACTACGACGAGAAGGAAGAGGCCTTCGACGACGCGCCGAACGGGATCGTCGGTCTGGAGACCGCGGTGGGCGTGGTGCTCACCCGCGTGGTGAACGAGGGCGTGATCGATCTGATCACGATGGTGGAGCGCATGAGCTGTCAGCCGGCGCGGGCCTTCGGGCTACAGGGGGGAACGCTCGCCGAAGGCGGTGTCGCAGACGTCTCGGTGCTGGACCTCACCGCTGAGTGGACGGTGGATCCGGCCGCGTTCCTGTCGAAGAGTCGGAACACGCCATTCGCCGGTTGGACTCTCACTGGGACCCCCGCGCGAACGATCGTCGGCGGGAAGACCGTCTGGGAACGCTGACCGGCGGTGCTGATGCGCTCGGACTGCGCCGGGCGCGGAGCGACGCGCCGCTAGCTGAGCGAGTTGACGTGGCGCGCCAGCTGGCCCTTCACCCGAGCTACTCGGTTCGGGTGAAAGATGCGAGCCGTGGCGGCGCGGTCCAGCAAAGCTACGGCGGCGCGAAGCCGTCCTTCGCCCTCTTCGGCGGTCTCGGCCGCTCGGACCTTCTTTACGGCCGAACGGATGCTGGCGCGCTCCGACCGGTTCTTGAGTCGGGCTGCAGCGCTCAACTCCATCCGCTTCTTGGCGCTTTTGATATTCGGCATGCGTCTCTCGGGGCGCTGTGTATCGTCAGGTTACGAGCCTATAAAGCTAGAAACGACATGCGTTGGGATCAACAGGTATGGGCCCCTTAAGTTGAGGTTAGCTTAAGCACACCATGGAAGCCGTCCCCCTTATTGCCGTCCTCATCGCCTCGGTGGTGGTGCACGAGGTCGCCCACGCGTGGCAGGCGCGCCGCGAGGGCGACGACACCGCCGACAAGCTCGGGCGTATCACGCTGAACCCGGTGTCGCACTTGGATCTCATGGGGTCCGTGATCGTTCCGCTGGTGCTTCACTTCAGCGGTTCTGGCTTCCTCTTCGGCTGGGCGAAGCCGGTCCCCGTGAATCCCGCCAACTACCGAAGTCCGGTGTGGGGTGACATCCGCGTGTCGATGGCGGGCATCGTCTCCAACCTGATACTCGCGGCGTTCTCCACGTTGCTACTGGCTGTGGTGCTCAAGATCCAGAGCGTCAGCGGCTCTTTGGGTGGCACGACGACGCTCGCTGGGCAAGTCGCCTACTACGGCATTCTCATCAACCTCGTGCTCGCCTTTTTCAACCTGATTCCGCTGCCTCCGCTGGACGGTTCGCACGTGCTCTACCACGCGTTGCCCAGGGCGCTGGCTGAGCGATACCGCGCGGCCGGCCGCCACGGGCTGCTCATCATGATGGGGCTGCTCTTTTTCTCCCCTGGCGTGTTCCGCTACCTGATGTGGCCGGTGAGCGTCCTGATGGGGCTCGCCACCGACTTCGCACGACTTTGGCTCTGACGAGAAATGTGAGTGTCGGCGGCGGCCTGCCCGAGCGAGAAGGCTTCTTCCTGGTCGACTTCGAACGCTTCCAAGGCCCGCTCGATCTTCTTCTGCACCTCATCCGGTCGCAGGACATCGACATCTTCGAGATCCCGATCTCGACCGTCACCAAGCAGTTCCTGGAGGCGATCCGGGGCCTGGATCCCCACGATCTGGATGGAGCCGGCGAGTTTCTGGAGATGGCGGCGACCCTCGTGCGCATCAAGGCGCAGATGCTGCTGCCCAGGTCCGCCGAGGAGGACGGCGAGGACCCCCGCGCCGAGCTCGTGCGCAGGCTGCTCGAGTACGAGCAGATTCGCGAGATATCGCTGCGACTGAGGGCGGCGGAGGCAGACCGGGGCCGTCGCTTCTCCAAGGGGTACGTTCCGCCGCGCCCGAAGAGGCCTCAGGCAGAGGTCCCACTCGAGACCATCTGGGACGACGTGTACGTGGCCGCTCTTCTGGTGGAGGCGCCGCTGGAGCGTGTGAGAGAGCACAGGATCGTGCCGCGCACCGTTTCGATGCAAGACAAGGTCGTGCTGATCCTCGACGCGCTCAAACGGGAGACCCGAGTCGAGTTCACGCGCCTACTGACCGGTTTCAAGGGTCGCACGCACGGGGTGATGACGTTCTTGGCGGGCCTCGAGCTCACCCGACGCCGCGTACTCTTCCTGCGGCAGACGCAGCCGTTCTCCGAGTTGTGGATCTATCGCCAGAACGATGAGGTTCAGGAAGAGCCGATTCCGGACGAATCCGAGATTGCAGAGCAAGCACAACCCGCAGTGCAAGCTGAAGAAGGAGCGGAAGCTTGAACGTCCCTCAGATCGTGGAAGCGGTTCTTTTCGCGTCGGATGCCCCGCTCACCCCTGACGAGATCGCTCGCGCGGATGAGCAGCTGGACGAAGACCGAGTCGAAGAGGCGCTTCAGCTCCTGCACGACGAGTACGACGACGCGCAGAGGGCCTTCGAGTTGGTCGAGGTCGCCGAAGGCTATCAGATCCTGACGCGACCCGAGTACGCGCCTTATCTCGACCGTTTCGACAATGTGCCGCGGTCCGCCCGGCTTTCGGGTCCGGCCATCGAGACGCTGGCCATCATCGCGTATCGCCAGCCGCTGGGGCGCTTGGAGGTCGAGTACATTCGCGGCGTCAGCGCGTGGGGCGTCATTCGCACCCTACAGGAGCGCCGCCTGATCGACGTCGTCGCGCGCGGGGAGGGGCTCGGAAGACCGCTGCTGTACGGCACCACAAAGCACTTCCTCGAACACTTCGGTTTCAAGTCGCTAGAGGGGCTGCCGCGCCCGGAGGAACTCCCGATCGTCTTGCGCGAGCGGCATCCGCTGGGCACGGGCGATTTGGAAGACCCCGGTGAGGAGGGCCAGCAGGACGATGGGCAGGAGTCGCTGGCCTTGGGAGAAGGGGAGGCTGGTGGGGAGGACGCCGATGACGCGGGCAGTGAAGCCGCTGCCGAACCAGTCGAGCCCGCGGCTACCAACGGCGATGATAATCTCGTGCAGGAGCCCCCGCTGGCGGTCGACCAGGATCACGATGAAGAAGACGAGCCCCGAGTCGACCCGGTCGACTGAACCGGCGGAGTCCGAGGGGATTCGCCTCCAGAAGTATCTGTCGCGGGCAGGGCGGGCGTCGCGTCGGGAGGCCGAGCGTTTGATGCTCGAAGGCCGCGTCCGCGTGAACGGCGAAGTCACCCAGGAATTGGGTGTGCGGGTGGTGCCAGGGCGCGACTTGGTAGAGCTGGACGGGGAGCCGGTTACCTACGGCGAGGTGCGATGGATCGCGTTCCACAAGCCGCCGGGCGTGCTCACCACCCGGAGCGACCCACACGGCGGCAGAACCGTCTACGACGTGCTGCCACCTGAGCTGGGGACCCTGAGGTACGTGGGCCGCCTCGATCGCCCGACCGAGGGGTTGCTTCTGCTGACCAACGATGGCGACGTGGCGAACGGAATCCAGCATCCCAGTCGGCGCGTGGAGCGAGAGTACCTGGTGGTGGCCAACGGCGACGTGAAGAGCGCGAGTCTCGATGCTCTTCGTACCGGCGTCGAGCTCGAGGACGGTCCGGCCAGGGCCGCATCAGTCCGGATCGTCGAGCGTTCGGCGCACCACACTACGCTGCGGCTGGTGCTGACTGAAGGCAGGAAGAGGGAGGTGCGCCGAATGCTGCTCCAGGTCGGACATGGCGTGCAACGGCTGG
>JAYZBT010000433.1:0-9912 GCA_036338615.1 Gemmatimonadota bacterium
TCCGCGGTGCCCGCCCTTCGCCGGACGGGCAGAGGGTTGCGTTCGCGGAGCTCGACCGCCTCTGGGTCGCCGACCTGCCGGAAGCGCAGGGCACACAGGTCGGTGGCTTCCCGGTGGTCCGCAATGCGCGTCGCGTGACTACGTCGAGCGATGTCGAGCACGCGCCCACCTGGTCCCCGGACGGCGAGTATGTCGCTTATGTGACGTGGAACGACTCGGTCGGCGGCGACATTTATCGGGTACGCGCGGACGGCGGGGAGCCAGAGAAGCTGACGGCTACCTCGGCCTTCTTCGACAAGCTCGCCTATTCGCAGGACGGGTCGCGTATTCTGGCGGTGCGCGGCTCCAAGATGCACCGCATGCGAACACTCGAGGACTTCGGCAACCACAGCGCGGCCTCGGAGCTCGAATACGTATGGCTCCCGGCGGAGGGTGGAGCGCCGACATCGATCACCTGGGTTGGGCGGGGAGCGACGGAGCAGGGGAGAAACGCGCCGAATTTCGGACCAGACCCCGAGCGGGTCTATGTGTGGGCCGGCTCGGACGGACTGCTTTCCATGCGGTACGACGGCACCGACATCCGGACGATCGTCAAAGTCACGGCCCCGTCGGTCGCCGGCGGCGGCGGCTCCCCGGACGAGGTGGTGCTGTCACCCGACGGACGCCGCGCGATCGTGCGCGCCAATCGCAACGTCTTCCTGATCACGGTCCCGCCCGTCGGTGGTGAGGCACCCACCGTTTCGGTGTCCTCGTCGTCGACGGTGCCGACGCGGCGCCTGACCAGGGTCGGCGGCGACTTCGTGGGCTGGAGTCACGACGGCTCGGTCGCCCACTACTCGATCGGAAGCAGCTTCTTCCAGTACGACATTGCGCGCGGCGATTCTCTGGTCGCCGACTCCGTCGCGCTCGCGCGCGCGGAGGAGGCGGCGGAGGCAGAGAATGCCGATGAGGAAGCAGACGAAGACGAGGACGAGGAGGACGAAGATGACGAGGTCGCCTATGAGGCCGCCCGCTTCGACATGGAGATCACGCGGCTCAAGGACAAGCCACGCGGTACGGTCGTGCTTCGAGGCGCCCGTATCATCACCATGCGGGGCGACGAAGTGATCTCCCGCGGTGACATCGTCGTACGGGACAACCGCATCGTCGCCGTGGGCTCGACGGGGACCGTGGCCGTCCCCGACGGCGCGGAGATCAGAGACATGTCGGGCAAGACCATCATGCCCGGATATGTGGATATCCATGCACACACCTGGGTCGCTTGGGGCGTGCACCGGAGCCAGGTCTCGCAATTCCTCGCGCAGCTCGCGTACGGGGTCACCACCCAACGTGACCCGCAAACGTCGACCGAGGATATTCTGGCCTACACCGACTTGATGGAGGCGGGTGAGCTCATCGGTCCGAGGCTGTACTCCACTGGACCAGGGGTTTTCAGCCGGGATCGCATCTCGAGTCTCGACGATGCGCGCGATGTGTTGCGACGGTACGCCGACCACTTCAATACGCAAACCGTCAAGCAGTACCTCGCGGGGGACCGCAAGGTGCGTCAGTGGGTGATCATGGCCGCGAACGAGCTCGGTCTGACGCCGACGACCGAGGGTGGCTCCAACTTCACCATGAACATGACCTTGGCGCTGGACGGATACGCCGGGCTCGAGCACTCCCTGCCCATCAGTCCCTTCTACGGGGACGTGGTGCGATTGGGCGCGTACAGCGGAATGGTATACACGCCCACGTTCATCGTCGCGTATGGCGGACCATCGGGGCGGCAGTACTACCTGACATCCGTCAGCGTGGACGAAGTCGAGCGCCTCAGGTACTTCACGCCGCACGACGAGCTCGACAAGTGGAAGAGCACGCAGTGGAATCGCGCGGACCAGTACCCACATTTCCTGCACGCCGCGCAGCTCAAGAAGTGGGTGGATGCCGGCGGGCAAGCGGGCCTGGGTTCACACGGTGAGGTTCAGGGGCTCGGAGCGCATTGGGAACTCTGGATGATGGGCTCGGGCGGCTTGGAGAACCATCAGGTGCTGCGCATCGCCACGCTCATGGGAGCGGACGCGATCGGGCTCGCCGGTGACGTCGGATCGATCGAGGTGGGCAAGCTCGCCGACCTCCAGGTCCTGAACTCGAATCCGCTCGCGGACTTGCAGAATACCACCGACATCGAATACGTGATGAAGAACGGACGCATGTACCAGGCCGCCACCCTCACCGAGGTCTGGCCGCGCCAACGCGCTCTGCCGACGCAGTGGTGGTGGCGCCTCGATCCACCGGGGACTCGCAATCAGAGGCTGATCGGGCCCCCGCAGTGAATGGCTGACCTCACCAGTGCCCGACCCGCACGGCGGGCGCCTGGGAGTTGGCCAACTCGTTGGAGGGTGAGAGGTTCAAGGCTCACCCGAGACGGCGGGATGGACCCAACGCCCGGAGTTGCATGAGCGAGAACCGACCGGTTGCGCCATTGCTGCGCTCTATGCGTCCGTACTTGTGGCCACGCAACCTGCTCGTATTCGCAGCCCCGGGCGCGGCGGGGGCGCTCTCGAGCGCGGGTGGTTGGCGGGACGCGTGCATAGCGCTCGTGGCCTTCATTTTGGCGTCGTCGGGCACGTATCTGTTCAATGACGTTCTCGACCGTGATCACGACCGCCAACACGAGGACAAGCGCGCGCGCGCCGTGGCCAGCGGGGCGCTCGGCGTTGCGCCAGCGCTCTCGATGGCGGCGTTACTTGTGGTCGCAGCAGTAGGCGTGCCACTCGTGACCGGGTTCGACAGCCTCGCGCTCGTGATCGCGGTGTATCTGACGATCAACGTGGCCTACAGCCTTGCGCTCAAGCACGTCGCGGTCTTTGAACTGTTCACCGTGGCGTCCGGTTTCGTACTGCGCTCGCTCGCCGGTGCCGAGGCCACGAGCGTGCCCGCCTCCCCGTGGTTCTTGATCGTCATCAGTTCGGTCTCGCTGCACATCGTGGCGACCAAGCGGGCCGTGGAGTTCTCCCACTCGGCCGAGGGACACTCCCGCCCCGTGCTGAGCGCGTATACGAGTGAGGTGCTCGACCTCATCCGTTCATCGACGTTGTCCGTGGCACTGATCGGGTATCTGCTCTGGACCTTCACCGGCGACTCCCGCCTCGCGTCCGAGTCGTGGGCGCTGCTTTCCGCCATCCCATTCGCGCTCTGCCTCTTCCGCTTCTCGCAGGTCGCCGCTGCGGGATCCGGTGAGCAACCGGACAAGATCTTCCGCAAGGACGGCATGCTGCAGAGCTACGTGGTGGCCTGGGTGGTCGTCTTCGCACTCGGCGTATACCTCTTCGCCGGTGGCTGACTCGTGGGGTCTTCCCGAGCGCCTGAGCGGATGGGGCCGAGCATCGCATACCAGGGCTCGTATCGCGCGACCCACATCCTCACAAGAGGTCGCTGAACGGCTCGATGACCCTTCGGTCGCCTCCGTCGCCGGGCGGGGCCTGGGTCGCGCCTACGGGGACGCGGCAGGGAACGCGGGTGGCGGTGTGCTCGACCTCACCGGGCTCGACACGGTGCTCGACTTCGACACGACCACCGGGCGTGTTCGCGCGGGCGCGGGGGTGGCGCTCCGAGGGTTGCTGGCCGCCGCCCTGCGCGAGGGTTGGTTCTGCCCCGTCGTTCCGGGGACAGCGTCTGTAACACTCGGCGGTGCTTTTGCCGCCGATGTTCATGGGAAGAACCACCACGAGGTGGGCACGCTTTCCTCCCACGTCACGGGCGCGCATCTCGTAGCCCCGGCCTGGCGGGGATGGGTGAGCCCCGAGCAAGAGCCCGAGTATTTCTGGGCGGCGGCAGGCGGTATGGGTCTCACCGGGTTGCTCACCGTGATCGAGATGCAACTCGTGCGCGTATCCACCGATGCCATCGTCGTGAAGCAGGTGCCGACGAGTGGTCTCGATTCGCTCCTGAGTCGGCTGGACGATCCCGCCGCCGATTTCCCGTACTCGGTCGCTTGGGTGGACCTGCTCGTCCGGCCACACGCGCCGCTTCGCGGCGTGCTCATGGAAGGCCGACACGCCGAGCCCTCCGACGTGCGCGACGGCGGTGTCTATGGGCTCGAGGCCCGAGCCGGCTTCGACGTGCCCGACAGCGCCCCAGACGGGCTATTGAACAGCTGGACGGGTCAGCTCTTCAACGAGCTCTGGTACCGGGTGGCCGCCGCCAAAAGTGGGGAGAGGGTCGAGTCCATCGAGAGCTACTTCTTCCCACTGGATCGCCTCCGCAACTGGAACCGACTCTATGGCAGCAGGGGCTTCCAACAGTATCAGTTCGTGATCCCGCTTGGAGCCGAAGAGGCGTTGGCCGCCGTGGTTCGCAAGCTGAGGACCTCGCCGGTGCCGACCTTCCTGGCCGTGCTCAAGAAGATGGGACCGGCGGGCCCCGGCCCCTTGTCGTTTCCGCTCGAAGGGTGGACCCTGGCGGTGGACCTGCCGTGCCAGGGTCGTGCGCTGTGCGACCTGCTCGACGCCTGCGACCGGGATGTTCTTCGCGCGGGCGGCCGGGTCTACCTGGCGAAGGACGCCCGACTACCCACAGAGGTGTTCAACGAGATGTATCCACGCCTAGACGAGTGGAAGCGAGTCCGCGACCGGCTGGACCCTGAAGGCCGCCTGTCCACCGACCTGGGTCGTCGACTCGGGCTGAGCGGGTGATGGCGAGCCGAGGCCCCGTAGAGTGCGTATTGGTAGTGGGTGGCGGATCGCAGATTGGGCGCGCGACTGTACGCGCGCTCCAGAGCCGCCACCCGGAGCTTCACCGGGTCGTGCTCGCCGGACGTCCCGGTGGTAGCCGCGACGAGGCGGCACGCGACCTGGAGGGGCTGAGCGCCACCGTTTCGGTCGAGGACTTCGATGCGCTCGACACCGACGCGCACGAAGAGTGGGCCACCGGCCTCCATGAGCAGCACGGGCCGTTCGATGTCGTGCTGCTCGCGCACGGCGTGCTGCCGAACCAGCTCAGGTCGGAGAGGTCGGGCGCGGAGGCGGCGCGCTCCATTCAGATCAACCTGACGGGTACCGTTTCCGCCATGATCCCGCTCGCCGAGCAAATGGCCGAGCGCGGCCGAGGCACGCTGGTGGTGCTCTCCACGATCGCAGCGCTCCGGCCCCGCAGAGACAACTTCACGTATGGTGCGGGCAAGGCCGGCCTGGATGCGTTCGCTCGTGGCCTCGGCAGCGCCCTCGGCGGACGCGGCGTGGGGGTGCTCACCGTGCGCCTCGGGTTCGTGCATACGCGTATGACCGAGGGCGTGGCACCGGCGCCCTTGGCCACGACCCCCGAGGTGATCGGCGCCCAGGTGGCGGCGGCGGTCGGCCGCCCGGGATCGCGCGTGCTGTACGCGCCGCCGCTCATCCGGGTCCTGGCGATGGTGCTGAGGCTCATGCCTCAGCCGATCCTCGATCGCATGGCTCGGGGGCGGATGGAGGGGTAGGGCGGTTCTAGCCGCCCGGTCTCCAGGCCGCCGCGCTGTCGTTGGCTCCGTCGGTCGTGACCGCGCGCACATCGACCAGGAGACAAGGTTCGCATTTGGGTTCACGTGAGATTCGATGAGTGTGGATTTCGGGGCGTTCAGTGGCGTCAATTGGCAAAGCCATGCAGCTTTGACGTTCCGTAGCGTCCGCCGCTCACATCTCTGACGATGGAGAACCGATGAAGACCCTCCCCTTGCTCGCTTGTCTCGCCATTTGCGCGCTAATGCCGACGAGTGCCACTGCTCAGCAATCGAGGCCGATGAGTCCCCGCGGGGAGGCGGCTACCCAGGTCGGTGGTGCGTACAACGCCGAAGGGCAATACGAGGGCGGGTCCTGGATCGTGGTGACGTACGGCCGCCCGATCATGCGCGGTCGCGACCTCTTCGGCTCGGGTGACAGCTACGGCCAAGCGTTTTTGCGCGGCGCCCCCAACTGGCGCATCGGCGCGGACCAGTCGACGCGGTTCATGACCGAGACCGACCTGATGTTTGGCGGCGAGCGGCTCCCGGCTGGGGAATACAGCATCTTCGCCGAGATCAGCGAGACCGAGTGGACGCTGATTTTCGCTGACTGGGGCGTCAAAGACGACTTCCGCGAGGACAAGCCCGGCGCGCTTTGGGGCTCGTACGGATACACCCCGGAAAACGACGTTCTGCGCACGACCATGGAGGTGCTGACGGTCGACGTGGTTGCCGATCAACTCGTAATCGTCTTCACCGGCATGACGCGGGAGGGCGGGCAGTTCACGGTGTGGTGGGACGACCAAGTCGGCATGGCGGCCTTCCAGGTGGCCCGCTAGGAGGCAGAGTGCAGGCCCGAATCGTCGTCATCGGCGCCGGCGGCTTGGGCAGCTACGTCGGAGCGCTCTTGGCCAAGGTCGGCCATCATGTGACGCTGGTGGCGCGGGGTGAGCACCTCGCCGCCATCCGACGCCACGGCCTTCACGTGAAAACGGTGGCCGGCGACTTCCAGGTTCACCCCGCGGCCGTCGGCTCGGCGTTCGAACTGTCGGGTGCCGACCTCAGCTACGTGACCGTGAAGGCGTACTCATTGGAGGATGTGGCGGACCAGGTCGAGCACCTCGCGCGGGCCGGCGCGGTCGTCGTGCCGCTCCTGAACGGAGTGACGGCCAGTGAGCAACTGGTGGAGCACGGTGTGGCGCACGACCGGATCTTGGACGGGATCGCTTACATGACTGCGTTTCGGACGGCGCCCGGCCGGATCGAGCGCAGGGCGGCGCATCACCGGGTGGTCGTGGGTTCGTCTACGGGGGCCGGCAAGGCCGCGATCCGTCTCGTCGCGGACACGTTCGACGGCACCGGTGTCGAGATCGTGGCCTCGGAAGATATCGCCTCAGATCTGTGGACGAAGATGGCGGTCGTGTGCGCGCTCTCCGTTCTCTGCGGACTTACCGGGCAGTCGATGGGCCCTGTGCGGACGCACCGATTCGGGGCCGACTTGCAAGAGCGCGCGATCGCGGAGGTTACCGCAGTGGCGCGCGCTCGCGGCATCGCGCTCCCGCAGGATGCCGAGAAGACTATCGGCGCAGCGCTGGACGCATTTCCTGCGGACTTTTTCCCGAGCGTGATCCATGACCTGCGTAGCGGGCGGCGGACGGAAATGGAGGAGCTCGGCGGAGCGATCGTCCGCATGGCGCGTGAAGCGGGGATCGAGGCGCCTCTCCATGAGGCCGCGACGTGTGCGATTCAGCTCGCGGAGCCGGAGTCGGTGTCTGCGGCCACCTAGGATTGGGCGTGCGAAGACCGAAAGCGCCGCGTTGGGGCCGGCGAACATTTTGCTGCTACCGTGCGCGTCTCGACCCGTGCCGAGGCATATAGCGACGCCCCGGTTGCTGGGAGCTTGATGAAGAGGTAGCGCCGGGCCTTTCTTCGCCAAGCCCGGTACTTACCGACGTGGGCTTCGATCTCGTCCAACTGACTCAGCGGGTCCGACGCCTGGTTTTCTGAGATCACCCTCTCCTCCCACGACCGTCGAAGGGCGGTGTCTTTGCAACGGACGACTACGTGAGGTGCTCGCTGCTCTAGACTTCGGTTGCCAGTACCCCACGATCCATGAAGTTGATGCGTCGCGCCATAGGGTCCAGGAGTGCGCAGAAGTGATTCTTAGGCGGCTCGCGGAGGGGCCCGGCCCGGCTTTTCGACAACTCGCGGGAGAGCATTTCAACTGACGGGGTGGACACCCGATCGGCATAGCCATGGCCTGCCCTCTCGCCTACTCTCCTTCCCCCGGTCGAATTCCCCAAGCCACCTGATTCAGGAGCCCGTCCATGACGTCCCGGACGCTCGTATCGGAGACTCGTCGTCTCTCTTTCCTCTTGCTTGCCGCGACGCTGACGGCGGCTGCATTGGCCGTCACGGCACAGGTTGTCGAGGCCCAGGGTTCGCGATTCCTCCGACAACCCGACGTCAACACCACGCACATCACGTTCGTGCACGCAAACGACGTGTGGGTCGTCGACCGGAACGGTGGAGACGCGGTTCGCCTCACGAGCTCGGAGGGCGCGGAGACCGATCCCCACTTCAGCCCGGACGGGCGCTGGATTGCGTTCAGCGGGCAGTACGGCGGCAATACCGACGTGTTCGTGATCCCGGCGATGGGCGGGCAGCCCGAACGACTCACCTGGCACCCGGGTGCCGACGTGGTTCAGGGATGGACGCCCGACGGAGACGTGCTCTTCCGGTCGGGCCGCCAAGCACACCCGACGCAGCTTTGGAGGTTCTTTACCGTGCCCGTCACCGGCGGCATGCCGGCGCCGATGGGGGCGCAGGCGTACGAGGGTGAGATGAACGCGGACGGTTCTTGGCTCGCGTTCCAGGAGATTGGTCTCTGGGATCCGGAGTGGCGGAACCACCGCGGTGGCCAGGCGCAGCCGGTGTCGGTGGTGTCGACTTCGACGTGGCAGCGGGTAACGCCCCCCTGGGAAGGAGAACGGCAGCTCGCGCCGGTCTGGCTCGACGGGCGCGTCTATTACATGTCTGAGCGGGACTACGCGGCGAACGTGTGGTCCTTCGATCCGGGCACGGGGGCCGAGACCCAACATACGTTCCACGCCGACTTCGACGTGAAGAGCCTGGGCGCGGGCGATGGCGTCCTCGTATACGAGCAAGCGGGGTATCTGCATTCGTTCGACCCGGCGAGCGGCCAAGGGCGGCGGCTCGTGATTCACGCCGCGGGCGACCAGAATTGGGCGCGGACGCGATGGGAGGACGTGCCGGCGAACCAGTTGCAGAACCCTCGACTGTCCCCCACGGGCAAGCGAGCGCTCTTCCAGTACCGAGGGGAGGTGCTCAGCGTACCCGCCGACGAGGGCTCGTGGCGCAACCTCACGCGGAGCCCCGGCGTAGCCGACCGGCACGCCGTGTGGTCGCCGGACGGGCAGCAGATCGCGTGGTTCAACGACACGGACGGCGAGTACGGACTCGTGATCGCGGACCAGGACGGGTCCAATCAACGTAGGATCGAGATTCCGGACGCCACCTTCTACTTCGCACCCCAGTGGTCGCCCGATGGGACGCGCCTCGCGTTCAGCGATACGGACTACAGGATCCTCGTGCTGGACGTGTCCTCGGGCGACATCACCCACATCGACACGGATCGCTTTGCTCACCCCGAGCGCTCGATGAATCCCGTGTGGTCGACGGACTCGCGCTGGATCGCGTATGCACGCCGGCTCGACAATCAGCTCCGAGCCATCTTCTTACACGACACCGAGACCGGTGAGGCCCGCCAGCTCACCGACGGCATGGCCGACGCGATCACACCCGTGTGGGACGAGTCGGGCGAGTATTTGTACTTCCTGGCATCGACCGACTACGGCCTGAACACCGGCTGGTTGGACATGACATCGTTCGACCACCCGATCACGCGCGCGCTTTACGTGGCGATCCTGCGCGCGGATGGGGTCTCGCCCTTTCTGCCAAAGAGCGATGAGGAAGAAGGGGACGACGAGGCCGAAGCCGATGAGGAAGAAGGCGACGGAGGCGACAGCGACAGCGGCCAGGACTCCGACGACGGCGTTGTGATCGACTTCGACGGGATCGGATCGCGGATCGTCGACGCGCCCGGCCTCCCGCTCAGGAACTACACCGGCCTACGGGAGGGCCCTGAGGGAACCGTGTTCGTTGCCGAAGTCGTGCCCAATCAGGGCGCGGTGCTCCACAAGTACACGCTCGAGGACGGGGACGCCGAGTCGTTCTTGGAGGGCTTCCAGGCGGTGCAGATCTCGCACGACCGGAAGAAGCTGCTCTATCGCAGCGGATCTAACTGGAGCGTAGTGGGCACGGGTAGCAAACCCGGCGGCAGCGACGGGCGGCTCGCACTCGGAAACGTTCGGGTCCGCATCGAGCCACAGGCAGAGTGGGGTCAGATGCTGCGCGACGGTTGGCGGTTCATGCGC
>JAYZBT010000434.1:0-4427 GCA_036338615.1 Gemmatimonadota bacterium
CCTCGGGAGTACCCCTAGTAGCTCGCCACGTGGCTTGAAGTCGAATTGGACCGGAAGCCGGTCCCACTGATAGCCTTCGGGCAGTGGCCCGAAGCGCCCCTTACCCGCGCACTCGACGGCCTCCATCGCCCCGAAGTCGAACTCGAAGCTGCCCGAGCGCGCCACGAACTCCACGCCCGTGACGGAGCCATCCCGCTCGATGTAGAAGAACACGGTTGTCGCCCAGTCTCGGCCATCGCGTGGAGGACGGAAGCAGTTGTAGATCTGTTGGATGATGCGCTGGTTGTACTCGGGATAGTCCCGGCGCATGCCCTCGATGCGAACGTTGAGATCCTCACCCGACTCCTCGGCGTCCTCGGGCGGGGCCTCCGGCGACGCGGCGGTCGTCTCCTCTTCCTCCGCCAACTCTACGACCGGCGTCGGCTCAGGCTCCGGTGGCTTCGGAGGCGGAGCGACAACTTCAACCTCGACGACGTCCTGCTCGGGCTCCGGGTCCTCGGGCGGCGGCGGCGGGTCGGGCCGCTCCACCACGATCTCTTCCGTCGCGCGTTCCGTCTCTTCGGCCTGCACACTCGGCGGCGGCGAGATCATCACGATCTCCGGAGTAAAAAACTCGATCGGCTCAGGCCGCACGAGGCCGGCGACCCAAAAGAGGAGAACAATGCTCCCGTGCACGCCGAAAGAAGCCGCCATGCTGCGTCGGTCGAACGGGTCGGGTGCGCGAGCCATGCCTCGTCAGTTCCCCCTGTAGGGCACGGCCGAAATGGACCAGTTCACGCCGCTGTTCTGCGCGATGGACATGACTTTCACAGCCGGCCCCCAGGGCGCGAGCGAATCGACCTGCAGGACGACGCGCTCGATGTTGCCTACAGCGAGTAGCTGGGCGAGCCCCGACTCCAATCCGTCCACCGTGACCACGCTCTCCTCGAGGTAGACCGTGCCGTCGGCCAGAATCGTGACGATGATCGGGCTGTCCTGGGACGTCAGAGGCTGCACGTCCGCCGTCGGCACCGACACTTCGATGCCGCCCTGGAAGATCGGCATCGTGATCATGAAGATGATCAGCAGCGTAAACGCTATATCGACCAGACTGGTGACGTTGATTTCCGCGTTCATAGGGAGGTCGGCCCGATCGCCGCGCGCCCTGCGGCGAGTGGCAAGGCTCATGGCACCCCCGACCGGGGCCTGAGGCCTGAATCGGCCACTAGACCAAGCCCTCTCGCGCCAGCGTGCCGATGAACTCGCTCGAGAAGCCCTCAAGTTCCCCGCTCACCAGGTTCAACTGAGAGACGTAGTGGTTGTAGGCGATCACCGCGGGAATCGCGACCGCAAGGCCGGCGACCGTCGTGATCAGCGCTTCCGCGACGCCCGGCGCGACCGCCATGATGTTGCTCGAGCCGGCCGTCGTGATGCCCAGGAAGGCGTTCATGATGCCGATGACGGTACCCATGAGCCCCATGAGAGGCGAGACGGACCCGATGGTCGCGAGCCAACCCAGTCCGTGCGCCAGCTCGTCCCGTTCCTCGGCTTCTTCCTTCTCCAGGACCAGCCGCAACGCCTCGAGCTGCGTGAGCGAGAGGCCCTCGATCGGCGGCGCTCCGTCACGGAGAGCACCGGGCCGCAGCTCGCTGAAGAAATTGACACCCTGCCGGAAGACTCGGCCATACGGGGACTCCGGCAGCGACAAGATCGCCTTGTACGCCTCCTCGAGCCGCTGCGCGCGTTCCATGTACTCCAGGAACCTGTCACCCTGCTGGCGGACCTCTCGGAACTGTTTCCACTTGTGGAAGATCAACCACCAGGTGAAGAGCGACCCCAAGCCCAGGATGATCAGAACCACCCTCGTGACGGGTGTGCCACCGAGCACCATGTCGAGAACGCTCGTGGGCGGCCGCGCCTGAAAAAGCAATAGAGACGCTAGGGTCATACCGGGCCTCCCGCCCTCTGATCTCGAATGAACGTGTACGTCTCTTGCAAGCCTTGTTCCAGCGAATGCGCCGGGGCCCATCCCTGGGCCCGGATCCTGTCCGTGTTGAGCGTGCTGTGCCGAAGCTCGCCTGCCCGCTCACCCTCGTGCGAGCGCCCCGGTTGCACCGAAGCGACCGACTCCAGCACGTCCGCGAGCCCATTGACCCTCGTTGCAACCCCCGTGCCCACGTTGAACGCGCGATCATCCAGATCGCCCGAATCGGGTAGATCGAGGTTCGACACCAGCATGTTCGCGGATACGACGTCCCGCACGAAGACGTAGTCCCGCGTCTGCTCGCCGTCCCCGAAGACCGTGAGCGCATCGCCGTCGAGCAACCGTGTGGAGAAGATCGATACTACACCCGCTTCACCATGCGGATCCTGACGCGGACCATACCCGTTGGAGTCTCGGATCGCGACGTCATCGAGACCGTGGATGCGCCGGTAGGAATTGAGGTAGTACTCGCCTGCGAGCTTGGTCACACCGTAGGGTGAGAGCGGAGCCTTGGCTGCGGTTTCAGGTGTCGGAATCAACTCGGGTTCGCCGTATACGACGCCGCCGCTGCTCACAAAAATGAAGCGTCGAGTGCCCACCTCTATGGCTGCTTCGGTGAGGTTCAGCAGGCCCTGAAGGTTGATGGCCGCATCCTTCTGCGGATCGTTCACCGATACACGCACATCGATCTGCGCCGCATGATTATTGACGAGATCGAAGCGGACCTCTCGGAAGAGGTCGCGCACCTCGTCGACCGATCGGATATCCATTTCAACGAAGTGGGCGCCGTCTGGCACATTGGCCATGCGGCCAGATGAGAGGTCGTCCACGATCCACACGTCGTCACCCGAGGCCAAATAAGCGTCCGCGACGTGGCTGCCGATGAAGCCGGCCCCTCCGGTCACCAACACCCTGCGTTTCGATTCAGCCATGCCGGTTCTCGTTCAATGCCTGTTCCTATCGAAGAAAGTCCCCGCCGGAGGAAACCGGCGGGGACTAGGGAGTTGCCGAGCTTGGACGCGACGGCTCAGAGTCTCCTCGCGTCACCAATCAGCGCATCTTCTTGGTGAGGCGTACTACGACCCCCTGGTCGAAGACCGCATCCCGCAGTCTCACGATCCGGGCTGCGGCCGTCTGTTCGGAGAGGCCCACGACCTGGAGAACTCCCTCCACCACGTTCGGATCGGATGTGTTGTAGAGGCTGAACTCGTCACCGAGCGCCAGACCATCATCCATCCCGAGGTCGAGGAAGGCGACCTGACCCACGTTGGCGATCTGCACGCTCTTCGCGAATCCCATTACCATCGCCACCGCGCCGCCACTTACTGGCTGGGCATACTGCCCGACAGAGACGTCATGCACGGGCATCGGCCCGACGAAGTGGCCCGGCAGAATGCGTCCGTACTCCTTGACGATGGTGCCGATCACGCCGCCGCTGACCACCTGGGACACCGTCATCACTCCGGTCGGGGAGACGACGCGACCCACGTCCTCGATCAGGCGGTCGACCTTGAAGAGCTGGAGCTGCTCACCGACGCGCGCGGGCCCGTCCATCGAGACTCGCACACGCTCGAACGAGCGAACCGTGAGACCGCGGTTCGAGCCGCCCGCCGATCCTTCCAGCACTCCCGCGTGCGGCGGGTCACCCTCCATACCCGTCAGCCGAGGGGCGGAGAAGACGAGGTCGCGCGGGACCGATTGGTACACGCGCTCACTGCCCCTCACTACGCCACCACGAACGAGCGTGGTGTCCTGGCGGAAGATCGTGGGGATGTCTCGCAAGCTCGTAGGCTCGGCGGGACCGCTCGCCTCCACGACTTCCGTACCCCCACACTGGGTGCGGTCCCGGGGATTACCAGCACCTGCCCCGGCACGATGAGGTTGGGGTCGGCGATGTTCGCCTGATTGGCGGTCCAAATGCGTCGCCAATCGAAGGGATCCCCGTAGTATTGCTGTGCAAGGTCCCACAGCGTGTCACCATTGACGACGGTGTGATCCCCCTGCGCTTGCTGGGCGAGGGCAATTTCTGGCAGAATCAGCACGGCGAGTATCGCCGCTGCCGAGCGAACCATGTGGGCTCCTTCGGCAAGTAGGACAGGGTTTTTTCGCCCTATGAACACTGCCAGAAGATACGAGTGATCCCCTCGTGAGGTCAACGCGTTTTTCGAATTGACTTCAGATGTTTCCATGCAATGGGGAACGTCAGCCCGCCGCGAGCGCTCGCACAGGGCCATCGGATGCGTATGCGAGGATTTCCTGATCGGCGGTCACCAGGGTCAGGCGCCTGCATCGCGCTGTCGCGACGAGGATGCGATCGGCGGGATCCCTTGGTGCGTCCCCGGGCAGGACTGCGGCCTCGACCGCGATGTCGGGCGTCACGTCGAGCGCGCGGAGCCCCGGCATCGAGATCGCTCGGCGGAACCAGGGCCATACGGACTCGCCCAGATGCAGTCTGTTGCGCGCC
>JAYZBT010000435.1:0-3365 GCA_036338615.1 Gemmatimonadota bacterium
GCCCGGTTGGAGGGGGATTTTATCTGGCACGATCATCCGGAGACCGACGAAGCCTTCCTGGTCATCGAGGGCAGGTTGCGGATCGACTTCCCCGACGGATCGGTGGACATCTCAGCGGGCGAGCTTTTCGTCGTGCCCCGCGGCATGCGGCACAAGCCGTACGCGGAATCCGAGGTCAAGCTCTTGCTGATCGAGCCTCGCGGCGTGGTCAACACTGGAGAGGAAGGGGGCGAGCGAACCGCGCATCAGGATCTATGGATCTAGAGAGCGCCCGGGGATCCGCGGATTGAGGTGCGAGCGTCGACGCACAACGTACCGTCCTGTAACGACTGCTCGGCGCTCAGACTGTAGAGCACCCGCGCCATTCCCTCGCCCGTCTCTTCTTCGATGAACATCATCTCAGGCCCGGGAAACACGGGTCCGTCGTCCAGGTCTCGTGCGTAGAGCGAGACGTGGAGCGTCGGGTCTACCTGCTGGGCCTCGGGCGTTATTCACGTGAAGACGACGCGCGGCACGGACGAACCGGCACCTGGATCGCGTGGCCCGGGCGGATGACGCTGGGACGGGCTGAGGGGCCCAGGGTCAGCCCGACGGCGGTCCCCCACCCGGTCCGCGCGGCAACCCACCTCGCTGCCCATCGCCACGCCCACGCCGGCCCCCGGGGGGTAGCGGACCTCCGCGACCCGGAGGCCCACCACCCGGCCCCAGTCCCGGGGGCGGTCGACGCCCGAAGTCGCGTAACCGCCTGGTCTGGTCCGTATCGAGAAGCGCGCTCAAGTCGGCCTGCAACTGTTCGAGCGTGCCCCCTAGTGCCTCGTTCGCCGCTTCGATGATCTCGCGATTACGCTCGTCGGTCGCTTCGAGGAACGGCAGAATCGCGGCTCTTTGTTCTTCGTCCCGGGGCTCGATCACGCTTTGGACGTGCGATACGAAACCGCCCGGTCCGCGTAGATCGTCGAGTCGCTGCATGCGCACCTGCGCCAGGCTTCCCACCCCGAATGCTCCGATGGCCACGCCCAGCACGAGTGTCACACTCAGGATGGCGGCGGCCTTGGCGGTCGAGGCTCCGGTTATCGAGCTATCCACCGTGGAGTCCCTCTCCGATAGAGTATGCCGACTCCAGCGTAATCGGCTCGAGCCCAAGGGCCGCCTCCCAACGCGACTGATCGGGCGCGTCGAGGACCAGCAGATTCACAGCGAATAGAGCCAGCGCAAGCGCGGCAGCCACGGGGGCCAATCGTGTGAAGAAGCGCGCGAGTACGGTTTCGAGTGATGCGGCCTCATGTTCCGCTCGCTCGCGGCGGATTCGCGCCATGGTCCTGGTCGCGAAGCCTTCCCCGAACCTCGGCTGCGACGTGTCTTCGAGCGCCGCCTTGAGGGCTCGCACACGCGCGAAGTCGGCCTCGAGTTCGACGTCGGTCTCGAGCCGCGCGTCGAACGCCGCCTTTTCTTCGTGGGCGAGCTCCCCGAGCGCCGCGCGAAGCAGCCGATCAGAATCTCGTCGACTCACGGTATGACCTCCGGTTCCAGTAACAACGCGAGCTTCGCAAGCGCCCTCTTCAGTCGAGACATGACGGTCCCCTGGGGGACACCCAAGATCTTCGAGACCTCCGCGGTAGAGCGGTCCTCCATCATGCGCAGGACCACGACCGCCCGATGCTTCGGACTCAGGTCGTCCAACGCCCGCCCGATGCGCGCGGCGCTCTCCGCTCGCTCCAGGTCACCTTCGTCGGGTGTTTCGGTCGCGATCGCCTCCGCATCGGCGTGATCCAGCGGCACGGGCCGCTGACGCATACGCTTCCTTCGCTTCAACGCGTTCAGAGAGAGGTTCATGGCGATCCGAGTGAGGTCGGTGCCGAGCGTGGAGTCCCCACGAAAGCGGTGCAATGACCGATGGAATCGAATGAACGTCTCCTGGCCAACATCGTCTGCTTCATCTCCTGTACCCAACATTCGGATCACGACGCCGGCGACCGTGGGCTCGTAACGCTCCATCAACGCACGGAACGCTATGTCGTCCCCTGCTCGAGCCCGACGAACGAGCTCCAGGTCCGGCGTTCCAAGGCCGCTCTGCGGCCGCTTCAAGAGTTGGACAACCGGATGGGCTTCGTCATTCCATTCTCGCCGGGCCAGCCGCAGGAGCGCCACACGCGGGCCGTCTCGGCCAAATGGAATGCAAGCGGGCGTTCGGTTGTCGAACGAGTGCACAACCACTCAAATACGATTCGCAGGAGCTACCATGCGCACTCATCGCACGCACACCCGATTCGCTCTGGGAGTCGGCATCGCGTTTGGAGTTTTGGCTTGCTCGACGGACAGCGTTGTTTCGATCGATGACGGTCCGGAAGGCGTCTCCGTGGATATCACTCCGATACTGAGTCAATTCGGCACCGAAGTCGAGGTATCGATCGACGGTGACGTCGTCGTCCTCCGCTCCAACGGCGTCCCCAACCACGTGAGCCCGTACTTCGACCAGTCCAACAGTCAATACGCGGCCTATGACGGCAGCAATACGAACTTCGCCCTGAACCCGAACACAATCGCGGAGCAGAATCTCGTCTTCCGCGTCCCCAAAGAGGTGCAGCAGGCGACGAATAACGCCGCTACGCCTCTAGGCCCGATCGGCGTCGCCGTGAACGGGGTCGCGATCTTCAACCAGTACGCCGGACCAAATCGGCCTCTGACGTTCGAGATCGACTCGTTCGATCAGTACAACGGACACCCACAAAACACCGGGCAATACCATTACCACGTCGAGCCACTGTTCATCACGGGCGTAGTTGGTGAAGACGCCCTCATCGGTCTGTTGCTCGACGGCTTCCCGCTCTACGGGCCGTTCGAAGGTGGAGTGCGGCTGACCAGCAGCGACCTGGACGACCTACATGGCCACTACGGCGTCACGGGTGACTTTCCGGGCGGGATCTACCACTACCACATCACCGCCGACGACCCCTACATCAACGGCTCGGGCTTCTACGGTACCGCCGGTACCGTGACCGGATAGATCGACCATGATCAACCTCCCAACCACCTCGATTCTGGTGATCGGCGCTCTGTCGATCGCCGGGGTCTGGGCCGCGAACGGGTGGTCTCCCCTCTCGGCGAAGCAGCCGATCGAGGTGGAGGCCACCGCGCCCGGGCTCGCGAGGGTCGACGGAATGCTGTATCTGGACGGTCGGCACTTCACAGGAACGCTGGTCGAGCACTACGAGAACGGAGCCCTTCACTCGGAGACGGAGTACCGATCGGGCCAGCGAGAAGGCGCGTCGACCGGATGGTATTCGGACGGGGCCCGCCGGTTCGAGCGAGAGTACCGGAACGGACGGAAGCAGGGCGAACACATCGGTTGGTGGCAAGACGGATCG
>JAYZBT010000436.1:0-7788 GCA_036338615.1 Gemmatimonadota bacterium
GGCCGGAAGCCCAGGAGGATTACATGGCCTTCGCCGTGCCGGACGTCCAGGGCGGCGGCCTGCCCCTGGAGGTGCTGCTCACCGAGCAGGTAACCGGACAGCAGTGGGGAGCCGTCTGGTCCGTAGGACGCGATCACGGCGCCCTCGAAGCCTTCTTCGGTCGTGAAGACGGGGCTGCGGTCGAAAAAGACCTTCGCGCGTGCCGGCATGCCGGACATCACCGGGTGAGCCGTGTCGATCCGCACCTCGAGGATCGAGCCGGACGAGAAGAACTCATCCCGGCCGAGGCCGCGCACGACATTGCTCACCGGCAGGTGCAGCTCGTCGATGCACAGATCGCTCGACGCGCTCGTGCATACCAGGGTCCCGCCCGCGCGCACGAAGGCGTCGAGCGTCCGGATGCCCTCGGCGCCGAGTCCTCCGACATACTGCGGCGGGGCCGAACCCTTCGCGAATCCGTCCATGAGGCCGCCGGGCCGGTCCGAAGGCAGGAGCAGCACGTCGTATCGATCGCGCAGGTTGCCCGCCCGCACGTCCGCGGGCCGGACATTGCGGAATGCGAAACCGTGCTGCTCGAAGAGCCAACGCGACCAACCCTCGTCCATGCTCGGAGACCACGGCCGATAGAGGCCGACCCGCGCCTGCGCCAACGGCGTTCCGACGTTGGTTCCGCGGCTGGTCTGTAGCGCGAGGTCGCGCACCAGCCGCTCGACGACACTGCCGGCGAGGCCCGAGACCACGTAGCGGCCGTCCGCGAAGCGAACGTTGGCGCCCGCCCGCCAGGCCTCGTTCAACGCGCGGAAGCTGTTGTTCTGGGCCGGGTCTAGAATCAACGCTGAGCCGGAGCCCGATATTCGTCCGGGGGTCGGCTGGATCGCGGCGGCGACCGGATGGGAGTCGAACCCGACGCCTGGGATCGCGTCGAATCCGGATGTGTTCGTGACCTCCGAGTCCCAAGCGGTCGGTTCTGCTGACAGTGGCGTCATGGCGGCCCGTACGTCGTCGCCCAGCGGCTGCCGCGCCTCGATCACCTCCACGTCCATCTGGTACGGGAGAGTCCAGCCCGCCGCGTCGTACGGCTGTTCGGGCGGGCCCTGCGGGTACTCGCGTAGGTCGGGATAGGTCTGTACCTCCATGACCTGCCTCGCGAGCTCACCGAACTCCTGATCCAGCGGTAGCACCCAGGTGCCCGCCGGGTGCGTGATGCCTTCGTGCGTCACGTCAGAGGCCAGGTCGTATACGCGCAGTCCGTTGAACGCGAGGCGGCGCAGGAGATCCACCGGTCCCACGGGGTCGCGCTGAGCCCTGGGGACGAAATACGCGAAGGGTGGCGCAGTCGTGTACTTCCGGATGACGTCACGCCCCGATTGGTACCGATTGAACAGTAGGTCTTCTCGATACTTGGCCGCGTAGTCCAGTACGGCCAGCGAGGCGACCCGCATGTAGTCGACCGCATCGCCCAGCCGCCACCACCCGCCTTCCCACGGGCTCGGGTAGAGCGATTCCGCCCTGAGATCCCGTCGGTTCGCCGGGAAGTCCGAGAGCGTGTAGAAGTGCGGTGTGGCGTACCGCCAGAGCGCGGTCTCCGTCCAGAACGCGGCCTGGTTCTGCATCATCGGCATGTAGTCGACGTAGCCGGGATACCATGAGTCGAAGCCGGTACCCATATGCACGGAGCCGGGCATGCCCCGGGACTCGAGCATCTGCGCGATGGTCATGCCGATCGTGTTCACGGTTCGCGACATGAGCGGTGGCGCGAAGGTGGCGATCGGCTCAGCGAAGGGCGGCAACCAAATGCGGGTAGGAAACGGAGAGCTCTGATGATGCACGTAGATGATCTGCGGGTCCCACTCCTGCCAGGTCCGCGCGAGCACCCGCGACTCGACCATGTTCAGCATGTACGCATCGCGATTGTTGTCGTGCCCAACGTACTTCTGATACAGCCACGGCATGGGCGCCACTTCGAACTGTGTGCCGACATTGGACATGTACCAGTCCGCGATCATCGTCTGGCCGTCCGGATTGAGTGACGGCCAGAGCACCGTGATCACGTTCTCGCGGATTGCCGCTACGCGTGGCTCGTCGCTGGTCACGAGCTCGTACGCGAGCTGGATCGTGTGCTGCGCGCCGGCTACTTCAGACGCGTGCAGTCCGCCGTTGACGTCGACGATCGCCTTGCCGCTCACCGCGAGGGCCCTCGCCGCCTCGTCGGTCAGTTCATTCGGGTGCGCGAGTTGGTCGGCGATGTCCCGGTAGCGCTCGGCCTGCGCGAGATTCTCGGGCGTCGAGATCAGCGCGATCCACCAGTCTCTGGCTTCCGATGTCTGTCCGGTACGCACCATGGTGATGCGATCCGAGGCCGCCGCGAGCCGTTGGAAATAATCCACGGACTCTTCGTAGGTCGCGAGGTGGAAGTCGGCGCCCGGGACGAAGCCCAGCACGGACTCTGGGGAGGGGGCTTGAGCGGTTCCCGCGGATGCCAGAAAGGCGATCGCGGTCGCGGCTGTGAGGGTCGACCGGAAAAGGCTGCTCACGGGGTGGGGCCCTTTGGCTTTTGTGGGGCTTGGGGTTCGCTGATGATGCGGGTGCGGGTGCTGTCCGAGCGGAAGATGCCGGGGGCGAACTCCCTCATGCGCCGTTCTTTGTCCAGATATGGGACGCCATCGGTCATCCAACTCGGAGCGGGCCCTCCTTTGAGGTGGTGTTCCATGAACTGGCGCAGCCGGTACTGGAAGTCGACACGATTCTGGAGCTTGCGCAATCCGTGTCCCTCGTCGGGATAGGAAAGCCAGATAATCGGCTTCCCTAAGAAACGAAGGGCATTGTACCACTCGAGTCCTTGCTCCCAGTTCACGGTTGGGTCGGCCTCGCCGTGCAGGTAGAGGACAGGTGTGTTCATGTTCTGCACGCCGGAGATCGGGGACTGATCCCAGTACCGTTGGAAGTCGTCGTATGGATTCGTCGCGTACCGGCCCTGACCGTAGATGTCGTAGGAGTGGTTGTTCTGACCGCTGCCCACGAAGAGTTGGTTGAACTCGCTCACGAGGTTGATCGGGGCGGCCCCGTGCGCGATCGCCGAGAACATGTCCGAGCGGGTCGCGATGTAGGCGCTGCCCCCTCCGCTGTACGAATGGCCGCTGAGCCCCACCGCGTCGGGGTCCGCGTATCCCATTTCTACGACCTTGCGCACGGCCGCCTCGACGGATTCGAGCATGTCGCTGTGAGAGCTGCCGATTCGGAAGTGCACGTCGGGCTGCATGACGAGGTATCCATTGCTCACGTAGCCCGCGAAATTCGGCGAATGCCGGAACGTCGGCGTCGGGTACAGGTGCAGATCCTGGGAGTATTTCTCGTAGAAGCGGACGAGCATCGGCAGGCGCTGCCCGGCTTCGTAGCCGTCTGGGATGGCGAGCGTACCTTGCAGGGGCACGCCGTCGTCGTTCGTATAGTCGAAGAGGATGCGATGACCCCACAGGAACTCGTTCTGCTGCGGATTCGCGTCCGTGATGCGGGTCCGGTCTGCGAAATCGCCGGCGCTCACGTATAGATCGGGATACTCCTGGAACGTCTGTGCCGAGAACAGATACCGCTCGGCGTCGGCAGCTTTTCTCGGTATGTCGAAGCGGCGGTCCTCCCAGGTCAGCTGCTCGAGCTCGTCGCCGTCCAACTCGAAGAAGCCTTCCTTCTTCGTCCACTCCCCATACGCGTCGATCAAGAGCGGTTCGCCGAGATCGATGGTCCGGGCTTCCGCGTCGGTGCGGATGTAGCGGAGTCGCATTTCGTCCGCGGCGCCGCGGCCTCCCGTCAAGTTTCTCGCGGAGCTTCCGTCGAGCGGCTGGAGCCAGATGTCGTAGCGATCGTAGAGCACGACCCCGTCACCGTCTTCGGTCCATCCTGCGACACCGTGCGGAGGCTTCTCCCCGAAGCGGTCGTACTCCTGGTTCGTGAAGTCGACCGGGGCGGACTCCGTGAGGTTCACGTGCACGCCGTCCCCGATCCTGTAGTCCCAGAAGTGGCCCTCTTTCCAGTAGAGATAGTGCTTGCTGTCCGGGGAGAGCCCGAGGGTTCGCAGCTGCCCCTCGAGCACGGTCGCTCGCTCTCCGGTCCGCAGATCCACGCGGTAAAAGTCGGCCTGGTCGGGCCGCCAATCGGAGACGTACGCGGTCTCGTCCCGTGCGATCGCCCACAGCCCGTCCCGCGTGATCTCGACCGTGCGCATGCTTTCATTCGTGAGCTGTATGACCGTGCCGCGCTTCAGGTTCACCGCCGCTACGTAGGTCCTGTCCCGGTCCCGCGAAGCCGCTTGCTCCTGCTGGGCCTGAATCCGGTCATCGGCCCAGTGCCAGATATTGACGTCTGCCAACGGCAGCCCGTCGTCCGGCCAGTCCTCCAATTCCTCGTCCTGCTGCTTGGTCGCGACGAAGAGCATAGTGGCGTCTTCATTCCACGCCAGGCGGCCTTTCTCGCTCAGAACCACGCCGTCGCCGAGGCCGCCATTGCCCGTTGCATCGACGTCGATTCGCTGTGGCGAGCGGTCTGAAACACCCTGGAACGCGATCAGTGCGTTCTCCCGCTCGGTCTTTTTCTCCGGCGTGTCGCCACGCAGAACCGCGAGCGCATCGCCCTCTTCGGACCAGACCATCCGGGCGTAGCGTTCCTTCGCGTTGTCCAGCCCCCTGCGGGAACCCGTGGCGAGGTCGAGCAAGTACAGCCCGTTTCCGTCCTTGCCTTCGGCGTCCACTGTGAAGGCTAGGTGAGTCCCGCCATCGTTGAATTCGGCCTCCCCGACGCTGCCGATGAGCTCCTCGAATCCTTGGTGGAGGTTGCGCAGAATGAGGTCGGTTCCGTCGTGTTCCGCCTCCTCGTTGGTCTTCCTCTTCCTCACGAAGAAGTGGCTCGATCCCTCGGAGAAGCCGAAGGACGAGGCGTCGTCCCAGGTGAAGCTCTGGCCGGTCGCCAGCTCGAGCAGGCCAGCCTGCCGCGTCACTGTTTCTCCATCGCGGCGGAGCTTTTCCGCCTCGAGGAACGGCGGCGAAACGAAGTAGGCAACCCACGTGCCGTCGTCGGATAGCTCCGCCCCCGAGGCCGACGCGATCACGTGCGCCGCGTCCGAGTCCAACGCCTCGACGTGCAGCGTGTCGTCACCACGCACGCGCGAGTACGCCCACGCGACCCACCGGCCGTCGGCCGAAATTTGCGAGCCTGAGACCGTACGCCACTGCGCGTAGTCGGCGATCTCCAGTGTTCGCTTCTCGGTGGTCGACTGAGCTTGGCCAGAAACCGGGACAACGCACGGCGCCAAGGCGAAAAGGAAAAGGACTGCCGTTTGCGGCAGCCGTTGGCCACGTGGTGCACGAGAGAGCATGGAACGCCTCACGGAGAACACGATGAAAGCGACGAACACCCAAGTCACAATTCAGGTGTCGACCGGGCGTCGGCAACCCTAGCGGCCTTCCTCAACGAAGGCCAGAGGTCCCTCCTCGCCCGACGTGCGTCCCACTCCTACACTTAGGCGTCGCTCGACCGTGCCCACCTAATGTGTTATCCAGGAGAAGGTTATGAGGACCAAGTATTTCGCGTTGCTGACCCTGGGGACTGCCACCTTCGGCTGCGCGGCTGCGCCGCTGCAAGCGCAGGACACTGGGGCGGTCGCCCAGGTGATCGAGGCGTTCCACGCGGCGCTGGCGGCGGGGGACTCGACCACGGCGTTGTCCATGCTCTCCGACGATGTAGTCATCCTCGAGAGTGGTGGCACGGAGGACAAGGACCACTACCGGAACGGTCATGTCTCGGGTGACATGCGTTTCGCGCAGGCGGTGCCTCGCGAGCGTGGAGACATCGACGTCCGTATCGTCGGTGATGTCGCCTGGGCGTCGTCGACCAGCCTCACCCAGGGCCGCATGGGAGACCGGGAGATCAACTCCCAGGGAGCTGAGCTCGTGGTGCTCGTCCGGGACGGTGGATCCTGGAAGATTTCGGCGATCCACTGGTCTTCCAGATCGCGCCGCGAGTAGAGGCTGACAATGTAAAGACGAGGGCCTGATCGGACAGACCGGGCAGCGTCGGTTTCGGCTGTTGCGTGAGGACGCCTTGGAGGAACTCGTCAGCGGCACGTAGGCGGCTCATCATGCAGACATGCCGCGGTGTGTCGCTCGGAGTTAGGCGCCGACCGTGGCGAGCGCTTGCTCGGGCGAGTTCACGTCGACTCTGGCTTCGAGCACGTCCGCGTCCTCGGCGATGACCTCGAGCGTCACGTCGTGGAACGTCACGATCCAGTGCGCCATTTCAGCTTCCGTTACTTCGTCCGAATCCTCGACGACATGGAAGGAGTACGATTGGAGGCCGGCGTCGTAGAGTGGGTGCTCGTGGAGTCGCTCGTCACTCGGAGGTCCGATCGTGAGCGACTCTAAACCGGTGAACCTGATAACCGCGCAGAACTCGTCGAAGCCTGGATGGGTAGGGCTCGCCCCGGACCCCCAGCCCGGGAAAGCAGGGTTGCTGCACCGATACGCGACCCAGGCTCTCCCTCCGTCTTCGTACACGGCTGGTTCGGGCGAGCCAGCGTCCATGGCCGGTGGGTCGAGCCATTTCTCGATTCGGGGTTCTGCCACGTGGCGCGGGCTGCTAGACCCAGCCCTTCGCTCGGAACCCCTTGAGCGTCTCCGCCCAACGGTCCTGCTCTTCTGGCAGGCCGAACGAGAGACGGCTCCACTCGAGCATGGGTGGGAACGGGCGACCCACGCGAATGCCGGCGTCCTCCATGCGGGAGATGTACGTGTCGAGGTCCCCGCTGATGCGGTGCATGGTGAAGTTGGCGTCGCTTTGCAGGCATTCGATCCCGAGCGCCTCGCAGGTGTCGTACACGATCTTCTTAGAGGCTGCGTTGACTTCCAGGCTGCGGGTGATGTGGGCCGCGTCCTTGAGCGACGCGATGCCGGCGGCCGTGGCGAGTACGTTCGGGCAGTTCTTGGCTACGAACTCGGTCAACCGCGTGATCGTGTCCGGGTGGGCCACCGCATACCCGACCCGCAGGCCGGCCATGGCGAAGATTTTCGAGAAGGTGCGGGCGACGATCACGTTGGGGTGGGTGTCGATCCACTTGAGTGCTGACCAATAGGCGGAGTTGTCGACGTAGTCGAAGTAGGCCTCGTCCATCAAGAACGTCGTGGTCTCCGGTGCTTCCGCGATCCACTCGTCGATGCCGCGCGAGGACGTGATGGTCCCGGTCGGGTTGTTGGGGTTGCAGAAGTACACGATCGACGGCCGGCGGGACTGCTCGGCATGCTCCCGCATACGACCGATGTCGTGCTCGTAGGCCTGGGTCAGAGGCACCCTGATCAGGTTGAAGGCCAGCGGGTGCTGGTATCGAGGCACGTCTTCGAACGTCGGCTCCGCGATGATAAGCGGCACCTGCGGCCCTTGAAACGCTTGCACGGTCATCTGAAGGATCTCGGTCGACCCAGACCCGAGAATGAGGTTCTCTTCCTTCACTCCGGTGTACTTCGCGAGTTCTTCGAGCAGCGCAGGCGTGTAGTCGAAGGGGTAGCGATTCGCGTGCGAGATCGCGTCGATGACCGCTTGCTGGGCGGAGGAGGAGAGGCCGAGCGAGTTCTCGTTGGAACTCAGCTTGATGGACCCGTCCGGAAGCACGTTCCCAGCGCCCCACCCGGGGGAGCGTTGCAACAAGGCCGCTACAGATGCGGACGCGCCGCTGACGCCCACGAGTCCAGCTGCCATTCCCGTTCCTACAAAGCCTCTGCGATCCATCGGTCCTCCCGAGTCTGAGTG
>JAYZBT010000437.1:0-2941 GCA_036338615.1 Gemmatimonadota bacterium
ACCCCCGTGAGCACGGCGAAGGCACCCATCGCCACGACTCGCTCACGGGTTCTCGCTTCCAGCAGCAAGTCCTTCCACACGATCGCGCGGACTTGTCCGAGGTACTCGATCATGGGCCTCCCTCGACCACCCGGTGGTACAGCCGTTCGAAGTCGCTGGTATCGACCTCGTCCCCTTTGCCCTGCCAGGCAAAACGCCCGCGGACCTGGACCGCCACCCGGCTCGCAAGAGCCAGGCCCTCCCGCAAGTTGTGGGTCACCATCACGACCGATCGATGGCCATCCCGGACCTCGGTGAGTACGGCGCGAAGAATCGCCGCGGCCGAAGGATCTAGACCGGTGTAAGGCTCGTCCAGGAGCACGACGTCGGGGTCGTGCAACAAGGACCTGGCAAGTGCCAAGCGCTGGCGCATGCCGTGGGAGAGCTGGCCGACGAGGGAGCTCGCCCGCTCGGCGAGCCGCACATGGGAAAGTCGTTCCGGGACCCTGCGGTCGAGGTCCCTCAGACCGTAGAGGCGCCCGTAGAAGCGAAGGTTCTCCTCCACCGTCAGCTGAGCGTACAGGAAGCCCTGGTGGGACAGCACGCCGATGTGCCGCCGCAAGTCGACCGAGCCGAAGTCGAGCGTGGCGCCGTTGACCAGGACTTCACCTCGCGTAGGGCGTAGCGACCCCGCGAGCATCCCGAGCAGCGATGACTTTCCGGCGCCGTTCGGTCCAAAGACCGTGAGAAACTCCCCCCGCTGCAGCGCGAGGTCGATTCCGGCCACCGCCACCACGGACCCGTACTCACGCACAAGCCCACGCGCCTCCAACGCAGGCACGGCAGGCGAGGAGACGCCCGAGTCGGGGACGATCGTGACGGCCAGCTCCGACGCGTTCACGGGGTCGCCCCGACCGCCACGGCGGTCCCGCAGGCCGAGCAGAAGCGCGACCCGGCTTCGTTCGAGAATCCGCATGCATGGCAGGCCACACCGTCGCTGAGCCCCGCCCGGATCGAAGCGATCTCGGCCTCCAGGTCGTCGTCGTCGGGCTCGGCGCCCCCTCGCGCCCGCTCGTCCGCCTTCAGCGCAGCCAGCGCCTCGGCCGTGAGCTCGGCCTTGAGTGACCGGTAGTCCTGCTCGTCCAGCTTCTCGGCGAGGAAATCGTACTCGACGTCACGAAGTGCGAGCAGCGCTACGCGCTTGCGCGCTTCCGTATCGGTCAGCTCGTCTTCCATCCGATCCAGAGATGCGTGCAGGCCCTTCACCACCGGCTGAAGGATGAAGAGGACCACGGCCAACGCCACGAGCGAAGCGCCGATAAAGGGGGTCATCTCAGTCTGCTGCTCAGTCCGCCGCGCCTGCCATCGCCGGCTCCGGCGTGGTCTCGGACTTCGCCTCGAGCGCGATCCGGCGACGGTCGACGCTGGGCCAAAGCGCGATGAACGTGCCGAATGCCAGCATCAGGCCTCCGTACCAGATCCAGCTGACTAGTGGCTTGATCAGGACCTGCAGGTCGATGCCCTGGGCGCTCGCGTCGGCGCTCACCGCGCCCCGCATGTCGTCGAAGGCCGCCAGGATCAGGTAGAGATCCTCCCGCACCAGTGAGTGCTTGTCGATCTCGGTCATCGGCAACTCGGCGGTCACGTACCAGCGCTTTTCGGGCACGAGGATGGGCATCTGCTTGCCGTCCTTCTGCACGGAAACCGTTGCGATCGCCTGCCTGAGCAGGTTACGCTGACCCTTGGGGAGCGACACCGAGAGCCCTTCGTATGTCAACGAATAGGTGTGTCCGAACGGAGACGTGACCTCCACGACGTCACCCGGCATCATGTGGAAACGCTCGTCGACGTTGTACGCCGCCCCGGCGAACGCGAAGTAGATCATGACCATGGCTACGTGCACTACGTAGCCGCCCCACCGTCGACGATTGCGAGACACCAGGTGCATCAACGCTAGTACGTATCCCTCGCCCTCGATGCGCGCGCGGGCGCGCGTGCCCTTCCAGAACTCGATCGCGATGATCGACAGCACGAAAGCGCAAATGCTCCACGTCACGAGCGCGAGCGGATGACGGGCGTTCGTCACCCAGAGCCCCGCCGCGACGGCGAGCATCACTCCTACCGGGATCGTGAAGTTTTTCTTGAGGTTGCGTTTCGTGGCTCGCCGCCAGGCGATTACTGGCCCGATGCCCGCCAGCGACAGCAAGGCGAGGCCGATCGGGAAGTTGACCCTCTCGAAGAAGGGCGGCCCGACGCTGATCTTCTCACCGGTGAAGCCCTCGGCGACGAGGGGGAAGATCGTGCCCCAGAACACGGCAAAAGCAAAGCCGAGCAGCATGAGGTTGTTGAAGAGAAAGGCCGACTCACGCGAGACGAACGACTCGAGGCGGTTTTCGCTCTGGAGCTTGGGCAGGCGATAGAGAATGAGGACGATGCAGCCCGCCAGGATCGACCCCATGAAGCCCAGGAAGATGTACGCAATCTTGATTTCTTCCGCGAACGAATGCACCGACTCGATGAGCCCCGAACGCGTGAGGAACGTGGCGAAGATCGTGAGCACGAACGTCATCAAGACGAGCGACATGTTCCACACCTTCAACATACCACGGCTTTCTTGGATCTGGATCGAATGCAGGAACGCCGTCGCGGTCAGCCACGGTAGCAGCGACGCATTCTCGACGGGATCCCAGAACCAGTACCCGCCCCAGCCGAGTTCCTCGTACGCCCAGCGCATGCCGAAAATGATGCCGACCGAGAGGAAGAGCCACGAGAGCAGGATCCAACGGCGCGTCAGGTGGATCCAGCGCGCGTCGAGCCGCCCATTCAGCAGCGCCGCCACGGCGAACGCGAACGGGATCGTGAACGCCGTGAAGCCCAAGTAGAGCGTAGGCGGATGAATCGTCATCCAGTAGTTCTGGAGCTGCGGATTCAGCCCCATACCGTTCGCCGGTGTAAACGCCAG
>JAYZBT010000438.1:0-5141 GCA_036338615.1 Gemmatimonadota bacterium
GCGCTCATCAATGGCACGCAGGCGACGACGGGCATCGGCGTGCTCTCACTCTTGGCCGCAGAGCGCGCGCTCGAGGCCGCCGAGGTCGCGGGAGCTATGTCGCTGGATGCGCTACTGGGGACGCCCGAGCCTTTCCGCGAGGAGATCCAGAACGCCAGGCCGCACCCAGGGCAAAAGCGATCTGCTGCCAGGTTGCGGGGCTTGCTGGCGGGATCGGAGATCCGTGAGTCCCATCGGGAGGGGGACCACCGCGTGCAGGACGCCTATTCGTTGCGCTGCATGCCACAGGTGCACGGGGCGGCGCACGAGGCGCTCGGGTACGTGCGCCGAATCCTCGAGACCGAGGCGAACAGCGCGACCGACAATCCTTTGGTGTTTCCGGAGGCGGGTGTGGTCGTCAGCGGCGGAAACTTCCATGCTCAGATCGTCTCTCAGGCGCTCGACCTGCTGACCATCGCGGTCGCGGACCTGGCAGCAATCTCGGAGCGCCGCGTGGAACGCCTACTGAACCCCGATCTCTCCATGGGGCTGCCGGCCTTCTTGACGAGTCGTCCCGGGCTCGAAAGCGGGTTCATGATCGCCCAGGTGACCGCGGTCGACTTGCTGGCTGAAATGAGGATCCTCTCTCATCCCGCGAGCGTCGATTCTGTGACGACCAGCGCGAACCAAGAGGACCACGTCTCGATGGGTCTGGCGGCCGCGCGTAAGGCGAGCCGCACCGTCGATTGTCTGGAGAGGGTGCTCGCCATCGAGCTCATGTGCGCCGCCCAGGGGATCGACTACCGTCGTCCACTACGGTCGAGTGGTGCGGTTGAAGAGGCGCATGCTCGGATACGTCTGGACGTAAGCAAACTCGAGGGGGATCGCATGCTCGGTCCCGACCTGGAAACACTCACGGGGTTGATCCGATCGGGCGCGTTGGCCGCCATCGGCACGGAGACAGAGCAATGACGGACAGGACCAAGTCGGGCCCTCGGACGGTGCGGGCGCCCCGCGGGCCGGAGCGCTCCTGCAAGGGGTGGACGCAGGAGGCGGCGCTGCGGATGCTCATGAACAACCTCGATCCGGAAGTGGCCGAACACCCAGACGAGTTGATCGTCTACGGCGGAACGGGGAAGGCGGCGCGGAACTGGGAGTCGTTCGACGCCATCGTACGCACGCTCCAGGAACTCGAAAACGACGAAACGCTCCTGGTGCAATCCGGGAAGCCGGTCGGGGTCTTTCGTACGCACGAGCGCGCGCCACGAGTTCTGATCGCCAATTCGAATTTGGTGGGGCGGTGGGCCACATGGGACCACTTCCGCGAACTCGAGCGTCTGGGGCTGATGATGTACGGTCAAATGACGGCCGGTTCGTGGATCTACATCGGCACTCAAGGGATCCTTCAGGGCACCTACGAGACATTCGGTGCCATGGCCCACAGCCACTTCGGCGGTTCGCTACGAGGTCGCTGGGTCCTCACGGGCGGTATGGGGGGAATGGGCGGCGCCCAGCCACTGGCGGCGACGATGAACGGAGGGGCGGTCCTGTGCGTGGAGGTGGATAGTACCCGCATCGAGCGCAGGATCGACAAGCGGTACTGCGACCGCATGACCGGAAACCTGGATGAAGCTCTGGTATGGGTTCAGGGTGCCGCGGACGCGGGAGAGGCGTTGTCGGTGGGCCTCGTGGGAAACTGTGCGGAGGTGCTGCCCGGACTGGTCGAGCGCGGCATCACGCCCGACATCGTCACGGATCAGACGTCGGCGCACGATCCGCTGAACGGCTACGTGCCCGCCGGGCTTTCGCTCGAGGACGCCGCGGGACTCAGGGAGTCCGATCTCGACGAGTACGTGAGGCGCTCCATGGAGTCCATGCGCCTACACTGTGAGGCGATCGTCGCCATGCAAGACGCCGGCGCCGTCGCAGTCGACTATGGCAACAACCTGCGTGGGTACGCGCAGGACGCCGGCTTCGAAAACGCCTTCGCCTACCCCGGCTTCGTGCCGGCATACATCAGGGAGCTGTTCTGCGAAGGGAAGGGGCCGTTCCGCTGGGTCGCCCTCTCGGGTGATGCGAAGGACATCTACCGAACCGACGAATTGGTGCTCGAGATGTTCCCCGAAGACGAGCATCTCTGCCGATGGATTCGGCTGGCTCGGGAGCGGGTGGAGTTCCAGGGGCTGCCGTCGCGCATCTGCTGGCTGGGGCAGGGGGCTCGCGCCCGCTTCGGCGGTGCGATGAACGACCTCGTGGCGTCCGGAGAGATCAGCGCCCCGATCGTAATCGGCCGCGACCATCTGGATACGGGCTCTGTGGCGTCTCCGAATCGCGAGACGGAGGCGATGAAGGACGGTAGCGACGCCGTCGCCGACTGGCCGATCCTCAATGCCCTTCTGAACACCGCATCTGGGGCGAGTTGGGTCTCGTTCCACCACGGCGGGGGTGTCGGAATCGGCAACTCACTGCACGCGGGCCAGGTCCTCGTCGCGGACGGTACGCCGGAGATGGGTGCGCGCATCGAGCAGGTGCTCACCAACGATCCGGGCCTCGGCGTAGCGCGACATGTGGATGCCGGCTACGACACAGCCGTTCGTACCGCCCAGCGTGAGGATCTTCGAATCCCGATGATGGAGGGCCCCGACGTCTAGCTGGCGTCGCAGCCTTCCGCTCCCGCTTCGACCTCGGACTCAGCGCCGCAGGCGCTCGGCGACTGCGCGGTAACCGGTCGCGATCGCTTCCTCGTGATCGTGTCGTCCGTCTGTCACGACCCACGCCCCGCCCACCATCACGTCGCGCACCGGTGTGTCTTCACCGCCGAAGATCCAGGAGTCGAGGACTTCGTCTTCGCGCCTGCCGACGAGCGCCGGGTGGTCCCGGTCGAGCACGACGATGTCGGCCCTGGCACCAACGGAGATCGAGCCGACACGCTGACCGCAGGCGCGAGCGCCTCCCGCCCAGGCGCCCTCGAGCAGTGCACGGCCCGTGGAACGATCTGCCTGACCCGCCGCGACGTTGCGCTCCTGGGTCACGAGCCGTTGGCTGTATTCCAGCAGTCTGAGGTCGGCCACTGGACTGACGCTCACGTGGGAGTCCGTGCCCACACCCCACGGTCCACCCGCTCCCACATATTCGCCGAACGCGAAGACGCCGTCTCCGAGGTTGGCCTCGGTCGTGGGGCATAGGCCCGCAACGGCACCGGTCGCCGCGAGCGAGCGCGTCTCGTCGAGCGTCATGTGTGTGGCGTGAATCGCGCACCAACGGTAGTCGACCGAAGCGTTCCCGAGCAGCCACTCCACGGGGCGGGCTCCCGACCACGCGAGGCATGCGTCCACCTCACGTTGCTGCTCCGCCACGTGTATGTGAATCGGAGCTGTCGCGTCATCGGCCCGCAGGGTGCCGACCGCCAGCGACAGGTCCTCTGGAGTGACCGCCCTGAGGGAGTGGATCGCCATCCCGACTCGCTGCGCAGGATGGCCCGCGGTGGCAGTGCGCAGGACGGCGATGTCTTGGAGTAGCGCCTCGACCGGCGCCAGAAAGCGCCGCTGCCCAGGCGTCGGTGGAGCGCCTCCGAAGTCGGACTGGCGATATAGGGCCGGCAGAATGGTCACGCCGATCCCGCTCAGCTCCGCCGCCGCTAGAACGCGACGAGCCATCTCGACCGGATCCGCGTAGGCTGTGCCGTCCGGTGCGTTTCGCAGGTAGTGGAACTCACCCACGAAAGTGTACCCATGCCGCAACATCTCCAGCTGGACCTGGGCGGCGATCGCTTCGACATCGTCCGGGTCGAGTCGTTCGAGGAAGGCGTACATGCGCTCTCGCCATCCCCAGAACGAGTCGCCTCGCGGAGAGCCTCGCTCCGCGAGCCCCGCCATCGCTCGCTGGAACGCATGCGAGTGGAGATTCGGCACGCCGGGCACCGCGATTCCGGACACCTGCTCGCAACCGTCCGCGTCGGCACCCGGCGTCACCGTATCGATGCGGCCGTCGTTCCCGATCGATACGCGAACGGATGTCGCCCACCCGCCCGGAAGGAGAACATCGGAGAAGAAAAGGGCAGTCATGTGCGCGGGAGTGTACTTTCCCTGCGGAGACGACGTCAACGAGGAGGCCCTCTGGCCAGCTGCGACCTGCTCATCAGCAACGTTCACGTCGCCACCATGGTGGCGGGGGGAGAACCGTACGGAGCGATCCGGGACGGAGTGGTGGTCGTGCGCGCGGGCCGCATCGCATGGCTCGGGCCTGCGGTGGATGCACCGGCCGAGCTCGTGGGGGACCCAGCCTCATCGTTGGATGGGGCCGGAGGTTGGGTGACCCCTGGGCTCATCGACTGCCACACGCACTTGGTATTCGGCGGAGATCGGGCGCACGAGTTTGAGATGCGACTCCAGGGTGCCACGTACGAGGAGATCGCGAGGGCCGGCGGCGGCATTCTCTCGACCGTGAGGGCCACGCGCGATGCGTCTGAAGACGAGCTGTTGGCGGCGGCCGGCCCACGGCTGTCGACACTGATGACACACGGGGTCACCACGGTCGAGGTCAAATCGGGGTACGGGCTGGACCTGGAGAGTGAGCTGCGCATGCTCCGCACGGCGCGGCGCCTTGCGGATGAGTACTCCGTCCGTGTGAGCACCACGTTGCTTGCCGCCCACGCCTTGCCGCCCGAGTTCGATCAAGACCGGGTGGGGTACCTCGACCTCGTCTGTAACGAGATGATTCCCCGCGCCGCCGCGGAGGACCTGGCAGATGCCGTAGACGCCTTTTGCGAGGGTATCGCCTTCACATCAGAAGAGTGCGCTCGCGTTTTCGACGCAGGGGCCCGCCACGGCTTGGCGATTCGCCTGCACGCCGACCAGCTCTCCGATCTCGGGGGTGCGGCGCTGGCCTCCGCTCACGCCGCTCGGTCGGCGGACCACCTGGAGTACACGAGCGAGGCGGGCGTGCGCGCGATGGCGGCGGCCGGAGTCACCGCGGTCGTGCTGCCAGGAGCGTTCTACTTCCTTAGGGAGACGCAGGCACCGCCCATCGAGGCGTTCCGCGCCAACGGGGTCCCCATCGCCGTGGCGACGGACCTGAATCCCGGTTCGTCGCCCGTAGGGTCTCCGCTGATCGCGATGAACCTGGCGTGCGTCCTTTTCCGCCTCACGCCGGAAGAGGCGCTC
>JAYZBT010000439.1:0-6260 GCA_036338615.1 Gemmatimonadota bacterium
CCAGCGCACGGTGGACGTGTTGGCCTTCGAGCCGCCATAGCCGGCGCCGTCGGGCGTCCTCGCGATGCGGGTCAGCAAAAGCATCTCCCGATCCAGCATGTCCAGGGGAATCTCGTAAAAGAGATCCTCCTCGATCATGTGAGTGTCGAAGAGGCCTTCGCTCGTGATGGCTTCATCGGTGATGACGTCGCTGTAGGACTTCTGCTCTTCTTGCTCGTCCTGGCCCTCCTGGTCGTCCTCGGACTCCTGTTCTTCAGCCTGGAGCGGAGTGGGCGCCAACGCGGCTACCTGTGCGGGGAGAAGGGCACCGGCCAGAAAGGCCAGAAGGACGAGCAGCGGGGACGTTGGGCACCTTCTCATCGGACTCTCGGTTGTCACTGGGGACCGGGGTCGCGGCGGCCCCGAACGTAGGGGGCCACCGCGAATCCTTCCAGCAGCACAGGCATGCCGATGAACGTCAACGGATCCGAGTTGCTGGCCCCGAGCAGGCGGGCCCCCTCCGAAACGACTATCCACCGTACGGCGCCGACCTCGGCGCCGAGCGCAAGCCGTAGGCCGATTTCCATCTGGCGAAGTTTCAGTCGCGCCCGGCGATGACCGTCAGGAGCTCGCCCAAAAGCTCGGCGGAGCTCGCTCCGCACACCGGCCCCGGGTAGAAATCGAGGTCGCTGCCATCGGGGCGGGCGAGCACACCGCCCGCTTCTCTCACGAGTACGAGCCCGGCGGCGAAATCCCACGGCATGAGAATCTTCTCCCAGAAGGCGTCCAGAGAGCCCTGCGCCAGGTACGCGAGGTCGAGCGCGGCGGAGCCGGCTCGGCGGATGCCCGAGGCTGTGCGCAGGACGCGCTCGAACTCGCCGAGGTACTCCGGCAGAAGGTCCAGAGACTTGAACGGAAAGCCCGTGCCGACCATCGCGTTTCTGAGCGGGGCCGTGGAAGAGACGCTGATGCGGCGGCCGCCTTTGAACGCGCCCATGCCCTCCGCTGCCCACCATCGCTCCGCCGAAGACCCGCACGTGACGGCCCCGACTACCGGGCGGCCCTCGACGGCAACCGCCACGGAGGAACAGTACTGCGGATTCGAGTGCAGGAAATTCGCGGTTCCGTCCAGGGGGTCGACGATCCAGAGCGGGCGGCCGTCCCAACGAGCGAGTTGCTGCTCCACCGGCTCGTCGCTCTCCTCGGCGAGCAGCATGTGGTCCGGGTGCTTGCGTTCAATGACGGCCAGCGCGGCCGCCTGTGCGTCGAGGTCGGTTGCGGAAACGTAGTCGGCTCGGGCCTTTTCCGAGGCGTCGCTGACCCCGACCTTTCCCGCGTCGCGCCGGTGAATCGAGGCGGCCGCATCGGCCGCCTCGCGCGCGGTTGCTAGGAGCGAGTCCAGCCCGAGGTCAGCCGCCACGCCGGGTCCAGATCCCGACCATGCAGAATGCGGAGGTGGTGTAGTCCGGCGGAATACTGCCCGCGCTTGGGAAGACCTCGATGATCTCGACGTCGAGGGTCGTCATGGCGAGGAACTCCGCAACCGGATCGCCCGCGCGCACCATGCGGATCCCGTCGATCCAGATTTCGGGCGCGCACCCTTGCTGAAGGCTACTCGAGCCCCGACGGAACCTGAGCGTCCAACTCGAAGCGCCCGAGCCCGTCACGCGCGTGCTCGGGAGGCCTTGGAGCATTTGCGCAACCGGGGGGTTTCCGCGCTGTACGAAATCGGTCTTGGTCATGAAGATGCCGCCCAGGGCCCGCTCCATACGCTCGAAGACAGGCTCCAGTTTGCGCGCTACCGCGCGGGAGCGGACGGTGACCTCGATTCCATCGAGGGCGATCGCCTCCTCCTCCACCGGGATGAGCGCGTCGTACGCGCTGCCAGGTCGAGCCTCGATGGCCCAGTTTCGAGAACCGTAAGCGAGGTGTTCGACCTCGATTCGCTGGAGGCCGGGTTGCACGTCACCGATCACGAAGCGTCCGTCCCAGCGGGTGAGCACCCTCGTTTCGGTCCCGAGCAGCGTGACCGTCGCTCCCTCCACGGGATCGTTGGTGCCCGAGACGACGACGCGGCCGCGAAGATGAGCGATGCGCTGGTCGCCCACGATGGGGGACTCGGACGTCGTGCCCATGGACTGCATCGCGATCGTCACGCCGACCTGCGCCAACGCGATGGGGCCGACCTCGATGACCTGGGGCGCGGCAGCGTACCCCTCCAGTTCGGCGACGACCACGTAGCGCTCTGGTCCCCTCGCTTGGAACGCGAAGCGGCCGAGCATGTCCGTGGTCACGGTGTCGAGCGGCTCCAGATTCCTGCTCATCAGTCGAATCAGGACGCCCTCGAGCGGGGCGCTGGACTCTTGACCGAAAACGAATCCCCGCACGTTCTGCGCGTCCACGGACGTTGCAGCCGACAGGGAGCTCATCACCGTCAACGCGGTGACGAATAGGCGTGATCTGTTCATGCTAGCTAAGTTAGCGGGCTCGTTCCTCCGCGAAAACGTACGGATCTTCCGCCGCATACTTGCATCTCATGAGTGACACCCCGAACAGCGATAGCAAGAAGCGCATCTTCAGCGGCATGCAGCCGACTGGCGAGGCTCATTTGGGCAACTACCTGGGCGCCCTGCGGCGCTGGGTGGGCTTGCAGGACGAGTACGACTGCCTCTGGTGCATCGTAGATGAGCACGCCATCACCGGGGGCGGGGATCCTGCGGCGATGCCGGCGATGGTCTTCGACCTCGCCGTCTCTTACCTCGCTGTGGGACTCGACCCGGAGAAAGCGATCATCTTCGTGCAGTCGGACGTGCCCGAGCATACCGAGTTGGCCTGGCTCTTCAATGCCGTCACGCCCGTCGGTGACCTCGAACGGATGACGCAATACAAGGATAAGTCGAAGAATCTCGAGTCGATTCCGGCGGGCATCCTGAACTACCCGATTCTGCAGGCGGCCGACATCCTCCTCTACAAGGCGGATGGCGTGCCGGTCGGAGAGGATCAGAAGCAGCACCTGGAGTTGACGCGGGAGATCGCGAGGAAATTCAACGCGGCTTACGGTGACACGTTTCCGGTGACAGAGCCCCTCATTGGCGAGGACGTGGGTCGAATCGTAGGGCTGGACGGCAAAGCGAAGATGAGCAAGTCGCTGGGCAATACGGTGCCGATCCTCTCCGAGCCCGAAGACGTATGGGGACGCGTGCGCACCGCGGTGACCGATCCTCAGCGGGTGAGGCGGGACGACCCGGGGCGTCCGGAGGTCTGCAACGTGTTTTCTCTGCACAGGTTCTTTACCGACGACGCCGTGCGGACGGACATCGAGAGCCGGTGTCGCGCGGGTACGATCGGCTGCGTCGACTGCAAGCGCACCCTCGCCGATAACCTCGCCGATGCCTTCGCACCCTACAGGGAGCGCGCACAGCGATACATCGACAATCCAGATGAGGTGCGTGAAATCCTGGACCGCGGAGCCGAACGGGCCCGCGCCATCGCTCGCGCCACGCTTGCCGAAACCAAGCATAAGATGGGTCTGAATTGGCGGGAGGCGCTGAGGTAGCCTGCCCATTATCTTGGTGGTCTCGCCGAGAGCGAGGATTTCGGAGGAGCGACCATGCAGGAACTGTTCAAGGCGGCCGTTGAACGCGGCGCGAGCGACATCCATCTGAAGGCGGGTGACGTCGTGCGGGCGCGAATTCACGGCGACCTTCAGCCCCTGACGCAAAAGAAGCTTTCTGCCAAGCAGGTGAAGGACATCGCCCTGAGCTTGATCCCGCACGAAGAAGATCGGGAGAACTTCGACAAGATCCTCGACTACGACTGTTCGTGGGGGATTCCTGGTATCGGCCGTTTCCGCGTGAACATCCTGAAGCAGCGTGGCTCGCCGATGATCGTCCTGCGGTCGATCCCCATCGAGATCCCCTCGGTCGAAGATCTGGGGCTGCCGCCGATGATCAACAAGATCGCCAACAAAGAGCGCGGCATGGTCCTGGTGACCGGCGTCACCGGCTCGGGCAAGAGTTCCACGATGGCGGCCATGATCAACTGGATGAACCACCACAAGCGGCTGCACATCGTCACCCTCGAGAACCCGATCGAGTTCTTGTATCGCGACAACAAGGCGTCGATCACCCAGCGGGACATCGGGACCGATACTGATTCGTTCGTGACTGGCCTGCGGTCCGTCTTACGCCAGGACCCGGATGTGATCCTCATCGGCGAAATGCGCGACAAGATGACGATCGAGACCGCGCTGAAGGCAGCGGAGACGGGCCACCTGGTCGTGTCGACCCTACATACGAAGAACGCGGTGCAGACGATCTCCCGCATCATCGCGGTATTCGCGCCGGAAGAGCAGGAGATGATCCGTATTCGTCTCTCCGAGTCGCTGCGAGCCGTGATCTCGCAGAGACTCGTGGTGAAAAAGGCCGGTGGCCGCGCGGCGGCGATGGAGATCATGCCCGTGACGGCGACGATTCGAGACTGCATTCAGGACCCCGACCGAATGGACGAGATTCCTGACCTGATCGCGGAAGGAAGGGACCACTATGGGTCGCAGACCTTCGACCAGCACCTCATGGACCTCGTGAACGAGGGCGTTGTCGACTTCAAGGTCGCTATGTCGGCCTCGACCAATCCGGCGGACTTCGACTTGAAGATGAATATGTTCACCGAGCCGGCCGGGTCGGGCGGTAGCGGTAGCCAGGACGACATGCAAATGTACGGCGGATAACCCCCATGGTCGACTTCAGCGGAACGTTGCTGCCGGTAACTACCCCCTTCGATCCTGTGACGGGCGACGTCGACGTCATCGCGTTTCGGGCCAACTTGCGTCACTGGTTCGAGGACCCGATCCGCGGCATCCTGGTCGCCGGGTCGACGGGCGAATCGGTCTTCCTCGATGAGCAGGAGCGCGTATCGCTTCTCGAGGCGGCGCGCGACGTGGTGCCGGGGAATCGTCTGATCATCGCCGGCACGGGTGGAGAGTCCACGCGTCACACGATCCGCATGACGCGGCAGGCAGCTGATGCGGGTGCCGACGCTGTGCTGGTGAGTCCACCGGCTTTCTTCAAGGGTGCGATGTCCCCTGAGGTATTGGCGCGACATTATGTAGCCGTGGCGGATGCTTCCCCCGTGCCGGTACTCGTTTACCAGGTGCCGCTCCACCTGAGTACGCTCGAGTTCCCGACGCGACTGGTGGCGGAGTTGTCTAGGCACCGCAACATCGTCGGCATCAAGGACTCGCGTGGGAAGCTGGCGCTGCTCGGCGACTTGGTCGAAGCCTGTGAAGACGGCTTCCAGGTACTCGTCGGAAGCGGCGCACTTTTGTATGGGGCATTGGAGATCGGGGCGGTTGGCGGCATCGTCGCGGTCGGCTTGATGGCTCCCGCTCAGGCCGCCGAGATTTCGGTGGCGTTCCGGGAGGGGCGCAGCGCCGACGCCGGACGCGCACAGGAAAGGATCGCGCCTGTCCACAAGCAGATCGTGGGCGGCATGGGAGCTCCCGGCATAAAAGCCGCGCTCGACCTACTGGGTCTGCGTGGAGGGGTTCCGCGCCCCCCGCTGGCGCCCGCGTCCGAAGCCAGAGTCGAGGACGTGCGCGGGATTTTGGATGTTGCGGGTCTGCTGTCCCGAGTCGGCGTCTGAAGTACCGGGGCGCGCCTCGGATCCAATACCCATTGGCGCCGCAGATTTGGCGCCGCAGATTTCGTTGACACCCCCTCTCGGCCAGCCTAGCTTCTCCCAAAGGATACATTGGTCAACGGGCCTTTCCCCGCGAGGGGAGGCCCGTTTTGTGCGCCTGGACCCCCTGTTCCGGATACAACGATCCACGGAGTACAGCCGCGCGGGGAAGAGATGCCATCTGAGGGTTCCTGCACCGTCATCGTCGGGTGCCAGTGGGGTGATGAAGGGAAGGGGAAGATCGTCGACGTGCTGGCCGAGGGCGTCGACATCGTCGCTCGTTATCAGGGCGGGGCGAACGCTGGGCACACGGTCCACGTCGGTGACGCCGAATTCGTCCTCCATCAGATCCCGTCCGGTGTACTCCACGAGGGTAAGCGTTGCCTCCTGGGCAACGGCGTCGTGCTCGATATCCGGCAGTTTTTCGAGGAGTACGATGCTCTGCTGACGAGAGGCATCGAACTCGAGGGCCGCGTGGGAGTCAGCCGGCGCGCTCAGCTTCTGATGCCCTACCACCGCTTGCTGGACAAGGCAGTCGAGGATGCCGCGGCGACCAAGATCGGCACCACGGGGCGCGGCATCGGCCCCGCATACGAGGACAA
>JAYZBT010000440.1:0-4846 GCA_036338615.1 Gemmatimonadota bacterium
CGCAATCGTCGACGAAGTCAAAGTCGAAATCGAAGTCGTGAGCGAAGTCGCGGTCATGGTCCATGCCGAACGGGAACTCGGCCATCGCCATCGATGCCCCGTGATCCGTGGCTTCGGGTGCGCGTGCCGCTTGCCTCCCGGCAAGGACCGCGATTCACCGCTGAGATTACTCGTGATCGAGCCATGTACCGTCGCGAGGTCGAAGGACGCTGCCGCGTCCTCGGGTACCACGATCGTGATCGATCCACCCAGGGGTCTCGACCTGGAGGCGCTCGGCGGCGCCCACGGCGAAGGTGGTATCGGTTTGTTGCCCCATGCTGAGGGCGAGTATCGCCCCGACTAGAAAGCCGTTCATCTCGAAACTTGTCTTTTACTCAGGTCTGAGCCCGAACCGCGTCCGCAGCGCGCTGCAGTACGCCGAGCTTGGTGCGTTGATGTGTTGAGAGCATGCAGTGTAACAGGTCACTACCCGGATCCTCCTGAAGCGCCACCTCGATCTCGGAGATGGCGGAGTTCATGGTCGATAGCGACTGTTCGATGGTCGGAAGCATCTCCGGTGACAACAGCGCGCGCCCCTGCTCCAGTATGAGTTCCAGGTCGGCCACGACGGATGAGCGCGTCGGCCGCGTCCGAGAGCAAGACTAGCCCCCTCATCGCGTCTGTGCGGGCACCGGGACTCAACTCGTGGAGCATGCGATCGATGCGCTCGGGATCGAGAACTGTCTGGGCGGCGCTGAGTCGCTCGCCGGCTTCAGTGAGGCGCACGTTCATCACGCGTCGGTCCGCCGGGTCGCGCTCCCTGGCAATGTACCCGGCTTTCTCCAGCCGCGTCAGGTTCAGGGACATGGTGGAGGCCGTCACACCCAAGTGATCGGCGAGCTCTCCCACCATGGTGGGGTCCCCTGAGTCCAAGTGACTCAAGATGCTCGCCTGGTGCGCGCTCACGACCCCGCCGTCCAATGGATCGCGCACCTGCCGCGCGCGACAAGCCGAGTAGATGCGCGGAAGCGCGCCCAGCAGTGTGTTCACATCGGACATGCGGCGACTCCGGAAGAGATATCGTCACGTACATCGACTGGACCCACGCTTTGATCCATATCATGAGTCCATATAGTTTGATTCGTCAACTCAATATATCTTTGTCGCCACTCGTCCACCCGTCGTAGTGCTACGCAGTCTGTGGGCTGACGGTGCTCGCTCTTGCGCCGGGAGGTGGCAAGCCAGCACGACGAGCTCGGCGAGCACACCGCCCGGACCGAAGGTGGGCTGGAAGTTTTTTTGCCTTGCCCCGTACACGGGGTAGCTTGTTCAGCCCAGCCCCTTACAGGGCTTCACAGTTCACCTCTTTATACACGCCCCATGGACTGGAACTGGATCAGTAGCCCCGAGGCCTGGATCGCCCTGTTCACGCTCACCACGCTCGAGATCGTGTTGGGCTTGGACAACATCATCTTCGTCGCCATTCTCGCGGAACGGGTGAAAGCCGAGTCGCGCGCGAAGGCCCGCCAGATCGGCCTGACGATCGCGGTTGGAGTGAGGGTCGTCCTGCTCTTCTCGATCGTCTGGATCATGAAGCTCACGGCTCCGCTCTTCTCCCTCATGGGGCACGAATTTTCGGGCCGCGATCTGATTCTGATCGGCGGCGGCATGTTCCTCATGTTCAAGTCCACGCGTGAGATCCACGTGAAGCTCGAGGGAGACGAAAAAGCGCGGACCGCCACGGCGGTGGCAGCGACGTTTTCGTCGGTGCTGATTCAGATCATTCTACTCGACATCGTTTTCTCGCTGGACTCGGTGATCACCGCCGTCGGCGTGGCCGACGATCTCGCGGTCATGGTGATCGCGGTGGTGATCGCCGGCGCCTTCATGGTCGTGGCGGCGGGTAGCGTGAGCCGGATCGTAGACGCTCATCCCACCGTGAAGATGCTCGCGCTTTCCTTCCTCCTGCTCATCGGCATGACGCTGGTGGCGGAGGGCATGGGTCAGCACATCCAGAAGGGCTACGTCTACTTCGCGATGGGCTTTTCGGTGTTCGTGGAAATGCTCAACCTACGGGTCAAGGCCAAGAAGGAGCCGGTGCACCTGAGAGGCCCTTCACTACCCGATTCCGGGGAAGCCACGGAGTAGTTTCCGCGGCTTCCCCGGCTCTTTCGAGACGGCCTAGGCGCCCTGAACGCCGACCGAACCGTCGTCCGAAACGTTGAAGTACAACCACATGCCGACCAGCGAATGACCGGCGATGTAGCAGACCATCGAGTATTCGCCCGCGGTTTCCGCGACGAACGTGATCGACTCGGTCTCGCCCGGCATGGTGCCCTCGAGCATCGAACGGGCGTCCTCCGTGATTCCGCCTTCGAATGCGGCCACCGCCTCCAGGACGCCGCTGAAGTTGGAAGTCTCGGTGGAGATCCCCAGGCTGTGCGCCATCACGGGATCCTCGTTGACCAGGTCGACCGTGACCGTGTATCCCTCCGGAACCGTGATCGCCATCCCACCCTTGGGCGCGTCATTGTAGTTCCAGGCGGGCGTGCCACCGGCGGTGATGGTCATGTGGACCGTCCGCGCTTCAGCATCGACGTGAAACCAGTCCGGGATGGTCGTGGGACCGGTGGGAGCCGCAGAGGCCGCGACCACCGCGGGCGCCGCGGGAGTATCGTCGGCGGCACTGTCGGCTGGCTCTCCACCGCCACACGCGGCGACGGTGAAGGCCAGGACCGAGAGAATCGGAATCGGAAAGTGCTTCATCATTACTTGTAGTCCGTTCGGGGTTCGTATTTCCAGGCAAGCGCCAGGGATCACAGCGAAGTACCACAACAGCGCATGAATTTACAAGGATCAATCAGGGGCGGTATCCGTTCATACACCCAGGGGCCCAGTTGGCGCCTGCGGCGCGTGGAATGCACCGCGGCGTGAGTAGCGCTCGGTCCTGAAACACAATAGGCCCGGCCACCGTTGGTGACCGGACCTAGCTATGCAAAGGCTTCGGCGCTCGAACTACTCGGAGCAGCTCCCGTCTAGCGGTCGTCTGCCAGGACCTGAGCACGCCCCATTGGGCGCAACTCGTCGGCCATTCGACGGAAGCGTTCTGCGACCCGGAGGTCGCCCTCTCCCTCTGCACGGAGGGCTGTCCGTAGCAGGAATCGAATCCTTTCGTCCACACACATCATCTTCATCCCCTTATCGGGCCCGAAGCTCCTCGCGTCCCCACCCCACACGTCTTACCTACGTACTACGCAAGACCCTGTTTCAACCTTCCACTCCTCTGCTGTGACGTTTCGGCCTCCCAATCGGTTGCACTTCGGCTATTTCTCGTCGCTGATCAACGACGCCATCCCGTCCAACCCGGGCCACGCACCGGCCGGCCGGGCAGTGCACCGGTATGCTGCCCGTTCACGATGACGGCGACCCCATTTACGAAGACTTCGTGCATGCCGGTGGAGACCTGGTGGGGGGCTTCATACGTCGCGTTGTCCCCAACGGTCTCCGGATCGAAAACGACGACATCGGCTAAGAACCCTTCCTTCAGCAAGCCGCGGTTCTTGATGTGGAGGCGTGTGGCGACCGCCGAGGACATCTTTCGCAGCGCCTCTTCGAGGGTGGTCGCACCTTGTTCGCGCACGTATCTGCCGAGCACGCGGGTAAAGGTCCCGTAGGCCCGTGGGTGCGTGAGACCTCTCGCGCCGACCGGATCGGCGCCGGCGGCGTCCGTGCCGAACTTGATCCACGGCTGGGCGATTTACAGCGCAACGTTCTCCTCACTCATCATGAAGAAGATCGTGCCGATTCTCCCGCGCTCGGCCAGCACCAGATCGAACGCGGTATCGACCCAATCCTTGCCCTGGTCGTCGGCAATATCGTCGAAATACCAGCCGCGATACTTCCGATTCTCGGCGCTACCGAATCCGAGTAAGAGGGTCCCGCCCGGCGTGCGTTCGATCATGCGCTCCGCGATCGTCAGCGTTGGAAGCCCATCGTCGCCTGCCCCGCGTAGAATGCGCAGCACGTTGTACTGCTGAAGCGTGACGCCCGCCGCCTCGAGGATCGCCGAGGTCCGTCTCTTGAGGTCGTCGCCGGCTCGGACCAGGCCCAGATACGCCTCCTGGCTCCGCGTCCGGAACGGTTTCCGTTGCTTGATGTCCTCGGCGATCGAGGGTGGTCGTGTCGCTATGCCTTCGCTCATGGCTCGTACTCCTATGCACCACGCTGCCTTGACTTGTCTTTCGACAGGTTGGGCTGGGAGGTTTAGCTTGCCTCTCGATGTCGGTGATTGGAGCATTGTGCGGCGACTACGGGGGGCCGGGCAACCTGCGCACATAAGTAGTAGCTTGGAATCTGGAAATACTGACTTCAAGACCAGAATTTCATGCGGGACCGCCCCTACGCGTTCGTTCGCATCGGTGATCGCTGGATCAACATGGCGATGGTCACCGATATCGAAGACCACGGCGAGCAACTCGTCGTCTATATGTCCGCAGACCTGGCACACTTCGCCGGTCGGCAAGAATCGAAGCCCATCGACGTAGCCAGGCGGTACATCGTCGTCGACCCTGAGGCGGTAGCGAGGCTCCGCACGTGGTTGAGGCTGAACGACGAGGACTAGTGCGCTTGTCCTGGGTCCTGTAGCTGGCTGCGCGCTTTCACCTCCGGCTCGGTGAGCCCAAACAGCGACGGCGTTTCCACGCGCATCCCGCCCAGTATCGAGTAGAGCTGACCACGGTGGTGGACCTGATGCTCTACCATCAGGCGCAGCCACTTCCAAACGCGAATCTCGACCCCACCGACCGTGGCCACCCTCGACTCGAGTTGCTCGGGACCCAAGCCCTCGATGATGCGCGCGGTCGCGTCC
>JAYZBT010000441.1:0-4755 GCA_036338615.1 Gemmatimonadota bacterium
AGCAGCCCCGCCGTCGCCGCGAATCCGACCAGGAAGCGCCAACCGAGTCTTCGAGTCAGCGTCGGTACCACTGCGGCCGGAGCGAACTTGGTGAGCGCGGCCAGCGCCAGCGCGGCTCCTGCGCTAATGGGCGTGCGCGCCAGCAGAATCACGAGAACCATGGCGAAGAGCCCGAGGGGCTCCATGTGGCCGCTCCACGCGACCTCGACCACGAGCAGCGGAGACCAGAGGTACAAGAGTTGCGTGAGGCGCCGGCTCCGCCCGGTGATCGAAGCCACCCGACCCAACAACCAGGCTGTGCCGAGGTCGAGGCCGAGCCAGAGCAGTTTAGCCTGGAAAATCGCTCCGCCCACCAAGGCGATGGCGAGGAAGGCGAGTTGAGCGAGCGGGGGGTAGATCGTGTGCACGCCAGGGTTGTTGATCAGTCCCTGGTAGACCGTGGTGACCCTCGCCAATTCGGCTGCCGCTGGCGCGTAGCGATAGGGATTGATGCCGGCGAGTTGAACCTGGCCGTCCCACAGATACCGATAAATGTCGTCCGACAACTCCGGAGTGAGTGGCAGCAGCACGAGCCGCATCAGGATCACCACGCCCCAGATATAGAGGTGCCCGCGCTGTGTGTGCAGCACCTGGGTCGCGGCGACCGCGTAGGCCGTGAACGCTCCCGCGAAGATGAGGAGGCCGGCCCATGGGAAGGTCGCTCCTGGCCACCACCCGAGTCCGGCGAGCAGGGCGAACTCCACCAACCCGGCGACCGCGATGATGCGCCATGCGTTGGGCTTGGGCTCCGGGGGTATCGTTGACGGAGTCATCCGAGGGGCGGCCCCTCATCGCGGTGCTCATGCCTGCGCTCAACGAAGAGGAGGCCCTGCCCGCCATCCGCTCCCAGATGCCCGACTACGTCGACTTCCTGGTCGTTTCGGACAACGGGTCCACGGACCGGACGGCCGAGGTCGCTCGCATTCATGGTGCCGAAGTGGTCTTCGAGTCCGAGAGGCGGCACGGCGCGACGTGTCTGGCTGATATTCGGCATCCCGCGGGCAGAGGGAGGCTCCCGACATCCTCGTATTCATGGATGCCGACAGGAGTGACGACCCCAAGGAGATAGCCCACGCAGTCGCTCCGATCGGGGGTGCGAGGCCGACTCCGTGCTCGGCGTTCGCCGTGGTGCCGATGGGAATGTTGACACGATCCTACCACACGCCCGTTTTGGCAACCATCTCGTACTCGACTTCACCCGGCTGCTCTTCGCCTACTCCTTCACCGACATGCCTCCTTTTCGGGCGATCGCCCTCCCCAGTCTGTTGGCCATCGAGATGGACGCTCGCAACTGGGGCTGGACGCTGCAGATGCAGATCCGTGCGCTTCGCAGTGGGCTCCGGATCGCGGAGGTCGACGTGACGCAGCGCGTTCGAGAAGGAGGCGTCTCGAAGATCTCAGGCAACCTGGCGGTCTCCCTCAACGTGGGAGCCGAAATGTTGTATGCGCTCGCTCGTGAGCGCTTGAGGTAGGGCCGGGTCTATCGATCGAGGTCGAGCACTTCGGCGCCGTGGCTTCTGAGCTCCTCGGCCACCGATGCGTGGCAGGTGAATACGAAGAGTTGACGCGTGCGTGAGATGCTGCCCAGAACCTCGAGGCCCCTTGCACGGCGCTCCCGGTCCCAGTTGACGAAGGCTTCGTCGACGAAGAGGGGCAGACGCTCACCCCCCTGATCGAGGTGGTCCACGATCGCGAGCCGGAGTGAGAAATAGGCTTGTTCGAGCGTTCCGGTGGACACAGGCGGCGTGAGCGTCACCGGCCCGGGCAGGCCGGGCCCGAGCACCTGAAAGATGTCACCCGTTCCCGTTTCGTTCACCAGAATCCGATCGTAGCGTCCGCCCGTCAGGTGTCTCATGTAGGCTCCGGCCCGGCGAATCAGATCGGGTTGGTGCTCTTCCCGAAATCGGCGGTCGGCCTCACGGATGATCTGGGCCATGACCCAGAGGCGGTCGCGTTCCCGGGTGAGCCGCGTCTCGTCCTCCTGCAGGGCGGCGATCTCGCCGTCGACGGCGTCCATCGCTTCTTGAGCCGCCAGGTGTACGATGTCTCGATCGAGCCCTTTGGCGGCCGTGGCCAATTCTTCGATGCGTTCGCTCAACGCGTCGATGCCCGCCCGACGCCTGGCCAGGTCGTCCTCGACCAGGGTCCAGGACTCCCCAGCCTCTTCGCACGAGCGGATACGCGTGCGCAGCGCGTCGACGTCGGGGTGGGTTCGTTCGAGCTCGTCCTCGAGCTCGTCAGCGCGCAGGTGTGCAGCCAGACGCTCCGTACACACGTGTACACCTCGATCGAGGTCACCCCCCCCGAGGCCGGTGACGGACTCGGTGAAGCGCTCAAGCTCTCCTTCGGCTCGTTCCCTGACCGTGGCCAGCCGGTCTCGTTCCCGGCGCAGACGTCGCAGCTCTCGCTCACCGGTGGATGCGCCCGCCCGGAGCCGCTCCGCGCGACGGAATTCGCGATCGAGCAGTTGCGTCAGCGCCTCCGCCGGGAGCGATGTGTCCAGGTTTAGGCCCATGGCGAGGCCGGATGCTTCCGCTTCAGCTGCATCGGTCCGCTTCGCGAGATCGCTTCTTTCCGACTCACGATCCGCGTGATCCCGCAGCAGGCCCTGCAGGCGCTCGAAGTCGGAAGCGAGCGCCTCGGACGGTTCGTCCAGTAGCGCGGGCTCGACCGGAATACCCTCGAGGACTTCGAGAACCAGTGTGCGAGTCGCGCGTTCGCGTTCGCGCGCGTCATCCAGCCTCCTGTCGGGCCCCTCGGGCTCGCGACCCGGAGAGCGCCCGGCGGTGGCGAAGGCTGAATCGCCGCGGCTTCGATACCTCTGGATCAACAGCGTGCCCCCGATCGCACTGCCTGCGGCGCCGAGGGCCGTCACGAACGCCATACCCGACAGCGCTCCGCTCGCCATCACGATGAGTCCGAAGCTGGTCGTCAGGAGACCGACGGCTGGGGAGGCTGCCCCGGGCGGCGGCGTCTCCCGTGCAGCGCTGTCGAGGATCCTGTACTGCTCCCGCGCACGCTGCGCGTCCCGAATTCGCGCCCGCAGGGCGGCGGCCGACAGAGCGGAGATCGCCGCTGCACTCGCACCGCTTGCAGCCCCTTCGATGGGTGCGGTCAGCAGTTCGCCACCGAGCTCGTCGATGCCGCGCGCCAGGTCGTTGGTCTCTTGAGTCGACGCATCGAGGCGCGCCCGCTCGGAGCGTGTGCTACCGGCGCGCGCCAGAAATGCCTCGACCTGCTCGGAGTGCTCGATCAGCGATCGGGCCTGCTCATCGTAGCCCGCCACCGCTTCTTCGGGCTCACGCAGATCCCGCTCGGTCTCCGACATCCGCTGCGCCAGATCGCGCACTTGGTTCTGGAGCCGCTGGAGATGAGCGCGCGGGTCGGGCGGCAGCGATTGCAGGGTCTCCCGTGGCCCACCTTCCTCGCGGAGCGCCGCGATCCGGAGGAGTTGAGCGCGAATGGGTGCCAGCGTCTCGACGCGTTCCACCGCGACCCGCTCCTGTTCTCGGACTTCTCGCTCGCCCTGGAGGTTCCTTCGGTTCCGCTCGAGCTCCTGGACGAGAGCCCTGATCTCCTTGTCACGGTCGAGCGCTTGTCGCCGCCCTTTACGTAAGGTGCGGATTTGCTCCTGGACGTCTCGAACCCGCTGCTTGCCTCGTCGATGAGGGCGCCACAGTGCGCCTGCCTCGACTTCGAGAGCCTCCGCCACCCCGCGTGCGGGCAGGAGGTCGGTCGTTCCCATCGAGCCGAGCATCCGATCCTGTATGCGCGCCCACGTTTCGGCGTCCAGGCCCGCGAGATCGCCGAGGGTGATCGCGAAGACCTGTCGGAAAACGGCGCGCGGCACGTGGTCGACCCATGGGAGTGCCCGATTGCGCAGATCATCCGCACGCCCCTTCGTGGTGAGGGTTCCTCCGGGCTGCGAGCGCAGTCGGCGCTCTACCTCGGCGCATCCCTCTCCGTCCAGCCGTATGCGCACGCTCCCGCTAGCGTCCTCTCCGCTCCACGGCAGATAGGGATTCGCGTCTCGGGAAGCGGGGTGGAAGCCGTAGAGCATCGTGGTGAGGAAGTGGAAGAGTGTCGACTTGCCCGCCTCGTTGGGGCCGACGACCGCGACTAGACCGGGCAGGGCGCTCGGCCCCGAATCGAACTCGCTCAAGCGTCCGAACCCCTCCACCCGCACGCGCTCGATCTTCAAGGGGTCTTACCCTCGGAACCCAGCAGGCGCGCCGCGAGCTCCCCGTCTGCGTCTTGCAGGAGCTCGCGCACGTAGGCGTCCACGACTGCCGGGTCCTGCGAGGTGACGCCCCCCAGCGTCCCCGGTGCCAGGGTGCTCACCCCTTGCTCTCCTCGCCGAACCGATTCGACGAGTCGGAGCGTAGCGCCGAGCACATCAGTACGCACCCTGTGATCGTGGATGGGAATCACCGGGTGAATGCGGTCCGCGATGACGGCCACGTCCAGGGCAGCCAACACCTCCGTCAACTCTCGCGCGAGCACGTCTCGGTTCTCGTCGTCCTGCAACTCCTTCCAGAGCGGGCAAGGGCCGGCCAGGCGGACACGAATCATCCACTCGGCGTTCGCGGTGGCCTCTTGGCCCTCGCTGAACGTGCGCCACGCCGCCTCGATCCGCTGTTCCAGCCGGTCGAGGGAGTCGGCCCCCTCCAAGTGGTCGACGGTGATCGTTTCCCATCTGATCGGCGCGAGGGCACG
>JAYZBT010000442.1:0-5305 GCA_036338615.1 Gemmatimonadota bacterium
CCGTCTCCGGAGCCGGGGGGCGACCACCGTAGGCGCTGTGGGGTCGGACCGTATTGTACAGGCGCCTCCACTGCTCGATAAGGACAACGGTCTCGGGCAGCGTGTAGAAGATCTCGCGGATCACCGACTCGGCAGCGGCCAGGTTCTCCGCCGACGAATCCGTGTTCTGCATCGCATAGCCGATCCTGTTCTGCGCAGCACCGATGTCACCAAAGGAGCTGTTGAGCGTACCGACCGCAGTATCCAGGCTCGTCAGAGCGGCCTGCCACTCGGCGCCGGTAGCGTTACCCGTAAACGTGACCGTGTCCAGGTTCAGACCAACCAGCTCCCGGGCGGTCGTATCGGGCCATCGATCCGCTCAGCGCGGCGTCCCATACCGTTCGACCCTCCGTCGCCAAATCATCGTAGATCGCGACTCTCCGGTTGGACCGAGGGAAGGCTCGAGCCGCGTCTCGGAGAGTTCGTAGCCGAGCTTCACGGGTACCGCCACGCTCGGCGCGTTGCTCGGGTCACAGCGGATCTCGAGCACCTCGATTCCAGCCAGCGTGAAACCGACATCGGTCATCGCGCGCGCCGCCTCGGTCGCGAATCCCTGCCCCGCTTGGTCCGAGCGCACCCAGTAGCCGATCTCCAGCGCCCCGGGACCGACGCGCCGATACAGGCCCGCCCCGCCCAGGACCTCGGTCTCGTCCAGGTCCATCAACGCGAAGAGGGCGCTCCGGCCCGCGAAGAAGTCGTCCTCATAGCCCCGCAGCCGATCCTCGAGCACGTCCAGCGGCGAGGGCTCGTTCCTCGCCCAGGGTATCCACCGCTGGAGCTCGGGCAGACTCGAATCGAGCGCCGCTTTGAAGAGAGGCGCATCCTGCGGACTCCAACAGCGGATCACGAGTCGTTCGGACTCGAGACGCTCGTGGGGAACGGTGCTGCTACCCAATCTCCCTTCCAATCCGCCCCCATCGAATCTCCCGAATCGCCGGGAATGGTCGGTACGAATCTTTGTTGTATGAGAAGTACGTGAAGACCACGCGGCCTTCGAGGCGCCACGCCTCCAACAAGCCCCAGTAACGAGAGTCGAGGCTCCGGTCCCTGTTGTCACCAAGCATGAAGTAGTAGCCGTCCGGCACCACGATCGGCCCCCAATCGTGCCGGCTCGGGGTATAGGTCTCTCGGTTGACATCAGCCACCAGGTACTCCTCCTGCCAAGCCATGTCGGAGGTCCGGTCGTTCTGTCCTCGAGCCTCGTTGAGATACGGTTCGTCGAGCGCCACGCTATTGAGAAAGAGCGCCCGATTCCGCATCTCGAGCGTGTCGCCCGGCAGTCCGACCAGTCGCTTCACGAGCTTCCTGTCGACCTCGTGATGCGGATCGAAGACGAGCACGTCACCCCGCCGGGGCTTCGAGTATCCCGGAATGCGGACGCTCGTGCCAGGGATTCTTGATCCGATCGCCGCACGGTTCACGACAAGCATGTCACCGACGAGTAGCGTGCGTTCCATCGACCCCGACGTGATCACGTAGGTCTGCACCAAGAACGTTCGCAGGAAGAAGAAGAGCGCCACGGCGATGACGAGTGATTTGGTCCACTCGAGCGCCGGGTTCTTCGTGCTCTCCTCCGCTTCCTCAGGTGCCGCCGCTCCGCCTCCGTCAGCCTCCAACGTGCCTCCTCAATCGGGTACGGCGAGGACTCTGGGCTTCAACAGCGCGGCCGCGAGTCCGATTGCGCCGGAGAATAACAGTAACCCAAGTGCCGCCGGCCCACCGGTCGGTCCGACGGCAAGTTCAACCCCGACGACGACCGTCAGTGTGGCCACCACGAACGATCCGACCCCGTGCATCCAAACGTCGTGCGACGTCGACTTCGTCCGCGTGCGCGTCGGCGACGATCACGTTTCCGGCAGCGTCGCCGACGAGGCCGGGAATGCGCCCGAACACCATCGGCGGCGGACCGTCGAGCGCGCCGATCTCTAGCGTTACCCGCCCTTCGAGCTCGGGAACTGTACTCGACGTCACCTCCGCAGCATCGTCCGCGACGCAGCCGCCGATCCCCAAGAGCAGCAACAACACGCTTGAGCGAAGCCCCACCGCATCTCCTCCTTGTATCCGAGTCACGACCCGAAACAGGGCGTGCCCCGTTGACGGACTCCCGCCGCTCCCCTAGATCCCCAAAGCCGCTCATTCGGTCCTGGCAAGCATCGTCCGGGACCTCCGATTCTTGCGTACAGAGGTAATGACGATGGTCCGGACTCGCTTCGCGCTCGCCGCGCTCGGCACTTGCACGCTGGTCGGCGCGCCAGCAGACGCTCAGGTCAATCGCTCCGCACTGCACGACTTTCAGATCGTGTCCGTCGTGGAAGGGCTGGAGACGCCCTGGTCGATGGCGTGGCTGCCCAACGGAGACATGCTGATCACCGAACGCCCAGGACGTTTGCGCATCGTACGGGACGGGCAGCTGCTGCCGAACCCGGTACCCGGTGTTCCGCAAGTCCACGCCAGGGGTCAGGGCGGGTTGCTCGATGTGCAGCCCCACCCGGACTTTGCCAACAACCACCTGCTCTACATCACTTATTCGAAGCCCCAGGCCGACGACCAGTCCACCACGGCTCTGATCAGGGGCACCTTCGAGAATGATAAGCTCACAAACGTCGAGCAGCTCTTCGAGGCGGTCGCGCGAGGGCGGAACGGGCATTACGGCTCCCGTATCGCATTCGCCGACGGTTACGTCTTCATATCGGCTGGAGACCGGCAGGCGCCGTCCAGCGGTGACCTCGAAGCGCACCCGGCCCAGGATCGCTCGAACCACCACGGCGTGATCATTCGGCTACACGACGATGGTCGCGTTCCGGCGGACAACCCCTTCATTGGTGAAGACGGCGTACGGCCCGAGACATGGAGCTACGGCCATAGGAATCCGCAGGGCCTGGCGATCCACCCTGAGACCGGAGACCTCTGGGCCAACGAACACGGCCCCCAAGGAGGCGACGAGCTCAACCTCATCCAGCCCGGCCGGAACTACGGGTGGCCGGTCATCGGGTATGGCGTGAACTATGGGAGCGGCTCCACGATCCACGTGGGCACGAGGCGGGACACGATGCAGCACCCCGTGCACTTCTGGGTCCCGTCGATCGCGACCTGTGGACTCATGATCTACACGGGCGACAAGTTTCCGGGCTGGAGGGGGAACATCTTCGTCGGCGGTCTGGGCGGCATGCAGCTGGCTCGGCTGACCATGGACGACCAAGATGTGGCATCCGAAGAGACGCTCATTCAAGGCTTCGGGCGGGTCCGCGACGTGCGTCAGGGACCCGACGGGTACATCTACGTGGCGATCGGGAGCCGCGGTGGCGCACCGAGCGCGGTGTATCGCATGGAGCCAGCCGGCGGGCGCTAGCGCTCCGAGGGCCGCCGCCTCGAACTGCGGGACGTCGCGAAAGCGACGTCCCGCTATTTTTCGCCCCTTCAGTCAGCGCGTAGCACGGAGACGATGTTTCGGCCGCGGTGAGAGGGGGCAGGCCGCCGCTAGAGGAGCGTGCGCCCCTTCCTCCTCCTGGCCCAGCGGCGCTAGCCGCGGACCGCGACCAGATGGTAGCTCTTCTTTCCCTTGCGAAGCACCAGGAAGCGTCCGTCGATCGCGTCGTCGATCGTGGCCCGCTGATCGACACCCTCTACCCGACGATTGTTCAGGTAGATACCTCCTCCTTCGATCGAGCGACGGGCATCGCCCTTCGACGCAGCAACGCCTGATTCGTCGAGCAGATCCACCATCGTCTTGCCCTCGCCCGCCAGCTCGTCCTTGCTGAGCCGCGAAGAAGGCACGTCGGCGAACACATGAGCGATGTCGTCGCTACTCAACCCGGAAAGGTCGCCACCGAAGAGCGCATCCGTCGCCTGTAACGCCTTCGCTAGGCCAGTTTCAGAATGCACACGACGAGTCACGTCCGCACCCAAGGCCTTCTGAGCCGCCCGCTTGTACGGTTCCGAGATCGTGGCCGCCTCGAGCTCGGCGATCTCGTCGCGAGACAGCAGTGAGAAACACTTGAGGTACTTCACGGCGTCCGCGTCGTCGGTGTTCAGCCAGAACTGGTAGAAGGCATACGGGGACGTGAGCGTGGGGTCGAGCCAGACGGCGCCGGACTCGGTCTTTCCCGCCTTGCGGCCGGACGAATCAGTGACCAGCGGCGAGACGACGCCAAAGGCCTTGCCGCCCTCTACCCGCCGAATCAAGTCGGTGCCCGACGTGATGTTACCCCACTGATCACTGCCCCCGAACTGCACCGTGCACCCATCGCGCCGGTAGAGTTCCAGGAAATCGAACGACTGCATGAGTATGTAACTGAACTCGGTATAGCTGAGCCCGACATCGGGATCCTCGACCCGGCGCTTCATCGACTCCTTCGCGATGAGTTGATTCACCGAAAAGTGTTTACCGATGTCCCTGAGGAAGTCGACGAGGGGCAGTGCGCTGAGCCAGTCCAGATTGTTACGCATGACTGCGGCATTCGACGCAACCTCGAAGTCGAGAAAATGCGCGAGTTGGCCCCTGATCGCCTCAGCATTCTCCGCGGCGAGTTCTTTCGTGAGCAGTTGGCGCTCCGCGTCCTTGCCCGAAGGGTCGCCGATGAGCCCGGTGCCGCCGCCGACGAGCGCGATCGGAGTGTGCCCGTGCCGTTGAAGGTGCACGAGGTCCATGATCACGAGCAGGTTGCCTACATGCAGACTCGACGCAGTGGGATCGAACCCGATGTAGGCCCGGCGCGGAGCCTCAGCCAAGTGCTCGGCCGCCCCCTCGGTGAGGTCCTGCAACAGCCCGCGCCAGCGGAGTTCTTCGACAAGAGCACTCATGCGCAAAGGGTACTCCGCGTCGACCAACGGTCAAGTGTCGGCCCGGAAGGCCGTCTCCAAACGCACCTGAATGGAGGCCGTCATGGCGTACATCGACCCCTGCCACGTATCCCCGGACTACTACAAGTCGATCGAGCGTTCATCGAGCCGAGCGGGGCGGGGCGCCACGCACGCGTTGGAGCACTTCCGGAAACACATCCACAGGGTAACCCAGGTGGAATGCTCTATCGAACCACACTCTTTCTTTCACGGTGCTTTGACTGGTGTGTGTGAGCGTGTCGGAAGGCGCGTGGATAACCGCAAGGTTGCGCGAGGGCCGCGAGAGGCCCACGGTGCCTGCCGATGTCCACCTACGAAGCGTTCTACGAGGTCGCCCGCCGTATCCCCGAGGGCCGGGTGACGACCTATGGGGCGGTCGCCGCCGAAGCCGGCCTGCCCGGCCGCGCGCGCCAGGTCGGGTACTCGA
>JAYZBT010000443.1:0-15989 GCA_036338615.1 Gemmatimonadota bacterium
CATGTAGTTCTCAGAACGGTCCGCGGCGGTGTCCTTGCTCGCGAACTCCTGGCCGTTGAAGTTGTTGCGATTGTGGGTGCCGTCACAAAATGGCTTGTTGCTCGACCCGCCACACCGACACAGGAAGTACGGCTCCGAGGCTTCGATCTCGGTGCCCTCGTGATCGAGGACCGGGACCGCTCCGTCCACCTTGAGCGGACCGCCATTCAGTACGCTGACTCTCTGCTCGTCGGTCCCGTCGGGCATCGGCTACCTCCGTTCGAAAGGGTGGCTGACTCGGACGCACGACACTAGGCCCTCGTTGGCCGCGGAAGCAAGACGAGAGCGAGCTCCACAAGCTCCAGGCTCGCGCCCATCGCCCCCGGCCAGCAGATTGTCCGCCCACTGGAATCGAGAACGAACCGAGGATGGGTTGGATGATGAAGACGAGCGCAAGGCGGATCGCTTCGGCGGTAACGGCCACATTGGTGGGAGCGGCGACACTGCTCGGATCCGCTCCGCTGGCAGGTCAGTCCGGCGCCGACGCCGCGCGCGCGTACCGCGAGGCGCACGAGGCGGAGATCGTTCGCGATTTCGCGGAGATGCTCTCCTATCCGAACCGGGCATTCACCGAGGACATCGTTCGGGCGGCTGAGTACGTACGGGACCAACTCGATGAAGTCGGGGTCGATGCGGAATTGCTGCGCATCGAGGGCAGGTCTTCGCCCATCGTCTATGGGACGCTGATGGTACCCGGAGCCACGCGCACGCTCGGCATCTATGTGCACTACGACGGACAAGCGGTGGACCCCTCGAATTGGACGCACCCGCCGTTCGAGCCCACGCTCTACTCTGCGGCCATGCCGGCCGGCGGCGAGCCCATCCCGATGCCCGAGCCCGGTGAGGCGGTCGACCCGGAGTGGCGCCTCTACGCGCGCTCGGCCGGAGACGACAAGGCGCCGATCGCGGCTATCCTGCCGGTCTTGAGCGCCTTTCGCGAAAGCGGTGTGCAGCCCACCTCGAACCTGATCTTCTTCTTCGACGGCGAAGAGGAGGCCGGCTCCCCGAACCTGACCCGCTACATGGAGCGCTACCGGGAGCGCGTGGATCCCATCGACATATGGCTCTTCTTCGACGGGCCGGCACACCCGAGCGGACGGCCACAGATCACCTTCGGTGTGCGCGGATCGATGGGCATGGAGGTCACGGTGTACGGGGCGACCCGCAACCTCCATTCCGGGCACTACGGCAACTGGGCTCCGGACACGGGTAACATCCTCGCCCGCCTGCTGGCGTCGATGAAGGACGAGCGCGGCCAAGTGTTGGTGGAGGGGTGGTACGACACCGTCGAGCCGCTAGGGGACGAAGAGAAAGCCGCGCTCGCGGCGATGCCCGACTGGGATCGGGAACTCATGCGTGAGCTCGGGCTCCTACGCACCGAGGGAGCGCCGCAGTCGCTACCCGAGCGGCTCCTGGTCCCTGCGCTCAACGTGCGGGGCATCACCAGCGGTAACACGGGAGCGCTCGCTCGAAATGTGATCCCGAATACGGCCGTCGCCGCGCTCGGAATCAGGCTCGTGCTGGGCAACGAGGCGTCCCATCTGCGGCAGTTGATCGTGGATCACATCGCGGCCCAGGGCTTCCACGTCGTGTCGGAGGACCCGGACATGGCCACGCGACTCCAGTATCCGCTGATCGCGAAGGTTACGGGCGGTGGCGGTTCTCAGGCGGCCCGAACGTCGATGGCCAATCCGTTCGCACAGAGTATCGTGGCTGCCGCGAGCGTGGCGGCCGATCGCGCTTTCGGCGCCGGCTCACTGGTGATCGCCCCCGGCATGGGAGGTACGCTCCCGCTCACGCCCTTCACGGAGTTGCTCGGCAAGCCCGCGATCGTGGTCCCCGTGGCGAACCACGACAACAATCAGCACGCCCCGGACGAGAACCTGCGGATCGCCAACCTCTGGTACGCGATCGATCTGTACGCGGCGTTGCTGACGATGCCCCGGACGGTGTTCTAGGGAGACTTGACGAGCTCGTAGACCCGGACCCGCTCGACTCCGAGCTCATCGTAGTGCACCCCGAGCACATACCCCGCTCCGATCTCCAGCGGATGAAAGCCTGGGGGAAGAGCGACTGGGGTCAGCCATTCACCCTCGGCCGAGAAAACATCCCAGTTCGTGGGTCCGGAGTACGGCTCTGCGACCTGCGGTAGTGGGTCGCGAGGCGCCTCGCCCCGCTCGACCCAGAGGTGTCCGTCCGTGGTGGCCAGGACCCGGTAGTGCGTCGGCAACCGCTCGGGATACACCATCATGTCCACGATCGCCCTGCGAATCGCGGGATCCTGGTACGGCGTGTCACCCAACGGCATGGGTCCATTCAGGATGCGATCCGTGAAGGCGGCCCTCGCGCTGGCCGTGACCTGTGGCGGCGTCCCCGGCGTTCGGATCCGCTGCACAACGGCCCCGCCGGGACCGACCAGAGCCAGGTCCACGCGGTCCGGCCACGCGAGTACGGCGAGCTGCCCGAAGGCGATCTCTACGAGCGTGGGCGAAAACGCCGCCGGGAAGGACACGCGTTCACCGCGTACCCAGCGTCCGGTATCGAACGTGCCCAGGGTGTCCAGCGCGACCCCGTCCGCCGCGGCCCGCATCACAACGCCCGCGAGCACCCCGAGCCCCTGTGGCATTTCCCGCCGCGGGGCGTTTTGGCGCACCAGGAACGATCCGTCCTCGAAGATGTCGGCGAGCTGCGCCACGCGCCCGCCCGGGCGGGGCATGGGCACCGCGCGGACGAATTCGCCGGAATCGTCGAAGACCTTGAGCGGGAGCGCCGGGACCTGAAAGGCCCAGATCTCGCCACCGCGCACGAAGCAACGGTTCAGCTGGCGAAGCTCGGTCGGCCCCGATCCCTGCCCCGCGCTCTGGCGCAGGAAGTCGCCGGCGTCGTTGTAGTAACGGATGGTACGGTCCGCTTGATTGCACAGCACGAGCGAGCCATCGTCCAGTCGGCTCGCCCCGACGATCCCGCTCAAAAGATGCTCCTCCTCCCCGACTTGGCGGCCGACCTCGAGCGTAGCTTTCTCGGCGATCCTCCACATCGCGTCTCCGCCCAGGGCGGGGCTGGACGACTCCGCGATCAACATGCCGGCGCTGTCCGTGATCGCGAAACGAGGCGGCTCAGGGGGCTCCGATGTACACGCCGTGCTGGCAAGAAGCAGCGCGAGTGCGAGCGCGCGGCGATCGTCGGCGCGACCTACAGGCTTCGTCATTCCGTGAATTTCCTCATGACCGCCCGCCCAATGAAGCGAGCGCGATCGGGCAGAGGGAGCCGGTGCAGGTTCGCCTTTACGACACCCTTCGTGAAGAACGTCTTTCGAGCGTAGTCGATGTCCACTTCAACGAGGACCGGCCGCCCGGAGCGGGCGACCTCGTCCGCCTCCCGCAGGATCGTCTCCACCATATCGTCGTTGTGAATTCGGAGATAGGGAGCGTGCATCGCTGCGGCGAAATGCTCGAGCTCGTAGTCGTGCACGGCGCTCGCGACCTTACGGTTCATCGCCGTGCTCTGGAACTGGGAGATCTGGGCGAGCTCCCCGTCACGTAGCACCAGCACGATCGCTCCGATCCCCTCCTGAACCGCGGTGAGCAACTCCAGCCCCGTCATGAGGAAGGCGCCGTCCCCCGCGAGCGCGATCACCGGGGCTTCCGGGTCGGCCAGCTTGGCACCGAGCGCCGCGGGGACGGAGTACCCCATGCACGAATAGTCGACGGGAGCGAGGAAATGCCTCGGGGCCGCCAGCCGCAGGCACTCCATGGCCAGGAAGGTCCCATTACCGCTGTCGGTCGTATAGACCGCCTTGGGACCGAAGACACGCTGGGCCGTTCGCAGGAGGTGCGCCGGAGTCACGCGCTCGCCGCCGACGTCGGCGAGCCAGTCCTCCCACACGTCCGCATGACCCGTGCGAATGCGCTCCCGGCGTGCCTCGTCGCGGCCTCGCGGTGCACCTAGCATCTCGATCAGCGAAGCGAGGGCCTGGTGGGCGTCGGCCGCGATCGCGATCTCCGCCTCGAAATTGCGATTGAGCACTAGTGGGTCGATATCGATATGTATGAGAGTGCCTTTGGGTTCCAACGCATAGCTTCCCGTACCGACTTCACTGAATCGACACCCCACAGCGATCGTCACATCACACTGATCAGCGATCTTGCGCACGAACTTCGGGGCCGTGTGGCCGAAGCCCGGCCAGAGAAACAACGGGTGCTCTTCCGGGAACACGCCCTTCCCCTGGATGGTCGTCGAGACGGGAGCGTCCAGCAGCTCCGCTAAGCGCAGGACATCCTGGGTGGCTCCCAGCGCCCCCGCTCCGACGTACAGCAGAGGTCGGGCCGCACCCCGGATCAATTCGGCAGCCTCCTGCAGGAGCGGACCGTAGACACCTGGAGTCTCAACGTCGATGTCGGGCTGGCGCAGTTCCACGTCGTGCGTGAAGAGGTAGAGGTTCACGGGCACCTCGACGAAGACCGGCCCCGGTGCGCCGCTGCGCGCCAGCCGACACGCCTCCCTGATCGTGCCGTAGAGCTCGGCACCCGTCCCAGGACGGAACGTGCCTTTGACGACCGGCCGCGCGATCGACTCCTGATCCACGTCATGGAGCTGAAAGGCCCGCCTGAGGTCCCGTCGTACGCCACAGCCGAGCACCAACATGGGGACGTTGTCCATGAAGGCCTCGGCGACACCCGACATCGCATGGGTGAGTCCCGCTCCGGGCACCAGATTCGCGCAGGCCATTCGGCCGGTCGCACGCCACGCCCCATCCGCCATGAAGGAGGCGCTCTGTTCATCCGTGACCAGGACCGTACGGACGGTACTAGACTCGGAGAGCGCGTCGTACAATTCGATGTTGTGCGTGCCCGGAATCCCGAACGTGAGTTCGATGCCCTCGTCTTCAAGCGCGCGGGTGACGATCGCTCCCCCGGTGAGCTTCACGGCCGATCCCCCTGCGGGAACAGCACCTCTCTGAAGGCCATGGTCTCGGAAGCGAGCACGAAAACCGTGCAGGGAAGATCAGACGTACGCTCCCGGAGCTGCTCGAAGTACGCAGCGAAGTCGCCCTGGTCCGGTGCCGCAATGCCCAGGAGAATCAGGTCCGCCGACCTGGAGGACTCGTGCAGCAGCTCGAGCGCGGGTTTATCTTCACTCACGAGCACGCTCAACTCGAGTTGGGTGCGCGCTTGCTCCATCATATCGGCGAGGTTTCTCCTCGCGTCTTCCGCCGCGGCCTCGGTTGGCACAACCATCTTCAGGCGTACTACCGCCTCCCGCCACGCCAGGCTCGTCTTGAGCAGATGGCCGAGGATCATGAGCAGTGCGCCGTTTCCCTGAAGCCCTCCCCACCAGATGTCGACCCGCTTCCGATCTCCGAAGCCCACGCGGTCCGCGTCACGCACGATTACGACGTTGCGTCGCGACCGCCACAAGTGCTCGACCATTCTGCAGTAGCGCGGTCGATGTTCGTCGCTCTCGGAGTCGCCCAAGAGCACGGTGTTGGGGACGAGCGATCCCAGACCATACGCCGCCACGAGCAGCTCCGTCCCGGCGAAGGGATCCTCCGCGGAGATCACCCGGACGAGTCCGTCGATTCCCCGCTTACCCAGGTAGTCCTCTACGTTGCGCTCCATGGCCCGCCTGCGCTCGTAGCTGACCGTGGTATCCCGCAGCACCGTGGCCACGGAGAGCAGGCCCTTGTTGTGATGGGAAAAGTCCGCCGCCAGCTCGATGAGGTGCCAACGTCGCGTGGGCGCACCCGAGAGAACGAGGAAATGGGGTCGCCAGTTGCGCGGGTCCTCGGCGGCGCGGCGGAGTCGGAGCAGACTGGCTCGGGCGACCATCATCAACACGCCTCGGCGCACATCGCCCCAGGCGGCCTCCAGGCCCCGGCGTTCGAGCCAGACGAAGATGCCGAGCACGAACATCCCGGCCGCGACCGTCGCCGCGGGGTTGATGAGAAACATCACCGAACCACATCCCGCGGCACCCGCGAGCGAGAAGATCCAATGCACGCTCAGGCGAGGGCGGAACGAAGGGCTGCCCAAGAAGCGTTCGACACCCGCGGCCACGTTCACCACGGCATAGGTCGTCAAGAAGAACATCGTAAGGACCGGCGCAATCAGGTTAAGGTCGCCGTACCAAACAGCCACCAGCGCGATGCCGAGCGTAAGCACGGTTCCCACCCGTGGACTGTCGTCTTCCCCGCTCCCCTTTCCAATCCATGACAACGTACGCGGGAGGATTCCGTCCCGGGCCAGAGCCTGGAGCACTCGCGGCGCTCCCAGCATGCTGCCGACCGCGCTGCTGAGCGTGGCGCCCCAAACGCCGATCAGGATGGCGTCTCCCCACAGCGAAATCCGGCGCATGACCAGCGGGTCGTTCACCAACGTCGCGGTGTCGGCGCGCAGCGTCAGGATTACCGGAAGGCTCATGTAGATGAGGTAGCCCGCACCAATCGCCAAAAACGTGCCCTTGGGGATGGAGCGGCTCGGATTCGCCAGATCTCCGGACATGTTCACGCCGGCCATGATGCCGGTCACGGCGGGGAAGAAGACCGCGAACACCACCCAAAACGACTCCGGATCCCCGATCAGCGAGGGGCCCACACCCTGAGGCTCGACACCCTCCAGGCCACTCCCGAAGAGCAGTGATAGAAGCGACAGCACGATGGCCGCCATGATGACGTACTGCGCCCTGATGGCGGCCCGCGCCGACGTGACCGCCAGGGTCGCGACCGCCAGGGTCGTCACCAAGCCGACGACCTTGGCGCTCACGAAGGGGAACGCGCCGGTCACCGATTCGGCGAAGCCCACGGTGTACAGTGCCACGGACAGGGCCTGGGCGAGGAAGAGTGGGATGCCCACGGCGCCGCCGGTCTCGACGCCCAAGGACCGGCTGATCATGTAGTAGGCGCCGCCGGTGCCCACCTGCTGGTCCGTCGCGATGGCCGCTATGGACAGCGCGGTGAGAAGCGTGATCGAGGTGGACAGGGTGACGATGAGCAGCGTCCCGCCGAGCCCCACCTGACCCACGACCCATCCGAATCGCAGGTACATGATCACGCCGAGGATCGTCAGGATCGACGGGGTGAATACGCCTCCGAAGGTCCCCAGACCGCCTACGCGTCCCGGGGTTCCTTTTGCTCGACCAGGCGGCGGCGCGCCGCTACGCTCGCCGTTGGGTCGATCGGCCATACGTGTTGCCCTTCGCCGGTCGGAGAGGGAGATCCTGCCGGAACTCATCGACTACCAGCCACCATCTTAAGGGAAGATGAATGGATTCCATACTTCGACGGAGGGCTGGCCAGCAGGACCACTCCACCCGATATTGGCGGCTCGACCTCATTCGTACACTCAGGAGATGACACACATGCGCAAAATGATCGCGCTGGGTCTGCTCGCGGGAGTGTGCGCGTTGGGCGCGCCGGTCAACGCTAGTGCTCAGGACTCGGGCCTGCTCGCCGTGGGCGAGATGGCTCCGGATTTCGAACTCCCGGGAGCGACCCGATATGGGGCGCTGCAGAACCCGGTTCGACTGAGTGACTATCGCGGAGAAACGGTCGTCCTCGCGTTCTTCTTCCGCGTCAGGACACCTGGCTGAACAGTCCAAATGACAGCGTACCGTGATCAGTACGCAAGCCTGTTCAACGAAGGACAAAACGTCGTTCTCATCGGGATCTCGAACGACCCCGTCGAGGGGCTCGGGTCCTGGCTCAAGGACGCGGACTTCCCGTTCTTGTTCGCGAGCGACGCAGACAACGATGGAGCCACCTACGCGGCGTTCGGTGGTGGCCTACGCAACAACAACATGGTCGACAGCCGCGCCGTGATCGTAATCGGGCCGGACGGCCGGATCGCAGCCACGATCGAGGCCTTCAACCAGAACGACCCCATGGCCTACGAGTCACTGGCCGAGGTCATCGACCGTGTAACCCCGGAGCCAGAGGGCAGCTAGTCTGCCGTCGACCTCAGGATACGGCTTGGTATACAACGGGCCCGGAGCGGATAGATCCGCGCCGGGCCCGTTGTTCGTCGTTGCCGCGGTCAACTCCCGAACAGCCGCTCCACCGCGCTCATGAGATCCTGCCCGCCGCCCACACCCGTGTACACGACCTTCCCCTCGGCATCGAGCATGACGACGATCGACGTGGTCGTCGCATTGTACGCACGCACCGCCGCGCCGCGCCCGTCCCAGAGATGCGGATATCCCGGGTCATGCCGCTCGAGGTGGCGTTTCACCCGACGCACGCTTTGCGAGACCCCCACCGCCACGGCGATGACGTTGAGCCGGTCGCCGTACGTCATCTGGACCTGGTCCATTTGCGGCTGCAGCGCCTCGCAGTTCTCACACCACGTCGCCCAGAACTCGAGAAGCGCGGGACCGCCCTTCACGTAGTCGCTCAGGTCGACGGCGTTGCCGTCCAGATCCTCGAGCGCGGCACCAGGCCCGACGGTTCCATACGCGAGCGAGACCGACCCCTCTCCAACCGCCTGGGCACGAACCGCTCCAGGAGCCAAAAGCGCACCGCACACCACCAGCAGCGCCATTTGCAAAACCATGCCGAGTCGCGGAAGCAAAAGCCTGAGTCGCATAAGATCCTCTACAGGTTGTAGCCGGCCGTCATGAAGTAGTACTCGGCCATGCCCATCATCAAGACAGCGGCGCCGCGCTTGATCCACACCATCCATACTCCTGAACGCGGTAGAAGCGCCAGGGTTCCCGAAAAGAGGCCGACGGCAACCAGTAGCGACGTCATGCCGAGCGAGAATACGAACAGATAAACGAACCCCATGAGCCCGGCTTCGGTCGCCGCTACCCATGTGAGCACGACCGCGAACACCGGCGCTCCGCACGGGGCCGCCACCACGCCGGACATCGCCCCCATTCCGAAGACCGCGCCATACGATCCGCCGCCGCTTCGGCTCGCGTATTCCAGAAGCCGACGGGGCACGGGCACGGGCAGGACGTCGAGCATCGTCAGCGCGAACAGGACCAGCATGTTCCCGATCGCGAACAGCGCCCACGGATTGGCGCTCACGGTCCCGAAGATCTGACCAGAAAGACCTGCGATGGCCCCGAGCATCGCGTAGAGGGTGGCCAGCCCCACCGCGTACGTCAGCGTCAGGCCGACCGTCCGTGACTTCGGTTGATCCTCCCGGCTGGTGCCCGCGATCACCGCCGCCGTGATCGGGATCATCGGGTAGACGCACGGCGTGAGGCTGGTGAGTACTCCCGCGCCGAAAAGTACGCCGAGCGCCACCAAAGGGCTCTGAGAGAGCGCCTCGGAGAGACCGCCGGCGGGTTCGATCTGCAGAAGAGCGTAGAGAGTCACGACCAGAAAGTGTGGGCGAGGGTACCGGACGTTCAACCCCTGCGCGCGAGATCCGGTTCCGAGCCGCGAAACCAGCGTCGTTTCGTGAGCGTACGGCGCAGTGAGCTACGAGAAGGACGACCGCCGCGAACGAGCGAGCTCAAACACCTACAGGATGAATCGATGGACGTTCGAGCATCTGCTGAATCGGTGATGATGGCCCTGATGGGACTCTCTGTGCTGACGATCGCCGTCGGCTTCTCAGTGCGCATGTTCCTCGCACCGAGGATGCGAGAGTTAATCGGACGCAAGAACGCCGGCGCGGCCGAGACTCAGGGCTAGGTCCGGACCCGGATCGACAACATCGAGGATCGTCTGGACTCCATCGAGTGCGCCCAACTGCCCAAGTTCCATCACGAGGTTCGTTGGGACACCGGGCGTCGCATTCCCACTGTCCAACGCCGCTTCCAGGGCGACTCGTGCGTCAGGTCAGATCGAGGGTCCGGCCCACTACAGCACGGACTCGATCAGCCCCATCAGAAACGGGCGTAGCACGCCCGGGAAGCGTTCAGGGAAGACGTTCCAGCTATTGATGACCCCAATCACGCCGTACTCGGGCAGGACCAGCAGGTACTGCCCGCCGAAGCCCAGCCCAGCCCAGACTTCGACCCCCGAGGTATCGGGCCGCCACCACTGATACCCGTAGCCCCACCCTTGGGGGTTCACGCCGTCGACGTGCCGGTCCGTCGCCGCCTCGACCCAGCCCTCCGGCAAGAGACGATCGCCGTCCCACACACCGTCGTTGAGATATAAGTGGCCGACCTTCGCGAGTTGCTCGGCCTTCAGGTAGAGCCCCCCCTCCGTATCGACGAAACCTCGCGGCGACGTCTTCCAGTGGTAGTCGTCGATGCCGAGTGGCCCGAAGAGATGTTCTTCTGCGTACTCGTTGAGATGCACGCCCGTCGCGTCGCGCACGACGCCCGACATCAGGTGGCTTCCGCCGGAATTGTAAGCCCACTTGGCGCCCGGCACCGCGTCCATCGGTTGATCCAGCGTAAACTGGATCCAGTCGGCGCTGTGTTCCAGTTGAATCGTCGTGTTCGTGTCGTCGAAAGGACGATCCGATTCGTGCCACTCGATGCCCGATCGCATCGTCATCAGGTCGTCCAGAGTCGCCCCGCGCAGCCGCGGATCGACTCCGCTCAGGTCGTAGTCGTCGAAGAACGAGAGCAGCGGCGCCTCGACACTCGCGATCGCACCGTTGTGGATCGCAGCCCCGAGCACGGTGGCAGCCACAGACTTCGTCACCGACTGCAACGAGTGCACGTCGCGACCACGGTAGTACGGGTGCAGATCGGGGTGCAGGTAGTTGTAGGGATGAATCTCGGAGTCGTCTCGACACGCATCCGTCCCACAACCGAGCGGCCCTCGCTGACCTCTGCTGATTCTGCGATAGTCGTTGTCGAAGCGCTCGTTGACGACGACATAGCCGTTCCGGATCACCAACAGCCGGTCGACGTAGCCGAACTGGCGCGACTCGAGATTGCCGAGCAGCGCCTGCAGGGCGGTCGGATCCATGCCCTGCTCCTGCAGGGTCGACTGGGACCAAGAAATAGTGGGCCACGCGGCCGACTGGACCGTCTGCGCGGACAAGTACGGACTGGCGGAAAGTAGAGCGCCGGTCAGGAGCGCCGCGGCCACCCTCGGACGCTTCATGGGCGTTGCCCGTCCCGCTTGCGGGGCTCCCTGGGAGCCCCCAGTGGACGGCCGCCATCCACCGGGACCACGACGCCGGTCGTCATGGGCAGGCCTGTCGCCAACGCAAGCACGGCCTGAGCGATGTCCTCCGGGTCGGGGAGTCTTCCCATGGGCGACTGCTCGATGTATCGCCTCCGCACCTCCGGAGCCCACGCCCTTGTGAACTCGGTGTCCACGAGGCCAGGCGCGACCGAAAAGACGCGAATCTCGGGCGCGAGCGCCCGTGCAAGCGACATCGTCATGTTGTCCATCGCGGCCTTGGACGCGCAGTAGGCGATGTTGCTCCCGTTGGCCATCTTAGCCGCTAGCGAGGAGATGTTCACGATCAGGCCACCCTCTCCCGCGGCCAGCAGCGCGCGAAACGCGCGCACCGTCGCGAACGCCCCTCGAACGTTGGTCTGAAGGATGGCGTCGAAGAGCTCGTCATCGAGTGCGTCGAGATCGGCGTGCGGCACCACGCGGCTCATGGCGGCGTTGTTCACGAGGATGTCGAGACGGCCTTCGCTCTCGGCGACAACCGCCGCGGCCGCCCTCAATCCGTCCGAATCGGCCGCGGACACCTGAACGAGGCGGTGACCATCGCCGGTCAGGCTGCCGAGTACCTCCTGCGCGTCGCCTGCGCTGTCACGGTGGGTGATGATGACCTGCGCCCCGGCCTGTGACAGAAGCCGGGCCGTCGCCGCGCCGATGCCACGGCTGGCTCCCGTGACCAGCGCTACTCGTTCCTTCAACGCGCTCATGTGACCTCTACCTCATGCTGGGGTTACCCGCTCGGCAGGGCACAATCTAGGGGCCCCGCGCCCGGTGCGCGCGGCACGAAATTCGCGTCGCAGACACCCGATAAGGTGGCACCGGGCCAGCCCCAGCCCCACCTTGAGCCCCATGCGAACATCGATATTGGTCGTGGCGTGCCTCGCCTTGGCGTGCGCGGACGCCGCTCCTCCGGCCCTGGCGGTCGGTCCGGTGGTCTTCTCCGAAGACGACCTCTTGGGCGTATCCCCGGCCCACCGAGAGACGCTCGCGCAGCTCACCGCGTTCGGCCTAGCCGTCGCGGACTCTTCGACCGAACTCGGGGAGCCCATCGTCGAGGCATGGGTGGAGGACCTTCTCATCGAGATTCTGGCCGACGACGTGACGCTCGAGAAGAATCTCATCGGAGACGATGTCCTTCACGCCCAGTACCTGACCGATCCCGAGTGGGAACTCACAATCCGCCACATCCTCTTCTTCAGTGAACGTTGGCGCTCCGCGGAGCACAGAGCCGCGGCAGAAGCGAAGGCTGCGCAGGCGATGGAGCTCCTGCGGAGCGGGGCGGACTTCGCCGAGACAGCGGCGCGTCTTTCCGAGGAGCCAGGAGCGGAAGGGCGCCAAGGCCTACTGGCTCCGGGTCGAGAAGGCTCCTGGGTCGATGAATTCTGGGCGGCGGCGCTCCTGCTCGAGCCTGGCGGGATCAGTCCTGTCACAGAGACGCAATACGGCTTCCACATCTTGCGGCTCGACCAGCGCCGGGTAGTGTCCTTCGAGGAGGGTCGCAACGTGGTCGCGGGGCAGATCGCCGACCGACTCGAGGACCCCGACGCCGTGCTCACGCAGTGGCTCGACCACATGGTCGGTCCGGACTCGGACGCTCGCCGCGCGGAGGCACTCGCCGAAGCGCACCGCCGTGGACTCCATGTACCTGAAGCAGGACACACCGGCCTGATGCACACCTGGGACGGCCTGAGCTACCGTTGGGCCTCCACCCTTGGCTTCCGGTACGGAATGTCTGCGACCGAGATCGCGACGGCGGCGCTCGCGGCACTGGCCAACTCGGCACAGAACGCCCACATCACGCGTACCGAGTTGGCTGAGTACGCCGACGTCTTGCGGGCGCGCTACCCGATCACGTCAGCGACGACCGGGAGGTGAGTGTAGGCGGTAGGCTTTCAGGCTGCGCGGCGGGATGGAACAAAACCCCCGGCTGCAACCGTAGGGCATGCAGAGGTATCTCACTGTTTGAGCCCTCCAACAGTAGGCGCGCATGACTGAAAGCTCGGGCGGCAAGCTCCGCTTCATCGTCGGATTCACGGCGTTCTTCGCGGCATTGTGGTTCTTCTGGGACACGAGCCTCGTGTATCCGCTCAAGATCTTCGTGGTATTGCTGCACGAGATCAGCCACGCGATCGCTTCCGTCGCGACGGGCGGCGGCATCGAGAAGATCACGCTCGACTCGCGCCAAGGTGGCGCCTGCCACTGCTTTGGCGGCAATGCCTTCATCACTCTGTCCGCCGGCTACCTCGGCAGCTTGCTCTGGGGTGGGGCGATGTTCTCCGCCGCGCGCTCCGACAAGGTGAAGACGAGCTGGGTGAACGGATTCATCGGGGCGATGGTCGTGGCCTTGACCGTGTTCTTCGTGCGCGGCGGGTTCGGGATGATCTTCGGAATCGCGTTCGGGCTCACGATGATCTTCGTATCCAAACAGATGGGCTCGGCGGTCAATCGCGGGCTGCTCTTGACGCTCGGTCTCACGAGCGCGCTCTATGCCATCCTCGACATCAAGAGCGACGTCTTCGACCGACCGAATATTCGGTCGGACGCCGCGATGCTGTCCGAGATCACAGGGGTGAGCACCACGATATGGGGGCTCATCTGGATCTCCATCGCGATCGCCGTGAGCGTGTGGCTGATGAGGCGAGCGTACAAGGACGCCTGATCAGCCACTGAGCACGCGCACGCGAGAAGCGCCCGCGGCACGGTATATCGTATCATCGTCTTCCCAACCCCCTACCCCTCGTACAAGACGTACTTGCACTCCGGAAAGTCATTTCGTATGATGGCGTCGATCGACTTTGATTGATTCGATCTGGGCCTTGACTGGCGTCTCAGAGAGTCACCGATTGAGGACTGCGGGCCGTGAGCCCGTCGGTGTTCCGCCTGATGTCAAACCCGAAAACAGGAGGTGATCCTTGTCTCATCCTAGTAACCTGTCCAGCCTGGCATGGGCAAGCGATCGCCGGAGCGGCTCCTAGAAGCCGAACCGATGATGTAATTCGCTGTTCGCGCCGTACCCGGCTCTCGCGCCGGGCTGCGACAGTTCAGACGCCACCGAGCAGTACGCTCGGTGGCGTCTTCGTTTACAGGAGCGCGGTCAGCCTCAGCCGACCCAGGCTGGAGCGTTCCCCTGCTTCCACTTGATGCTGCATCCGACGCTGGGCAGTTGCACGGCTGCCGGCGCATCGCCGGCCAACAGGGCATCACACGCGGCCCTCAGGTCCGCCCCCGTGACGGGTCCATCGAGGGACGGTCGGCTCGCGTCGAACTGTCCGCGATAGGCAAGCTTCAGATCGCCGCCGTACAGGAAGAAGTCGGGGGTGCACGCGGCCCCGTAGGCCTTGGCGATCTCCTGCGATTCATCGAAGAGGTACGGGAACGTGTACCCTCGGATCCCAACCTCCTCGGCCATCTTCTCCGGGCTGTCGTCCGGATAGTTGCCGACGTCGTTGGCGCAGATGCCCACCACCGCCACGCCACGCGCCTGATACTGTTCGGCGAACGCGGCAAACTCGTCCGCCAGATGCTTCACGAACGGACAGTGATTCGACAGAAAGGCCACGACCAGCGCAGAGGACCCCGCCAGGTCATCGAGTGACACCGTCTTGCCGGTCGCCGGTTCGGGCAGTGTGAAATCCGCCGGCGGCGTTCCGAGCGCAGGCATTGTGGAGGGCGCTTTGGCCACGGGAGATGCTCCTCGGAGGAAGACCACGAGTGTGCCCAACGGGCGAAGCGGGCAACTTGCTAGGTTGCCCGCTTCGTTGACCCCGGAGGGTCACGCAGGTGCCCTATCGCCTCGCAGGAACACCCGCCACGCCGAGCCCTACTCGCTCAAAAGCGCCAAAACCGGATCGATCCTGGACGCTCGATTCGCCGGCACATAACACGCGGTCAGCGTGGCGACGGTGAGGAACGAAGCCACGGCCAGGTAGACGCCGGGATCCCGAACGCCGACCTCGAAGACGAGCGTTGTTAGCACTCGCGCGAAAGCCAGCGCGACCGTGACCCCGAGAGCGACGCCGATGAAAATCGGCCGCACGCCTTCCCGCAGCACCAGCCCCCGAACGTCCGTGGGCTCCGCGCCCAGTGAGAGGCGCACGCCCATCTCTCGGGTGCGGCGAGACACCGAATAGGCCATCACCCCGGCGATGCCGAGCACGGCGACTAACAGTGCTGCCAACGCGAACGCGGTCATCAGGCCGGTCCGAAAGCTCTTGGCCGACAGCGATTGGGCCAGGAAGCCGTCGCGCGTCTCGACGACGCCGATCGCGATCGATACGTCCTGGACCAAACCCTCCATCGTCCACCCCCCGTCTTTATAAAACAGTGCGTCCACCAAGCTTCCACTCGCTCGCAACAGCAGATCCAACCGACTTCGTAGGTTGCGGTCGGCCCTCGCAGCCAGCTCTTCCCAACGGCCATGCAGCTCGCCCTCCCACTCGAGGCGCCAGCCGTGGCGAGCCGATCGCGGCACCAACCGACTCGCCAACACGACCACGGCGATGACCAAGCGGGGGCCGCGTGCCTTCATCACGCTCACGCTTCCCGCGCCGGCGGCGTGGCAAGCAAGAAAGCGTGCGCGCTGGAGAGCTTTTCTGCCGCCTCCTCCAGCGACAGCTGGCCGGCGGCGGTGAGCTCGTAGAGGCGGCGCTGGGGCCGACCACCGCGATGGGCGGCCGGGGCGTCTTCCCACTTTCCACGGAGGAGTCGAGCATCTTCGAGCCGCCTGAGCGCCGGGTACACGGTTCCGCTCGCCAGCCCAGTGGCATCCACCACGTTGAAACCGTAACGGTGCCCCGCCCCGACCGCATGAATGATCAACGCGGTCACTTGTGTCATGCGAACCCGATTCATGTAGGCTCCG
>JAYZBT010000444.1:0-4357 GCA_036338615.1 Gemmatimonadota bacterium
TCGTCGTTTCCGCTCGCGGTGTTCTCCCTCGTGCTGATCCTGACCGGCACGACCGACACCACGCTCGGCATCGAGATCGCGACGACGTTGTTCAATCCGCCGCACATGCATGTGCTGATCTTCCTGGTCGCTCTGCCCGGCATGTTGCTCTTCGGCGTCACTACGATGACGCTCGCGGCAGCGGTAACGACGTATATGTTCGGCCTCGCCTACTTCGCGGCGACGGGCACCTACCTCTTCTTCGATTCATACATCCCGATCGCCGTATTCGTGGGGATGACGTTGCTCGTCACCGACCCGTCGACGGCGCCGCGGACGGAGTCCGGACGCGTCATTTATGGCGTGCTCTACGGGATGGCCACGATCGCCCTGTTCGGGGTCCTGAGGCTGATGGATGCGCCGACGTTCTACGACAAGCTGCTACCGGTCCCGATTCTGAACCTGCTGATTCAGATGATCGATCGATCCGTGACCACGGGTCCGCTCAAGACGCTGAGCCTGGAGAGGGTGGGGACGGCGCTCAGTGCAACCCAACGTAGGGTTGCGTCTGTCGGATTATGGGGGGTGATATTCATCGCTTTCGCCACTGCCGATGGTGTCGGAGATGAGCATCGAGGGCAGTGGGTCCCGTTCTGGCAGACGACGTGCGCGGAGGGGTCGGATCGTGCGTGCGACTATCTCGCCGTGCAGCAACAGAATCTGTGCGAACGGGGGGCCGGTTGGTCGTGCAACGAGCTGGGCATTTTGCTTGCGGTGGAGATGCAGGACCCACAGGAAGCTCGGAGCGTTTTTCGTTATGGCTGCAACCTGGGTTTTCCTGCCGCCTGCGAGAATACCGCCCGTGTGGAAGGGGGTTCGACGTCGCTCGTGAGCGCCGGATTGACGCCGGGCGATCTACCGATCGTGTTGCGGGGTAGCAAGGGACCGGTTCGTGAACGCGATCCGGCGGCTTTGTATGCCATCGCCTGTGAGAGGGGTTGGACCAGCGCGTGTGGATCGAGGTTCGTCGATCCCTAATCATGACCTTAGGTGGGAATGGAACACTGTTTCGCAGGCTTAGAGGCCTCATCGGGGTTGGCGTTACGTGGGGCGCTCTCTGGGCGGGCATAGGAGCTGGAATCGGCGTAGTCATCGGGATCGTGAAGCCCGACACGTGGCGCTCTGGGGTCTCCTGGGCTCCGCCGCTGTCCAGGCGATGCTCGTCACCGGCTTCCTCGGCGGGACGTTCGCGCCGGGCACGGTCGGGATCGCGCGCAGAGCGGAGCTGAAGGCTGGCGAGCAATTCGGATACTTCCGCGACTGAGGCCTCGCGCAATGGCGGTCGCGCCTGCATGATGGTCGATTCGCTCGCTCGTCCAAGCCACCGCGCTCCGGCGCTGTAGACACCTGACAGGAGTCTCGCACATGCTCAAACGGACCTTCATGCTGAGCCTCTTGGCACTCGCCGCCATGGCGATCCCCTCGGTCGATGCGGCCGCCCAGGACAACCCACGCTTCGGTGTGTGGAAGCTCAGGTCCGACGCCCCGCCGCCGCAGATCAATATCATGACCTATGAGGCCTACATGGGCAGCGGCATGCGCATCACGGTGGCGTCGACCAACCGTAATGGGGAGAGCAACGAGTGGGGGTATGCCACCATGTTCGACGGCGAGTTCTTGCCCGTCACGGGTCAGCAGAACTCCGAGACGGCCGTCGAGGTCGTGAATGACCGGGTGACACGAATCTCCAATCGACGGGACGGCCGCGTCTATCAGGTGATCATCAACACGCTCTCGGAGGACGGCAACAGCATCAGCAACGAGTACATACGCCTCGACGAGGACGGGAAGATCACGCGCGTCACCCACGCGATCTACGACAGACAGCGGTAGCTGCTCGCGAGCGGAGGCGACCTGGCCGTCCCGCTGAGATTCTACGTTGCTGCTCAAGCAGGAGACCCTGCGCGGGATCGTTGAGGGTCGCATCACGCTCGCGTTCCGCAGGTGGAAACGACCCACGGTGAAGGCTGGCGGAACGCTGCTCACGTCCGTCGGGCAGTTGGCGATCGAGGGGGTCGACGCGGTCGCTTTGCACGATCTCACGGAGTCGGACGCCGTCGCTGCAGGGTTTGCGGATGTCGGCGAGTTGACCGCGGCGCTCTCCTGGCGACTGGTCTGAAGGAGACGGGGCGTAGCACCGTAGTACGCCCAACCGATACGCTGCCGAGGCATCACCGAGGAGGAGGTCGCAGATGACGGCTCTGTGGGGCGGGGTCTTGGAGATCTTCCAGGTGAGTCTCTTTTGGCTGACGCAGTTCTATGGCGGCCAGCTCGCCTCCGCGATCGTGACGTTTTCCTTGCTCGCGCGAGTCGCCTTACTCCCGGTCACGGTGCGTCTCGCTCTACGGGCCCGAGCGCAGGCGCGCAGCTTGCAAAAGATCCGGCCGCAGCTCGAGGGAGTGCGCGCGCGTTGGGCGAAAGATCCGCAGCGCCTGATGAAGGAGTCGGTGGCCGTCTACGAGAGCGAAGGTGTGAGGCCCTTGGATGTGGGACTCTTGAAGGGCGGTCTCGCCCAGACCCCGGTCTTCTTGGGTCTCTTTCAGGCGGTGCGGGCTGCTCTGGCTCAACCCGGTGCCGGCCAACCGTTCCTGTGGATCGCCAATCTCTCGCGACCCGATGTGGGCGTGGCGGTCCTGGCCATGAGTCTCATGGGCTTGAGCACCGCGGCGGGCGCATCGCAGGCCCAGCCCAACTGGGCGTTTGCGGTGCCGGTGATCAGCGGGGGGGTGATGGCGCTCATGTTCTCTGCGGGCTTCGGGCTCTACTTGGCCTCGACCGGTCTGGTGGGCACCCTCCAGGGCTTGATCGTACGGCGCATCGAGGCCGGAGACGCACCGGGCGCATAGTGCGCAAAGGGCGGAAACCGCCCGGCCTGTAGAGGCCTCCGCTATCCTATCCGTATGCCCGCGCGCGCTCGGAACAGCCTCGACTCCGGTACCTGCACTGCTTGCAGCCAACCGTACAAGGGACGGCCGAACAAGTGCCGAGGTTGTGGCCGGTTGCTCAACGATGTGGTCGAGGACGTTAGACGGTTGGCCAAGGTCGGCCGAACGAAGATCCAGAAGCAGAAGTCGCTGGCGGATATCATGTTCTTGATCGCTCTGCTGGTCGGCGGCCCCGTGATGACTGTGGGTGGCGACGTGCAGACGGGGCTCTTCATCGTGCTGGCGGGAGGGCTTTCTTCGACTTTGCGGCGATATTCGTCCTGGTCGACGCCCGGGACCGTTTTGATCGGCAGCGTGCTCGCGCTCATTGGCGCGACCCTGTTGGTGGATACGGCGCCCACACCCGATGAGGTACTGGCCGCCGAGGCGGCTCGCGCAGCGTACGTGTCGGCGTTGTCGGACCTCGACCCCGACGTCCTCGTCGAGACGCGGGGCGTGGGCCACATCGCGGTTTGGTTCAACGTCCCGGACGGCTCGGAAGTCGAGTGCGGACTCTACCCGGACGAGCCCGTGCGCAGACACCTCGGCGAGCTCGGATTTCGCAGAGTCGTGGTCGCGGGGACGAACCAGGCCGGTGGGCTGTGTTCGTTCCGGCCTTGAGCGTGGTACTTTGCCCTTCGTAGTGTCCCAACGGACCATGGAGGATCACATGCGTAAACTCATTCTGGCGGCGGCTGTCCTCGCGGCCGCCCCGGCTCCCGCTTCGTCCCAGAACGGATGGGACGATCCGTTCCCGGCGCATCAGGTGATGGATAACCTCTACTTCGTGGGCACCGGGGGCCTGGGCTCGTTTCTGATCACCACGCCCGAGGGGCACATCCTCATCAATACCGACTTCGAGCGAACGATTCCCCTCATCGAGCAGAGCATCGACGCATTGGGGTTCGACCTGGACGACGTCGAGATCATTCTGGGAAGCCACGCGCACGGAGATCACCAGGCCGCCGACGTTTTTCTGCGGGAGCGCATCGGCGCCCAGATCATGATCATGGAGGAGGACGTCGCCGGGTGGCAGCGCATGAATCGGGGCGCCGGTGACACCCCGATCGACCGCGTCCTTCACGATGGAGAGGAAGTCACGCTCGGTGGAACGACCCTCGTCGCCCACCGCACGCCGGGCCATACCCGCGGGTGCACGAGTTGGAGTATGCAGCTCGAGGAGGGCGGACAGACATACAGTGCGCTGATCGTCTGCAGCTTCGGCGTGAACGCCAATTATGTGCTGGTCGACAATCCGAACTACCCGGACATCGCGGACGACTACCGAGCTACGTTCGCCAAGGCGCGCGCGATGCCCGTCGATGTCTTCGTGGCCTCCCACGGATCTTTCTATGATCTGCGCACCAAGTACGAGGCGCTACAGCGTCGCGAGC